>NZ_BAABRO010000001.1:0-300000 GCF_039545035.1 Novipirellula caenicola
CTCACTCCTCACTCCTCACTCCTCACTCCTCACTCCTCACTCCTCACTCCTCACTCCTCACTCCTCACTCCTCACTCCTCACTCCTCACTCCTCACTCCTCACTCCTCACTCCTCACTCCTCACTCCGCACTCCTCACTCCTCACTCCGCCCCGCGTGGATGACAAAGTTTTTTCTGAACAGTACCGAAGGGACGGTAGGCGATCGATTGTCCACTTTTAATACTGACTGAGCCGCTCTCCGGTGACTACTCTTGCTCATTCGTCGACTCCGGATTGCAGAACAAGCGTTGGTACCGAAGTTGTGCCATCAGCCGCCACAGAAATGTAAGGCATTCCGGGTCGCCAGTAGGTTTGAATATAACGGGAATCAACAGAGGGAGAGAGATGCCACTGATATCGCCCAGGTTGCAACGGTATGTGTCGCCGTGCAACCCCGTCCGAATCGGTCAAGAACGTTTTGAATCCTCCATCGCCGCCGTCGGGGCCGATTCGAGTCAGACCAACGATGACGTTCCGAACAGGTCTGCCGTCGTCGGCCGAGACGACGCGCAGGAGAGAGGGGCCGTCCACTCCTGACTGTGCATTGACGATATCGCGATGAAATTCGATGCGTTTTGCAAGTCGTCGTTTAGCCGCCGTGCGCTGCAGATGCACAAAGCACACGGCGATCAAAGCCGCAACCGTAACGATAGCGAAGAGCGTACGTATCGAAAATCGCAGAGGCATTTGCCGGACTTAGACTCCCAGAAAGCTTGGTCGTAAATCAGCCCAAATGTCGGCATCCATCCAGACGGGCCATCATCAGACAAAGAATTAATAGCACTTCCGCAGAAACTACCTACCGATTCTGCGGAAGTGCGATAGGTTAAAACATCATCCACAGCAGATGCACTACACTTGATCCAATCACTCAATGCCGGTTGAACTCACGTTTTCGACGTCCCGGTATCGCAGCTTCGCAGCCACCACCTTATCGCACTTCGAGCAATGTGCAGCAACGCGTTTTCCGTAGGATATGGCGCCCCATCGGAGTCCTCCAACGCTCCAAACGGAACGCTCCGTTTGACAATGTGGACATTGGATCATCCACCGCTCTGACGAAACGCGAATCGCATCGAACCAAGCGGTCGGAAGCAAAGCCTGTGCAATTTTTTGTGGTGTCGACATGTTCACCTCCAAGAATCGCAGTGAAGAGACCGGCTGACCTAGACTAGGCACAAAAAACATTGTTTCGGGGCGAGTTTTTGAATCGGCAAAAATTGATGAACGTTGTGGTTCTGCGAGTCGTTTTGGTGGCAAAATGATCAATCAATAGGCGTCAATCATTTTGGCACCTAATCATCTTGCCATGGTTTGTCGCCGTCCTGGATTCGTTGTGACACAGTTTCCCAATCGAGGGAATGCTCACGAATTATGATACCTCGGGCTTCGGCATACGAGCCAATCAATCGCACGACGAAAATACGGCCATGAACTAGCCGTTTCAATCCTGGGCGACGCGAAAACAAACAAGGTAGTGCACGGATGCTCTCCGCTATCACGAGTTCCAATCGATCGTCTGTATTTTTTGCAGACGGGGATGCTGCAAAAATGCGAGACGAGTCCTTTGGATCAACGTAAAACGCGATGCCATCGACAATGACGACGTCACCGCGACGAAACGCGAAATAACGAACTAGAGGGAGTCGACGAAAAAGTCGAGTCAACTCGGAAACCCGACTGCGGTTCGTGGGCAGCGAAACGGGTGTTCGATATGGGTTTGTCGTTTCGTTCAATCTCATTGGACGTAGGTGTGCTCAAATGGGGAACGTTTGGCATTTCCGAGTCGCAGCGGTTGACGATTTATTTGAAAACACGCGATCGGCGACTTCGCGTTCTTGTCATTGTTGTCTAGCGATTTACTGTCTTTCAAAGTTTCCGGCCAATAGACGGACGTATCATGACATTATCATGTCGACCACGGCCATACCCTATCGACACCAAAACGATGTTTGCATTTCGAACGCTGCATCGATTTAGTTGGCGAACGACCGGGAACATAGGCCTGGAAGAGTAAAGCTGTCCATTTAAAATTCGGCTGCAAGCCCCGTCCCGTGTAAATGCCATGGTCATTCGCGATACAACATTCACATGACGTTTCGCGACAGATACATCACCTTGTCCTTAAAGTATGCGCGGGTCTGACCACCATTTGATCCTGATTCTGTCGCAAATGCGGCTTCCGGCTCGGTGAACCCCAGCCTGTCTTCATCAAAATGTTGAAGTGCGTCATCGTACTTAAACATCGGAACAGGGAAGTTGGCAACCCACGCGTCAAACTCGTCCCGACTCATCGAGAACGAGGCAAAAAGATGCCCAAAGCTTGGTTCGTAGGTTATGCATCCCGTATTGGGTACGTAATCATTGTGCGATTGATGTAGCCTTACGAAGTTTTCGTGATGAAAGAGTTTTACGCCCGCATACGTTAGGGTTAGCCAAAGGGCAAAGGCCGATACTACCAGCCAACCGAGACGCACTCGTTTGAGAACGCGAATCATTGTGACAGTAACCACCGATGCCAGCAGAGCCAGCATGGCAATGTCGAAAAACACTTCGAGATAAGCTTCGCCTAGGCCTATGTACATATCGGATAACATAACCAATCACTCGGCACGCACGAAAGATTGCCTGTTTGCAAACGCCCGGCTCACCTGCTTGGGTGCATTGACGGGCTCTGCCTTCACCCAGGCTTGAATTGCTTCGTAAAGGCTCACATGAATTTGTTTCGGCATGCACGACCCGAAACCGAGTGGCCCTGAGCGTGTTTGCAAATGCAGCACTCCATCGCTTTGCGTGAAGTGAAAACCAGAAGCGTCTAAATCATCGCGATGCAATTGCCAACGAATTCTTTTTTGGATTAGGCGCGACCATACGGGATGAAGGCGTTCGCCGTACGTGTTGCAAAGGTACTGTAATCCTGGGCGACCAGAATCGTATCTGATCTGGTGCGGCGTGAAATGCAAAGAAATCGGGATTGGGGGAAAGAAGATGCGTGACGATGCAAATATGCCAATCGCAATCCATAGCCCGGCAAAGGCGAAGCGGAACACAAGCTCAGCCGATGCAAACCCATCGTGAGGGAATCGAGCTAAATGGATGTCGGGAAGTACCATGACAAGTCCGACGCACATCACTGCAAACTGAACAACCGCAATCTCCCGCTCCTCCGCTGCACTACCCAACGCGACCTCGATGGACGTGACGGAATCATCAGATGCGATCGAGACATCAATCATCGTAAATGCAGGCCTTCAGTAGCGAACGGCGGACATCACGGGGCACGCTGAATTGACCATCGACTTGCGAAGAACGCCGCAAGTCGCGCTGCCGTGCCCCCACTCTCATAACTTCTTGTTAGGTGTGATCCAGAACATCA
Organism: Novipirellula caenicola; assembly: GCF_039545035.1. Taxonomy (NCBI): domain Bacteria; kingdom Pseudomonadati; phylum Planctomycetota; class Planctomycetia; order Pirellulales; family Pirellulaceae; genus Novipirellula; species Novipirellula caenicola. Next base: position 3,417 of record NZ_BAABRO010000001.1, read on the forward strand.
TACCATGGGATTCTCCCCTAGGTTCGCTATGGATGGTTGGCGAAGTCTGTTCAAACTTCCGCGCCGGTGCAGAATGATCGGTTCATTGAAATCGCAAACTGGTGGACCATTTCGCCCCTCGGTCTCAATGGACGCCGCCCCATCAATCAATTCGTCACGAGATTTTGATGTTCAATCACGCAAAATCCCGCATTAGTAGCACGGAACCCAAGTGTTCCGTTGACGAACTGATCGCGAAGGTTGAAGCGGAGGTCGTCAATGCGTCGAGGCACATGCAAGCGGCGATGCGATCCGATCCCGCGGGGGCCGGCAGGCATTTGAGCGAAGGTTTGTATTATATAGACCGCGATCCTCTACGCGTTTTTTCACCATTGACGTCGATGAGATGACCGTCGAAATCATCAATGTCAAGCGAGTGTAATTTCAGTCGGCGAGCGGCCACGATCTCCGGGCCGCCGGAGTGGTTTTCGCATTCAAAAAAAAAGCGATGTCGGCAGCCACGCGTGCACGCGATCGTTCGTGGCTCCGCAGCAAGTCTACACCTGGGGAGAAATCGATTGAGGAGTGACACGGCAAACAACGAATAAACAATGGATCAAGCGGGCTCCGAGTGGCCAAAAGTCAAAAGCTCAATATCACAAAGCATTAGGGTTTTACCGGGCTTCTTGAACAGAGGCCTTGAGCTTCGACTAATCTGACAAGTCACGCTGGTTCTCAGCATGCTAACCTTTTAACAAGACACAGGCTCAACCTCCGCCCAACTTGACTTCAAAGCCTTATTTGTTATCCGCCTTATTGTTCGCAGTGCTCCGCCCCGGCGTCACAACGCAAGTCCACCAAAACGACAAACTTTCGATGCAGCCGAAAGTGATCGTGTAGAACAGACTGGCAGAGACCCACGCAATTTTCCCCGCCTCCTCCACGCCAAAGGACTTGTAAAGGACAGCGGTGGCAAATGCAAGAAGTCCAGCTAGCACAACCGTAATTCCGAAACGCCGCAAAGAACGGAATCGCGGCTTATTCTTTGGGATAGTGCAAATGAAGGCCGCCATTGCTGCAGGGCTCACAGGCTCGGTAAGTCCGACCGATAACGCACGCAGCAATAAGTCGATCGCAATCATGCTGGCGAATGCAAGCGTGTAGAGTCGAACGTACGACCGTAGGGATGAGTCGTCGGTAGACCGGATGTCAGCAGTCGTAGCGAATTGCGTCATACGCAGATGCCTTCAGTCGACGAACGATGGAATTCACTGGGCGGCGGGAGTTGAATAGTCACTTCGAGGCGAGTTGTCACCGCCGCTCCAATGCAACTTTCTGGCCATCCGCAGCCATCACTCTTCGTCAAGAGAAGCAGCGAGCCGCCTACGTTGACGATTGCTAAAGACAACCAAAGGGAATCCAAGCAATGCTGCGATGGCGCCGAAGAATCCAGAGTATACGAAATTGAGCCAAGGTCAGTGTGAGTATGAAACCGACGGATTGGAGAACCCTGGGGTACATGATCGGAATGGAGACCATGTATGTAACGAACAGCGTGGTAACCACACACCAGAAACCGCCGAAGGTCAAGCCAGCAACGTCAAGCACTGTCGCGATTGGGCCGACGCCTTGACGCGGTGCTTGGTCCAACGGTGGGCGATATGGATCGGGATTGATGGTCAATGCTGCCCCTTGCTCAGTCGGTTAACAGTGCCCGTCACCGGGCTGGGAAGGTTGATTCTCCATCCGCGCAAACCTGCATCTCAGGCTTGGGCGACTACAACGGTGTCTCTCGGATGCCAGGATACGCTTCGCGTTCACGGATTGCCACAGATTTCCCTATTGTGATGTCACAAGTTTTCATCCCTGCTTCACTGATCCTCAAATCCTCCCCGAACCAGGTATGCCGCAGTATTGCATCTGAATTCCAGCCGACTTCTCTCAATTGCCAATTGCTCGCATTCTTCAATCGCAATCGAAATAGCACCAAGAGCACGGGAGCAGTGCTGGAATCCCTCAGACTCGCAGCAAATCCTCTTTGCCAACGTTTGCCCGCGAATCACGCCAATGGACGCCAATGTGTAACGCGCGAAAGCCACGGAAGCGGCGACAGCGATCGCCGCGCTGTCCAGCCGGCAACGCGAATTGACGAGCAGGAGCGAGTTAAAACGCCCCATCCACAAGTGGACAAACACGGGCAAAAAGATGCTTGGCAAAAAGATGAAGACAGAAGAATGATGACACTCAACACTCCGATGTTTCAATCTTTCTAACGCACCCATTTTTCTGTCTATCGATCGTCCGAGCCAGGACCGATTGAAAATCACGAAATGTCTGGCTCGCGGCGCACACGCCGTCATTCCGCAAAATCAACCCTCGTTGGCACTCGAATGAACGCTTATGGGCAACGCACAATAGCTGCAGTGGAAATTGCCGAACTGTCAATCGGATGAATCGAATTGACAACCACGATCTCATTAAGTCGCAACGTCCTCGAATGGGTCATTGAAAAACAGGAAAATGGTTGACAGGAAAATGAAGACGAAACCACGATAGACTCCGTCCATCCAATTTTTCTGTCGAAATAATCTTTCTGTCGATCGATCGTCCGAGTAAGCACCGAACGAAATTAACAGCAATTCTGGCTCGCGGCGCACGCCGTTTTTTCGCAATACACGCGTCTTGGCTTGCCCCCTGCGATTGCGTGTTTGATCACATCGCAAATAACGACAGAAAGATTGACGCGGCAGAAAAATGCAGAGGCAAGAAAACGGGCAATCTATTTTCCAATCACTCACGCTAACCGCCCCAGTCGGTCTTCAGTCGCATCGCGACGAAATGCAATAGCGACGGAGGTGAGTCCGTGGAGCGACAACGCGATGGCAGGAGATCTCCGCAAACACCAGTTACCCCGCTAATCACCGCGAATGATCATCGCACTGTCCAATTGACGACGCGACTTAACGACCACGCGTGCAATAAGCCGCAACGTCCCCTGATGACCAACCCCCAGGCAAAAAAAATGGAGGACAAAAACATTTAGGGAGAATGATGAAGGTGCTCAACACACCGTCCTCTCAATCTTTTTGTCGCAACAGTCTTTCTGTCCTCACTTGCGGTATTCTAAATACAACGAAGGTCGTGAACGACGAGGACGACTGTCGCGGAATGAGTGTTCCGGACTCTCTGCGTATTCGGTTCGGCGATTGCTCGGACGATAGGTAGACAGAAATATTGGTGCGACAGAAAAACGAGACTGTCATGGCGTTTCGTAGTTGGACCTAAACACTCACGTTGTCTTCATTTTTTAACCGGTCATCTTTTAACCTTTTGCTTCTTCTCAGTCGCAAGACGACGATCCCGGAATAGACAACATCGCATTCTGCCTCTCCCATTTTCCTGCCCCTTCCATCTTCCTGCCCAACCTCGGGTTGCATGGCGTGCAGCTACCAACGCCTCGCACGTTTGCTGCTGTGGTCGTCCCGGATTCACGTTCGGGAAGCAGGCGACAATCGCAATATTTGTAGACAACCGATTGATTCGCCGCTTTCAATCTTTCTGTCGCAACAATCTTTCTGACCAACTACCGCTCACTCCTCACTCCTCACTTTGGTTATCCGCCGTATTCCTATTGCTGGATTCTATTTCCAAAACTCCCAGAATCGCCCGAAAATGGGAGCATAGCACATCGCAACCATTGCGATACCAATAGCCAGCCCACTAAACAGAAAGAGGAGTATACCCAACTTCAAGACGACTTGGTTTCGATGTCCACGCGGGTAACCAACCTGATCTGGTTCGGTAGGGTTTGTGTACTGAACTGCCATTGCAATTTGCCGGAGAGTTACCGCGACAGATTAGGGTGAGGACTAGATGCGTGTGCCGAGCGTTTCATTGTACCGCGACAATCGTCCAGCGATCTTCGGCGTGGTTTGAGTTTCCGATTGTCGTTGCAATGGGCCGGGAATGCCTTGTCGAATAGTGTTTGGGATCACATGGCCGCCGCCAATAGATCATGATCCCAAACCCGCGTCATCGGCGGCTCCTCTTCACCGCTTTGTTCAGCAACGTTTGGGCTAAGTCGGAGTATCGACGTGATCCCAATCTTTCGGTTTCAAAAAATTGACCAACCAGTTCAGCGTGTAGTGCCTTTGCTGAACGACACCAACCGCCGCGCTCATGGTGACGGAGACCGCGTTGTAATCCTGCGACCAATCAAGATCTTCGGGGATTATTCCGCCGTGATTTAGGTGTGCGTCCCGAATCGTCCAATGAATCCGCATAATCAAGTCCTGGGCATCAAGTATCTCAGCCTTGCTTCGCAGCTTGGCATCCGCGATGAAAGCAGGATTCGATTCATGCGGTTTAAGAATCTCGACCAACTGGGGGACATCACACATTCCGCTCGGCCAGTTTAGTTCTTCAACGTGACCAAGTGCCCATAAAAGCACCCAAATGCTTTCCAGACGCCACACAAGCTCTTGGCTTTCGGCGGGGTCCGGATCGTCATTCTGTAGAAATCGTTTTTCTTCCGGACTGACGCTACCCCAGAGATTGAGTCCTTCAATCAATTCAATTGCCTCCTTTTGCGGAATCCCTTCACCCCGCAGCTCAACCGCCCATAGTACGAGAGTTCGTCGTGCTACATCCTCTGGGTTTTGAAGCGTCACTTCATCGTCGTCATCGCCAAAAAGCGGTCCGGAGTATACCGGGGCATTGCGTTTCTTGAGTTCTTCGAATGACCGTAAAGCCCGTTTCCGTTGTCGATCATTTGCGTACTCCCAAGTGTCCGGCGAAGGATATGTGAACATGTGAGGCATACCTGCGGGTTCTTCCACGTTGCGGTCTGGGTGCGATGCTTCGGCTGCACTTTTGTTGGCAGGTTTGGTGTTCTCGATGGAACAGCCAATGAGCAAAGTGAAACCGATCATCATGGTAAGGATTAATCGCATAGGACTCTTTTTGCAGAACGGTAGGATACAGCAAGGTCGCGTAAACGACCTCCCACTTCAAAATCGTTCACTCGCAGCGTTAGTTGCACCCCATGCTTCTGCCACGTCGTGCGTTAGGGTCCGGTCATCCATTGCCTAATACGTTCAAGGCAGGAACGAACCCTCATTCTCTCAAGTTCACGATGGCTTGGAAACAAATTGTGCCAATGTTGCTCTGCGAGTTTGCGTGAATCATTCGCGTCAATGACAGCAGATGCATGGGGATGCGAAGCTCCTTGTCGAATACTCTCTACGACGTCGGAATGAACCGACCCGAATATTCTAGGGGATATGATTGGATAAACAGTGAATCGAGTTGCCTTCATCAACTCGTCCTCAATTCCGAGGACCGATGGTAGATCGTTGACGAAGGGTTCAGATGCATGACGCCGGTAAATGTAGTCAAGGGTTCCAAAGGCAAATCGGTAGCCATCGAGCGTGTTGCCGTTTGGCAGTCGCGGATACTCGTTCGGATACCCGACGCCCAGATGAGGTGATAGAAACACCACAAACTCGCCACCAAACAATGATAGATGCTTGTACCAGCGATGGACGGTAAGCATATGTTCAACGAAGGCATTCCAATGCGTTTCAATGGGAAGGGGAAGCGATCGTGATGAATCACCGTGATCATCTTGTTATATGGTGGAACAGGGGCGGTGTGTGGGCGGCAAAGGATGATTGAGCCACTTTGCAAAAAGGTTGCCGCCGCTCCGTCACCATCGCATGATTATCGAAGATGGCAGCAAGCATTGATCGAGCATGGTTGCAGTCGGCGTTCCGCCCCGTGGGTGCCCCGCCGAGCAGGAAACCGTTGGGATCGACCAGTGAGGCTAGTGTATCCGAGTGCGATGACAAGATGTTGCACGATCACAACCGCGAGCTTCACTTGGTACGGCAGCGATCGAATGAATCGCAAATCAACGAGAGCCACGCCGCAAACTGCGATCACCTTAACGATCACAGGCCGCGACAAGTGATTGTCCCATTGAAAACGCCCGGAATCGGCGACGTCGGTGCAATACAATGTCATCTGGTACTGCCGGGCGTTTAGTCCTGACTTTAATCGCCGATTGCACTATCGTTGTTTTTTCGCAGCGGCCAAAGCCTCTTGGATTCTTTTATCCCGGGTTTCGGGTTTGACCGCGTCTTCAATCCGGCGGACAATGTAGTTTCGTTTTCCCGGTGACAGTGACATGAACGCTTCTTCCACCCCGTCGGCGTGCATCGCCATCATCAGATCGTCGGGGATTTCTACATCATCACGATCTAAGACTTTGATCCGTAGTTGGATTCGATCGCCAGTCTTTGTCTTCGTTTCACGACGAACGCTGGCCTTGATGCGGATGTAGTGTTTTCCGCCGCCGACCGGAAATAGACTGACCTTGAATGGTTGTGAGTCGTTCACACGCGCCATGACCAAGACGGCGGCTTTCGTGCCCAAGGCCTTTGTGATTTCTGTCGGGACAGGTGCGGCACAGTAGTCCATCCCCTCGGCCCAGTTTTCCAGCGTTGCTTCAAAGGAGTACGTTTTGCCCACCGGGGAAGTATTTGTCATACCTTCGTCAGATGAATTTGTTGGTTTGCGGGGAGTCATCGCACGGGATCCCGGTAGTGGGCTTCGCTAAGTCAATCGGCGAACGATCACGCGGTCCGAGCGTTTTAGCATTTGAGCAATCACTGCCCAAGATCAACTCGAGGACTCGCGTGCCTCGCGCGCATCGCATTGTTCTGTATGCTTCCATTTGTACAGCGAGTAGATCAAGCCTGCGAGAAAGCCAACCGGAATCATCACGGCGCCGCATACCGCAATCGTTGTTACCTGGGCAATCAAACAGAACTTAACCACCGTGTAATCCCAAGTTGGACGCATCACATAGCAATACGCAAGCGTTACGCCAACCGCGACACAGGCACCGTATGCCGACCCGCCAAGTAGTGACGCCCACACTCCTTTGCGAATCGGCTTTGCGGCAAGTGAGCATTCACGCGGAAGTCTGCAATACGCTCGAATGACAAACGTAAACATCGAAATGACGTAGCAGCCGCAGATAGCAACCATTCCGTGCACGAGATCAGGTCCCGTCCTGGGAAAACTCCATAGCGCCGCGTAAACAATCCCCATCACAATCGTCCCAATACTCGCTGAGATGAACCAGTCATTGCGGGTCAAGTTGAGGATCCATCAGTGGCAGGACGTTGATGGTCACCTGGCAGCGACCCAAGATTTCTGTTCACGAAAATACGTCGCCACCGATCGGGTGCACCGCGTCGGTCCTTGCGATAGGCTTGTGTGGCGGACGAATCGCCAGTCGGACGTGGATCAACGAACCTCAGGATAGCGACCGAAGCGGGCTCGAGCAACAAATGACACCGATGAATCCGAAACGCAGCGATTTTGCGTCGTAACATTTCGGACGTTATTGACAACCACCGATACGCGCAGATGCACACAGATACGAATCTCGATCATTGACATCTGTGTCCATCTGGGCCATCTGGGTAAATCGGTGGTTAAAACCAACCACGTATCAGTCCGATGCGAAGGATTGAACTAACAAGAAGTTCTGACCAAAGTGATGTTCGCCCGATACGATGTCGCTAATGACGCGAACTGGAGAAAACGTTCGAGTCCTGGACGGCGATTGCACCCCCGAGAGGCTGCGCACCATCGCCGCAGAAATGGGAGCGATATGCAGGCGGCGAACGGTGACTCAACCACTTTGGAAAAATGATGCCGCCGCTTTGTCACCATCGCATGGTTCCCCGGTTTGCTGTCGTGGGATGTCGCTAACCACGACGGTTGACGGTAATCCAATCATAGCGAGCGCAACGACCGCCGGCAAATCCGTTGATTACCGCAAAACAAAGAAGAAATCTGTTGGCAACATGATGGGAGGCAAAATGATCAAACAGCTCGCGCCAACCATTTTGCCAACGAATCATCCTGCCAATCGATCGACCGCGGGACATTTTCGATAGCGAGTTGACGTTTGCCATCAAGCCATCGTCGTCAGTTGAGGAACCGTACGGATCATTTGGTCAACGCGGCTGATTTTCCATTGCTACAACGCCCAACTCGACTACCCGGGTGCATCCGCTGGTCCCTCGTCGTTTACGCTCGAGACTCAAACGCTGCTGCTACGTCCTGTTTGAATAGAACCAAGGCTAGCCATACACCGAGAGGAATGCCAATCCAAATTGCCGGTGAAACGAATGGGATGCAAGCAAGTCCCGCAGCGAGTCGCCCGTTGCGAAGCCCTCGAAGACGACGGACATTTAGCATCGATCGAATCATGAATATCATAACGAAAAAATGCACGACGGCGAAACTAACCCCCAAAAGCGTCGCGTCAACCGTCTCCCCGAGAACCAGCATCGCTAAAGCCACCACCCCCGCTACCGCATAGCCAAAAGATTGAACCGAAAGCATAAGGATCAGCCCAGTCGTCGAGGGTCGAATCCTTCGTATCGCGATGGCCTCTAATGACTCGACGGCATCGGTAGCCTGAGGCGGGTGATAGGGGTTTATTTCGGTCACTGGATCCTGATCGGCTAACGTTGGCGATGTGTGGACGGCGGAAGTTGACTTGCAAGCAGACAAAAGCGGCGACCACCGTCGCTCCGCCACCATCACTTGGTTACGCCCTTTCTAGCATCGGATCCAATTCGGACGCTCCGCAAAGTTCCAAGTGTAACCGAAGATCCAAAGCAAGTGCGCACGCCCACTGTAGCCGAATGTTTCGGTCATTGTCGCGTGGTCAAGCACAATGACGAACGGGCATGGCACCGATGCGGCGCCGACATGGAACCACGGCCACTGCACCTGCTCTTGTGTGTTTAATGCAACAGGGTCAATATCAAATTGTGCGACATTGCGTTCAGGTACGGCTGTAGGCAAAAGAGATTTTTGAAGTCTTGAAATGGCGTCGTTGCGAACGGACGCTGACCCTACGACTGTAGAACACCAAAGTGCGACGTAAAGCAAACCGCACACCGCAGACAATGCTCGTCGGCGTGAGAACAGCGTTAAACACCCGACTGCGACACTGCAGTTGATTGCGGCAAACAAAATTCCGTGAACGCCATACATCGTCAGCATGCTAATGACAACGGCGACACAACCACCTGAGATCAGGAGTGCTCTTAGTGTGAATCGCATTCGTGTATGCCAATGGGATTCCTCATGGTGGCTTAACGGCAGCCATCACGGGGCACGTTGAGTTGACTATCCACTGCGAAGCCCCCCACAAGCCGTGCTCCCGGCGAGTAGAATGGTGTCTCTCGGATGTGAGGATACGCTTTGTGTTCACGGTTTGCCACCGATTCCTCCTTGCGGTGTGACACTATTTGATCCTTGTCCTATTGATTACCGAACCCTCTCTGAACCGGACTGGCGCCGCCGGCGCATCCGGCGCCCAGCCGACACCTCTCACCTGGCGTCACTTCGCACGCTGCAATCGCGATCAAGTCCGCGCCACCAGCACTTGCCCCGTGGAAATCCATCTGATTCGTAGCGAATACCGCTCGCAAACACTTGCCCGCGAATCACCGCGAACGAGTGCGGCATGACAAAACTGCCAAGGGACAATCGCGCCGCAAACAACGGTTCGAGCCAACCGCGGAACCAGCGGCAATCGATGCATTGCTGACCCGTGTACACCAATTGACGCCCCCCCGAAGCCCACTTAAATCGACCTCCCCTGATGTCCAAAAACAGGCAAAAAAATGGGTGACAAAAAGATGAAGATCGAAAAACAGGGCAGGCACTACTGCGTCTCAAAAAATCTTTCTGACACACCAATCTTTCTGTCTGCCATCCGCTTTTTCCCAGGAGTGCCAGAGCAACGATTCCGTCTGTGCCACGCTCACTCCTCACTCCTCACTCCTCACTCCTCACTCCTCACTCCTCACTCCTCACTCCTCACTCCTCACTCCGTGTCTCCCTGTCTCCCTGTCTCCCTGTCTCCCTGTCTCCCGTTAGTCTTCAAGCCATTTCCAGTCCGCAACGTGCACGGAATGGTTCGCATGTTGTTAAGCGCCACCATTCGCAATCAGCTCGGCAACGATCTCGGTGAATCCATTACTCTTTGCGATCGATACCGGGGTGTTGCCAACGTTTGTATTGGTGCGTCGATAGCCAATGTGACTATCACGCTCGCTGTCGCGTTCAAACCCGCCCGGGTTGGTAGCATTTGGATCAGCACCATATTTTAGCAGCATGGAAACGGTTGCGAGGCGATCCGCATCAGAGAATCGCTATGGAGCGAAGAACAATGTGTAATGGTCGCCATCCTTTGTCGTCAACATGTTCGATGTTTGCACCCGCCTTTAACAACAACTCGACCATTTTGACATCACCTTTTTGTGCTGCAATCGAAAGCGAAGACATCTCATTACCATCCGTTAGATTGGGGTCTGCGTTCTTAGTCAGCAGGAACGTTGCGGTATCAAGATGGCCGCTGTAGATCGCGCATTGCAGTGGTGTCATATTTCCCGTGATGCCGTCGATGTGTGCGCTATTGCTAAGCAGCAGTTCCACAGCGTCGGTCTGTCCGAAATGCGCGGCAATCGACAGCGGAGTGTTATTGAATGCGTCCGAGGTGTTCGGGTCAGAACCATTGTCGATGAGTCGTTCAATCTCGACGGTGCTGCCGTCGCGTGATGCGTTCAGTAGTGGATTCTGAAAATCGTTGAGATCAATTGTTGCGAGAAATATCAACGCGACCGAAGCCAACACGATCACAACACATGCGAAAAAGATGACGACGCGTTTTATGTCACCAAGTCCTGCCAACGGTTGCGGTGACCGGGCCGCGGCGTACGATCATCCACTTCGGAAAACCTAATCCGCGGCTCCGTGTCGATCGCTTGGTTACGTGCCTTGGCATACCAAGGTAGTTTAAGTCCCGAGCAACGGTTCGTGAAGTTGTTTTAAGCGTATCAATTTAATCCCAGATGCGTGCTTGAGCCTTGAAGCGAAATCCTCCGTTACGACCGTTAGCCCCATCCGGTCAGAAAAAACTTGCAAGTCCGGAACTTGACATGGATTAACGACCCAACGCAGGACACGTCTTGCATATTTGGGTTCTCGAATGTCGTCGAAATAGTCTAATTCCGCGGAGTCGAAATCAACGATCTGATAACGATGCAGCGGAACCAGAAATCGATAGAGCTTAGACGAACCAAGTGTTCGGGGAATGCGAATCGGAAACGGGGCAAAAGCCTTGTCCAACGCTGAGGCATTCGATTGGTAGAAGTCCTCAGAAACCGTAAGTGAAGGTGGAGACATGTTTGCCACAAAGTTGAGCCAACGACCGGAGCCTACAAGGACGACATTGATTGGCGAGTCGAGGTACTGTTCGGCATTCTCGATGGCAACGCCCGAACGCTGCACAACAGCGTCACCTTGCGGTAGTGTCGGAGTACCAACGCGGCAAGGTGAGACGCTATGGTCGACACGGACGGCGAACAAATCAGCAGCTGTAACCAAATCAATTCGAGCTCAAACGATGTGCATGTAACGAAGTAATTATCGCTAGTTGTGGTGGCGATAAGTGGGGCTGGGGCTGTTATCGCCGTTTGGACCTTCGGCTCCCTCGGTGACAATTGAAATGTGGTCGCCGGTGCGAGGGAGTGTTTTCGCCGGTTGGCGACCGCTGAGTATGAGGGGACTCGATTCGTGGGTCAAGCGAAATTGTAAACGAACTTTCAATCAGAGGCATTGACCTGTCATGCATGCATATAAAGAGTCGGCAAAGGTGGTGCTGCGGCGATGCAGGACGGCGGTAAAAGCGACTGAGCACTCTGAAATGCATCCTGCTTTCAGTGGCTGTGGGAGTGGGCGATGACCTTTGCTGCAGGGCCGACGCAGAGTGAGGAGTGAGGAGCTGGGAGAATTGAAAAAGTTAAATTGACAATTGTAAATTGTAAAATCAATGAGCGTGGCTGGGCGGATAAGGACGCCTCCGAAAATGATTGAACAGGAGGAAAGGGAGGTAACAGAGAAAGAGGTGATATGCGGCTCTGTTGCCTCTGTTTGCTCCTGTTCAACCAAGACCGCGCAATCTACGTTCAGGTCTGCGGAGGGTTTCGAGCATCGTGAAGAGGTTGCGGCGATTGAATCAGCTTGGCTGAGTGTGGTTGACGGTCGTTTTGGGGCGGGATCTTTAGCAAGATCCACTACGGAAAACGTCGCGAACGGAGAAGTGGTGAGGCGGGGCTCTGTTTCTCTGTTTGCTCCTGTCCATATAGTCCGCGCAATCCATGGTTGAGTCTGCAGTGGGAGCAGCTGCTTTGGTTGAATGGGGTCGGCGGAGTGTGGTTGACGGTTGTTTTGGGGAGGGATCTTTAGCAAGATCCACTACGGGGTGTTGGGGTGAGGCGGATTGGACGCGGAATTGATGCGAGGGGCGAATGAGCTGGAGGCAGGCCCTCACCCGGACGAGGCCTCCACGGCCCGTCCGACCTCTCCCGTGCTGCGCTCGGGAGAAGTGGCGGCAGAGAATACGTGACTTGCGACTCTGTTTCCTCTGTTTGCTCCTGTTCAAATAGCCCGAGCAATCCATGGTTGAGTCTGCAGTGGGAGCAGCTGCTTTGGTTGAATGGGGTCGGCTGAGAGGGCGTGACGGTCGTCTTGGGGCGGGATCTTTAGCAAGATCCACTACGGGGTGTTGGGGTTAGGCGGACTGGACATTGAACTGAGGCGAGGTGCGAGTGAGACCGAGGCAGGCCCTCACCCGGACGAGGCCTCGACGGCCCGTCCGACCTCTCCCATGCTGCGCTCGGGAGAGGTGCGACAGAGAATGCGCGGCTTGCGGCTCTGTTTCATCTGGTTGTTCCTGTTCTAATTGTCCGCGCACACCATGCTTGAGTATGCAGTGGGGCGACTGCTTTGTTTGAATGGAGTCGGCTGAGAGGGCGTGACGGTCGTCTTGAGGAGGGATCTTTAGCAAGATCCACTACGGGGAGTTGGGGGCAAGGCGGATTGGACGCGGAATTGATGCGAGGTGCGAATGAGCTGGAGGCAGGCCCTCACCCGGACGAGGCCTCGACGGCCCGTCCGACCTCTCCCGTGCTGCGCTCGGGAGAGGTGCGGCAGGGGATGCGCGACTTGTGGCTCTGTTTCCTCTGTTTGTTCCTGTGCAAAAGACCGCGCGCCTAGATCGCGCAGTCGGCGCTTTTGTTGGCGATGGCGAGCTGGTGGCTCGGGCGAGATTAGATTTAAGACTAGGATTAAGATTAAGAAACCAGCGCGGCGGGATCTTTAGCAAGATCCACTACGGGAGGGGGCGAGAAACTCTTGTCGAGTTCCGCTGCGGAGCGGGGTTAGCGGGGGAGCTTGCGGGATCCTAACCGTTCGCCTTGCGGGCGTCGGACGGGGATGTTTAATCCTCCCATCGCTGACAATTCGTCGAACATTTGACGACTCATTCGCTCGATCTGCTCGCGATAGCCAGGCACGTTTATCAAGTTGTGCCGCTCGTGGGGATCGGTCTGCAGATCGTAGAATCCGTCTTGGTCCCAAACGCCGTGGTAGTAGATGTACTTGAACCGTTCATCCCGAATCGCAAACAGCGTGGGGGTCGCTGGGAAATTCCATTCCCAGTGGTATTCGTACAAAATGTGGTCTCGCCATGCGATGCTGTCGCCTCGCAACAATGGCAAAAATGACTTGCCGTCTACTTTGGCGTCCGCGGGCAATTCCACCTCCATCGCATCGAGAACCGTCGACGCGACGTCGATGTTTTGAATCATTTCATCAACCGACTCTCCAGCAGGTAGATTGGTCGGCGCGTACGCAATCATCGGTACGCGAATCGATTCTTCAAACGCGTCGCGTTTGTCGTAAAACCCATGTTCGCCTAATGCGAATCCGTTGTCGCCCATGTACAACACGAGCGTCGATTCGAGCTGCCCGGCGGCTTTCAGTTGTTCGAGCACTCGGCCAATGTTTTCATCCAAACTGTGCACGGTCTCGCAATAGTCACGATACAGTGCGTCAAACGAGGGAACCGGATCGTTATCAAACGCTCCGGTTTCCATGTGATCGATGCCGTGAATGCTGTAACGGCGATCGCGAATCCAGCGTGACTGCGTCTGATAATTCTCTTCGCTGTTGGCCATCGTTTCCGGGTATTCAATTTTGCTTTCCGCGTATCGGCCCTGATGTCGCGGAGCCGGTTTGAACGGATAATGCACCGCCTTGTAAGACAAGTACAAAAAGAACGGTTTCGATGGCTCGTCGCTTGATTGCGTATCGATCCATCGGATCGCCTGATCCGTCAAGATGTCGGCGTTGTAACCTTCGAACTGACGCCGCTCGCCGTTGATGTTCAATTCGGGATCAAAGTATTCGCCCTGGCCTTTGAAACTGACCCAATGATCGAAACCAGGCCGCCGCTCGTCGCTGTCGTGTCCCATATGCCATTTGCCCACAAATGCGGTTTTCACTCCCGCACGTTGCAGATGTTCGGGAAAGAACCGCGTTCCCGGTGGCACCGGCCGCTGGTTGTCGACGACGCGATGAGCGTGCATGTAACGGCCAGTCAAAATCGACGCGCGACTGGGCGAGCAAAGTGATGTGGTCACGAAGGCGTTGCGAACATGCACGCCGCCGGCTGCCATCCGATCGAGATTCGGAGTCTCCAAAAAATCAGGAGCCTCGTCCATGAACCCCATAAAATCGTAGCGATGGTCATCACTGAGAATGAACACCACGTTGCGAATCTCGGCAAGGCATTGATCTGCAGGAACAACGCTCGCAGTAACAAGAAACAAACAAAGTACAATCGCTCGTGGATACATAGGACGGTCGCGGTCTCAAGTTCAGGGATCGGCAAGCCCACTTTGTCGAAAGGCGGGGCGTTATTCAACGTGTGCGGTGACGGATGTGTGTGTCAGCGGACGTCTATCTTAGCGGAATTGCATCGTAGCCGGCATGCAGCACGGAACTTCACTACAGCTTGCGAATTATGATACTCGGTGTGCGCAGCGGTGCAGCAGCCCGGGGGCCGTGCTTCCATTGGCGTTGTCAAATCACATTCCACGCTGTGGCACAGGCCTTCTGCAACTTGATCCTGCTGGGGGGCGACCGTATGCTCGACGTCATCAAATTCTCTTTAGATACTTCAGCCCCACTTTGGAAAAGACTCTTGTACCGATACGTGACATTGTGGCTGCCCCTGCTTGTGATCGCTGCGGCCACTCCGCTGCAATCCGCCGAACGTCCCAATATTTTGCTGATCGTCTCGGACGACCAGGGGTACAACGATCTCGGAATACTGGGCAACGGGATTTTGACGCCGGCGCTGGATCGATTGGCACGCGAAGGCACACGGTTGACCAACTTTTATGTGGCGTGGCCCGCTTGCACCCCGTCACGAGCAAGTCTATTGACTGGACGCTATCCACAGCGAAACGGTGTCTATGACATGATTCGCAACGAAGCCCCCGACTACGGTCACCGCTATACGAACGAAGAGTATGCGGTCAGCTTCGAGCGGGTTGGCGGGATGGATGAGCGTGAAGTTTTGATCCCGGCGGTATTGAAATCGGCGAGCTACAAAAGCGGCATTTTTGGCAAATGGGATCTCGGAACGTTGAAGCGATACCTACCCACATCACGGGGCTTTGACGAATTTTATGGGTTCACCAATACCGGCATCGACTACTACACGCACGAACGATACGGCGTTGCAAGTATGGTCCGCAATCTGTCGCCCACGACTGCGGACAAGGGGACCTACTGTACCTATTTGTTCCAGCGTGAGGCGTTGCGGTTTATTGACGAACATGCCACTGCGGATCCGTTTTTTCTGTACGTTCCTTTCAACGCGCCGCACAATTCTTCAGCACTTGAGCCCGAGATTCGTTCGTCGGTCCAGGCGCCAGAGAAGTACAAGAAGATGTACCCGCCGGTCGATCCCGAAACAAGGGTCACGCCAAAGTATCGCTACGGAGCCCCGGCGACCGTGGCGACGCCTGAAGCGCGGCGTCGAGACTACCGCGCCGCGGTCACGTGTATGGACAACGCCATTGGAAAGATGCTTGACGCATTGCAACACAAAGGAGTTCTCGACAACACCATCGTCATCTTCTTTTCAGACAATGGCGGCAGCGGTGGAGCCGACAATTCACCACTGCGTGGACACAAGGGGCAAACATGGGAAGGAGGCATTCGTGTTCCTTGTCTCGTGCGATGGCCAGCCGGAGGCGTGAAAGCTGGTGAAGTCAACGACGCCTTTTTGTCCAGCTTGGAATTGCTGCCGAGCCTCGCAGCGGCGACTGGCGCCCAGCTGCCCGAAGGAGTGGTCATTGATGGTTTCGACTGGTGGCCGACGCTCCGTGGCGAAGCCGCGTCACCACGTGAGGAGATGTTTTGGAAACGACGAGATCTGATCGCAGCCCGCGTTGGCAATTGGAAATGGGTCAAAATGGGAAACAGCGGAGGCTTGTTCGACCTGGCCGTCGATCCCGGTGAAATAAACGACCTGTCCCAGTCTCATCCCCAGGTTTTAGCGATGCTGAAGCAACGTTATGCAAACTGGGTGAGCGAGATGGAATCCGCCGAGCCGCGGGGGCCATTTCGCGACTATTGAAGTTGATGGCGAAATCGGTGCGATCACCGGGAAATATTTCCTGGAGGGGAGGACTGGCGTCGCTAGGCAACCTACACGCACTGCTGAGCGTGGTTACAGGGCGTGTGCGCGGTAGTGGGGATGTTTGTGAATGATGCTTGGTCGAAAGTCTTGACGGCTTGTTGATTTAGTGAAGGTTCCTGCGGCAAGGGGTGTCGGATAGACTTCCTAGTCCGTCAATGGTGGATTCGACGGACTAGGAAGTCCATCGTACGACTAAAACAACAAGCCGCCCGCGACTTCCGCTACCGGAAACGGTGTTGCTAGGCGAGATTTGGGGTGGGTTGCTTCTTTTCGCCCGACAGGTCCTTCGAGAACCCTTCACGCAACGAGACCGGCTCAACCGTATGCATTTGATCTTGATCATCATGACGATGTTGGGCGGCAAGCAGCAGATAGAGCGCGGGCACCACAAACAGCGTGAAGATGGTGCCGATTGCCATCCCTGCCACCAACACGATACCGATGCTGTTTCGCGCCTCGGCCCCGGCCCCCGTGACAAACACCAAGGGCAAGTGCCCGAGCATCGTGGCGGCGGAGGTCATCAGCACTGGACGTAACCGCGTTTGCGCTGCTTCAATGATCGCCGCACGTTTTTGCACGCCTGATTCTTGCAACGAATTGGCAAATTCGACAATCAAGATACCGTTCTTCGCCACCAATCCCACCAACGTAATCAGCCCCACCTGCGAATAGATGTTAATGGTCGTTAGATCCAAACAGGTCAGGGTCAGTACGCCCGTCATCGCCAATGGGACCGATCCAAGCAGCACGATCAGCGGGTCGCGAAACGATTTAAATTGAGCGGCAAGCACCAAGTAGATCAGCACCAATGCGAAGCCCAAGGTGACCGCCAACGACGCACCTTCGCGGCGAATTTGCCGTGATTCGCCCGAGTAATCCAATGTCGCCGAGGAACCGACGACATCGCTAGCGATCGCTTCCAAAGTAGAAAGCCCCTGTTCCTTGGTCACACCCGGGAACACGGCGGCAAAGATTTTTACGGCACTTTGCTGCTGAAATCGATTCAGCGTTCGCGGAGCGGTTTCGGGTTGGACCGATGCAAACGTCGACACCGGAATCAATTGCCCGGAAGGACCGCGAATCTTCAAATCCAAAAGTGAGCCGGTCGATTGACGATCCGCCGCTTCAAGCTGAGGAATCACTCGATACGATCGATTGAAATAGTTGAACCGGTTGACGTAACCGCCGCCCAACAACACCCCCAATTCGCGACCAACGCCGGCTTGGTCGAGCCCGAGATCAGCCAAACGCTCGCGGTCGACAACCACTCGCGCCTGTGGCAGGTCGACTTTTAAATCGGTATCGACGAACATAAACAAGTTTGCTTCGCGGCCACGACGCACAATTTCTTCGGCCAGTTCACGTTGACGCTCGACTGGCAGATCACTTTTCAGCACAAGCTCGACGTCATAATTTCCCGCACCGGGAAGGGGTGGCACAAGGACTGGAAACGCTTCCAAACCAGGGTTTTGCGACGCGATGCCAAACACTTGTGGCAAGATTTCTTGCGTGCTGCGGGTGCGCTCGTCCCAATCCTTGGTGATCACGCCGCCAAAACCGCCTCCCGCGGTGACCACGGCCCACATGTATTCGGATTCTTCGATCGCCTGAAAACCACTCGCCAGCTGGCCTGCCCAACGCGTCGTCGATCGCAGCGTTGAATCGGGCGCGGCGGCCAACATCACCGCGATCGCTCCTTCGTCTTCGACCGGCGCCAATTCCTTGGCCGAGAACAGGTACAGCGGAAACGCGGCCGCGGCGGCAAGCAGCGTGGCCAGGGCAATCGACCAACGCAATTCCAATACCCACGACAACACGCTGGCGTAGCGTCGACGAACGGCCGCGAAAATTCGATTGACCAGCCTGGTCATACGGCCTTCGCGTCCGTCGACCGGTAACAAATACGCACTCATGATTGGTGACAGTGTGACCGCAACGACGCCCGAAACCACCACGGCGGCGGCCAGCGTAAAGGCGAACTCGCGGAACAGCATGCCCGTCAACCCGCCTTGAAAACCGATGGGGGCATAGACGGTCGCAAGCGTGATCGTCATCGCTAAAATCGGCCCCACCAACTCACGCGCTCCGACCAACGCCGCCTGGATTTTGCCATGGCCGTCCTGCAGGTGACGCTGCACATTCTCGACCACCACAATCGCATCGTCGACGACCAATCCGACCGCCAACACGATCGCAAGCAGCGTCAAAAGATTTAGCGAAAAACCGAGCAGGTACATCACGATCGCGGCGCCAATCAACGACACCGGCATCGCCACTAGCGGGACCAACGCCGAACGAACCGATCCCATGAATAGAAAGACGACAAAACCAACGATCACGATCGTCTCGGTCAGCGTTTTGGAAATTTCTGAAAGCGATCGCCGCATGAACTTGGTGCCGTCGTAGGCTAGTTGCATGTCAATGTGGGCGGGAAGCTCCGGTTCCAATTCAGTCATCGCTTCATGCAATCGCGTGGCCACTTCGATCTCGTTGCTGCCCGGTAGCGGCCACACGCTGACGTAGATCGCTTCGCGACCGCGATACATCGCAGTCGCTGTTGGCTCTTCGCTGCCGAGTTCCACGCGTGCGATGTCGGACAACCGGATGATCGTCCCCGGTCCGTCGGCCGACGCGGGCGCCTGCCACACGATTAGCTCACCAAACTCTTCGACGCTCCGCAAATCGGTGTTGGTCAGCAGGTCGATTTGGACGGTGTCGCTTTTGACTTGCCCGATCGCCGCCAAGAAATTGTTTCGTTGCAGCGCTGAATAGACGTCACCGGGGGTCAAGTTCAATTCGCTCAACCGCTCGGGTGAGATCCAAATCCGCATCGCCGGTGTTTGTCCCGCTTCGATCCCAACTTTCTGGACCCCCGGCAGAATCGACAAACGAGGCTGGACGTTGCGAGTCAAATAGTCGGTGAGTGCCGGCAAATTGAATCGGTCCGACGTGAAGCTCAAATAGAACGATGCGTAGGGGCGGTCGGCGCGAATCAATTCGATCGTCGGCGGCTCGGCTTCGGCAGGCAATTCACTACGCACTTGCTGCAGCCTAGCATTGACCTCGGCCAACGCCTTGGTCGAATCGTGGTTCAAATTCAAACGCACCGTGACCGTACTGATCCCAGCAATGCTGCTCGATTCGACGTAGTCGATCCCCGCGACCGATGAAACAGCGCGTTCGATCGGCGTGGTCAAAAATCCGCGGACCGTTTCAGCACTGGCACCGAAATAAACGGTCGTGACCGTAATCGAAGTGCTTTCGAGTTTAGGGAATTGCTGGATCGGCAACGACGTGGCGCAACGCACGCCGACCAGCACCAAGATCAAGTTGACAACAATCGCAAGCACTGGATGGCGAATGAATAAATCGGTGATCGCTTTCAATTGCTTGCTCCCGCATTGCCCACCAAGCTGGTGTTTTCATCCAGGCCCGTGTTTTCGTTCAGGTCCGTGTTTTCGTTCAGGTCCGTGTTTTCGTTCAAACGCGTTTTTTTGATCGAGGCGGTGGTGGTGACCGCGTTCACATCGGCCACCAACGCGCCGTCATGGACTTTGAACGATCCGTCGGCCACCACGACTTCCCCCGCGTTGACGCCCGAGACCACGCGAACATTGGGATCCTCGCTGCCAGCGACGACCACGTCACGCGATTCGGCTCGCATTTGCCCCTCACGCTCACTCACGACGTAGACCAACGTTCCGCTCGGCCCGCGACGAATCGCCGTCGCCGGGATCAGATTTGCGGGAATCGGCGGCCCATAGGGAACGGTCACTTGAACCGAATCGTTGGGCTGTAATATCGCCGGTGGGTTTTCCAATCGGGCACGGGCGGTCACCGAACGCGAGATCGCGTTGGCGGAAGCGTCTAGCGCGACGATCGTTGCCGGCAAGGGCAACCCCGACGCACCGACTCGCAAATGAACCTGATCGCCAATCTGCACGGCGTCGGCGACGTGGGATGGCATCGCGAAGTCCACGTTCAAGTAGTCGGCGATCCCTTCGAGCGTGGTGATTTCGGTACCGGCAACCAAGTATTCCCCCATGTGCAAATCGAACAGCCCGACGCGGGCTCGAAACGGCGCACGAAGTGTTTTTTTGTCGATGCGAACCCGCAATTCATCGATCATCGCTTCGGCGCGAGTCAGTTCGGCCTCGGCAACATCCAGTTCCGATTCGCTGTTCGCATTGGCTTGGTTCAATCGACGCGCCCGCTGCAAAGCGGAATCGGCCAACTTGCGTGATGCTTCGGCACTTTTCAATTCGGCTTGTTCGCTGCGGTCGTCCAACTGGATCAGCACGGCATCCTTTTCGACTTCGCCGCCCGGCTGCATCAACACATTGACGACCGCGCCGGCCAATTCGTTTCGCACGGTAATCGATTCAGGCGCCAACATGTTGCCGATCACAACCGAGGTTTGGCGAAACGTCGTCGGTTTGGCGGTCGCGACGGTGACCGCGACCGGCATTTCCGGTGGCGGTGGAGCCGACATTGCCGCTTGGATTTGTCGGCCTTTCGCATAAGCGATCCCGGCCAGCAGGGCGAGCACCCCGACCAGTACGCCAATCGATCCGACCGCCGTTTTCAATCCACGACCGCGAGAACGTTTTACAGGCACTTGATTCATATTGGTTTGTTCGTATCCGAATGGGGCTTCGTCTTGATGGCTATTTCGCTGGCAATCAACTGATTTAACTTTTTGCGGATTCGTTTAACACGAGGAATCATGGTTTCGTTGGTCGCGATGACCGATCGCAGCCAGATGCCATCAATTGTAACCACAATCAAATCGGCAAGTTCGCCCGACAGCCCATCGCTTCGCATCAACTGAAACAGCGTCTGATGGACCTCGTCGACCAACGATTTGCAACCGCCTCCTTGGATCAACGCCACCATCACCGCAGGACAATCGTTGTGGGCGTCAGGTTCACTTTCGGCCGGGTCTCCGAGAAACAGATCCAACACGGCGGCGGCCCGTTTTCCCTTGCCGGGAACATGCGGCGCGGCGGTCTGTTGGACCAAATCCAAGTAATCGCGAACGGATTGCTGCAAAAACGCGGCGACCAACGCTTCCTTGTTCGGGAAGTGATGCATCAATCCGCCTTTGCTGATCCCGGCCTTGCGACAAACCGCCGACAGGGTCACTGCAGGCAGCCCGCCGTAGAGGATCAACTGCATCACGGCATCGAGAATCCGGGTGGTCGTTTCGGGCGGTTTGGCGTCGGTCATCGCCACATCATACCGACCGGTCGGTCTGTTCGCAACGCGACTAGGTGTCGAGTTACCGCGTGTCCGAACCTTGCTGGCAAACTAGGAAAGCTGCGTCCGCTATAGGACTAATGTGACACACATATTTCGCATTTTTTAAAAGATTCCTGAGTATTCCCCACAACAAAGCCTTTACTTTGCCACACAAGAGGGAGATAAAGTAACTGTCTATTCCTTTGCGAACCCGTAATGTCACCAACGGGCCCCTTCGCTCGTTTATGAAGTTCGCGTGTTTCTTTTCTACTCGTTAGGTTCTGATATGTCTCAAAAAACGATTCCTCTTCAAAAATCCAAACACGGTTTCACGCTGGTGGAACTGCTCGTGGTTATCGCAATCATTGGTGTTCTGGTCGGACTTTTACTTCCGGCCGTCCAAGCCGCCCGGGAAGCCGCCCGCCGGATGAGCTGCAGCAACAACTTCAAGCAGCTTGGCTTGGCCATTCACAACTACCATTCCGCGTACAAACAGATTCCGACGCAAGGCACTGGAACCCAGCCGGATCCGCCGGAGGGTTGGTTCCGTACGAGCACCCAAGGGAACCGTATCCGGTTGAGCATGTTGGTCCCCGCGTTGCCGTTCATCGAACAGCAAGCGCTTTGGGAGCAAATCTCGAATCCAAATGCAAGCCGAACCGATGGCAACACTTCCGCGGCGGTGGGAACCCCAACAGCGCCTTGGCCGGCGATGGGACCAACGCCTGACCAGATTCAATACATCCCATGGGCAACCGAGATCACCGCGTTTCGCTGTCCTAGCGACCCTGGGTTTGGGCTTCCTGCGTTAGGCCGAACCAATTACGCCGCCTGTGTCGGCGATTCGTCGTGGCAGGTTTACTACGGACCGTACAACAACAACCGTAGTAAAATTACTGCCGGGAGAAGCAAGATGGCGAGAGCGTCGCACCGAGGCTTCTTCAAACCGCTGCAGCCCACTTCATTCCGCGATTGTTTGGACGGCTTGTCCAACACGATTGCGATGGGCGAAATCATGACCGACCTGGGTGACAACAGCAATCGAACTCAGGTGACTGAAAATGGCAAGAACAAGAGCGCCCCTGGCGTTTCGCTTGGCGGCATCCGTAACAACCCATCGAAATGTTTACCACTGATTGACCCTGAGCGTCCCCGTTTTTGGCTGGCCACCTACAAAATGGTTTCACGTGCCGCGTTTGGTCGTGGCTACCGCTGGGCAGACCAAGGACCATTGTTCAGTGGTTGCATGACGATCCTGCCGCCAAACCGCGAGATCTGTGGCCCTTACAACACGTTGGGAACCTCACTGATCGCAACCATGTCCAGCAACCATCAAGGCGGCTGCCATGTCTTGATGGGTGATGGTGCGGTCAAGTTTGTCACCGATTCGATCGAAGCCGGCGATTCAACCGCGCGTTCAATCACCAACGGCTACAACCCCGGTGCCGAGAGCCCGTATGGATTGTGGGGCGCGTTGGGCACGCGAGCCGCCAAAGAAACGATCGATGGTGAGTTCTAAAGGCCTCCGGCAAACTTTTCGCCCATTGGATCGGTTCTCTAACGTTCCAATGGGCGCCCTTTGATCATCAAGCTCCCCCAGCCCCCTTTGTAATTTACAGCGAGATTTATTGAATGAAGACTCTATCGATTGCCCTTTTTCTGTTCTTTGGCTCGGTCATGTGTGGATGCGACGACGCGACCAATCGAACCGTTACCGAAGATGCCGATGCGAAAGCAATCGCCGACTACGAAGCCGCACTCGCCGCGGCGACGGCCGATGTCTCGGATGAAGAAATGACCGAAGAAGAAGAATAACATCGTCGCTAGGCGGCGAATCTTTCTGATTCGCCATCTGCGAGTTGACGTGCTGAGTTCATCGCCGACGGTGGCCTGCAAATTAGAACCAGATTCTAAATTGCAGGCCCCTTCGGCGTTTTTTTTTGACTTGGCAATCTCATGATCCCACGCATGCGGCAGCGAATAAACGCGTCGACAAACCCGGCCGCGTGCGTGCTGCAACAAGTGGGACTGCGATGCCAAAGCGAGGGCGTTTTAGGATCCGCTTTGAAACAACTTCGTCATTTCAAAATGTTTCCCGAACGACATGAACCCTCCGGTGGCTTTAGAGCCGTGCCGCTAAAGCTTTACTGGAATGAGCGTAGCTCGACCAGCTTCAAAGGTAGTGGACAAGGCTACGCGTCCGAGCGTTGGATGTAGTGGACGAGGCTACGAGTCCGAGCGATGGATGTAGTGGACGAGGCTACGAGTCCGAGCGACTTGTTGGCGCGGCGGGACTCGTTGCCTCGTCCACTACAGAGAAGACACTTCACCCGCGTGATTGGTAACAAAGACCGAATGACGAAGTTGTTTCCGAACTGTACCTTAGGATGGATCGTCGGGTTCGTTGGCCAGTTGTGTTAGATCCAACGTGGCTTCCACGGCGGCGGAAGCGTTTGTGGAGACGTCACTGCGACTGGTAGCGCCGGAGCTTCGTTCGTGGCGTCCCCACCATCGGTCGCCGTCTTCCATTGTCCAGCGTTTCGCTTCTTTGCAACGCAACAGCAATTGTGCGAGATCACGCGCCGTCTGCGGTCGCTTGGCCCGCGACTTTTCAAGACAGCTCAAAATTGCATCTTCCAGATCACTCGAAACATGGGTGTTGCCGCGGTTCGATGGAGGCACTGGTGCTTCGTCGATATGTTTTTGACACAATTCCGTTAACCCGTCCGCCGCGAAGACGGGTTCTCCGGTCAGCAGAAAATAGGCGACCGCGCCGACGGCGTAGATATCGGTGCGAGCATCGACCGACAGCGGCGCTTGGATTGCTTCGGGGGACATGTAAAGCGGCGTCCCGGTCAGCGTCCCCCTACCTTGCATCGCGACCGGCGTTTGCGGTTCCATTGCTTTGACCAAACCGAAATCGAGCACTTTGACCACGTCGGGTTCACAGCCGCGGCGGTTCAACATCACGTTGGCGGGTTTGATGTCGCGATGCACCAGGCCTTTAGAATGCGCCTCGTAAAGCGAGTTGCAGATTTGCAGCAGAATGTGAATCACACGCGATTCGGGCTGGGGACCATATTTGCGAACGAGTTCTTGCAAATCGATGCCATCAAGGTATTCCATCGCATAATAAAACACCCCTTCGGGCGTGCGACCATAGTCGTAGATCGCAATCGTATTGAAATGATTCAATTGGCAAGTGATCTGGACTTCGCGTTCAAAATGTTTGATTGAGTTTTCATCGATACGATCGGCATGCAATAGCTTGATCGCGGTGGGCCGCCGCATCATTGAATGCCGACCTTTGTAGACGACCCCCATGCCTCCTTCGCCAAGTTTGCCTTCGAGGGTGTACTGGCCTAATTGCTGCGCTTCGATCACCGCCGCACGGGCTTGCCGTTGCAGGCGAGCGACCACGACCATGAAAACGAAGATTGCGATCGCGCTAAGGATCAACAGCAGGTAGATCAATAGAAACGTTCGCTGCAAAATCACCAAAGGTCGGAACGCTTGGGCCGCTTCGACCTCGGTGGTCACGCCGATTCCATATTTTGGCATCCAAGTCCAAGCGCCGATCACGGTCACCCCGCGATAGTCACGGTAACCATCAACGTCGATTCCGGAGCCTCCGGCGAGTGCCTCTGCTGCATTTTTGGTCAGCGGCAACTGCGATCGCCGCACCTCTGGACGATCGCCTTGCGTCATATCGACACCGGGGTCACGCACCATCAATTCAAGCATCGATCGAGACTGCGGGCGATCAGGCAACAAGCCGAGCAGAATCAATTGCTCATCAAACCGACTGTTCGAGATCATTAGGCCTTCGGAATCAAAGGCATAGGTTTCGCCCGACGATCCAACTTGGCCGAGTTGCAGGATTTGAGTGAATTCGCGGTCGGGCCGAATCTGCATTCCCAACACGCCGATGATTTGGAACGACGTGTCGCGGATCGGGGCGCAGACGTACATCGTGGGAACCCCCATGCGATTGCGTCCGTCGTCACTTTTCAGCATCACCACGCTGGGAAAGGGGGGCGAGACA
The DNA here is from genome assembly GCF_039545035.1 of Novipirellula caenicola. Taxonomy (NCBI): domain Bacteria; kingdom Pseudomonadati; phylum Planctomycetota; class Planctomycetia; order Pirellulales; family Pirellulaceae; genus Novipirellula; species Novipirellula caenicola. The sequence goes on from NZ_BAABRO010000001.1 coordinate 29,336, forward strand.
ATCGTATCGCCATCAAGCGCGCGGTCCAAGAACGATTCGTACTCGGGGATGTCTTGTTCGCCAATCAAGGCCGCATGCGACGAGGACACGATGCGTTTCGATTTGTCGGCGACGATGAATCCAACGTAGTCATGCGCCGCCATCGCGGCCGCCAATTCGGTGGCCAATTGCGAATGCAAATCCTTTGCGCTACCGCCACTCGGCGACGAGTTCGTGACCGCACCAGGCTGCAGAATCTGGTAGACCGTTTGCCGGACTTGAGCGTCGTTTGCCAACGATTCGGCGGTCGATTCTTGGACCGCGAACCATTTTTTGAGCATCTCGGTTTCCAGCGTCACCAATGACTGAAGCCCCGAACTGACGTTGGCTTTGATCGTGGTTTCGATCGCGTGCCGGACGCCGAAACCGATCACCGACAGGATCAGCACGGCGATGATGGGCCAAATCCAAAGCTTTTCTTTTAGGAACACGCCGGTTCGCGTCACCGTGTTCGAAATGCTTCGCGAGGCCCACGTCATGTGAGCCTGCGGCGCGGTCGATGGACGGGTCGAGCGTCGAAACAGATTGAGCGGATTCATAGAAGCATGCTAGGCACGGCGTCGGCGTCACATGGCGACTCAAGCGAGTCGCCATGCGAATAGGTTTCAGAAGCCTCTAGCGTAATCAAAAATCTTTTGGTCGCTTGAGGTTTGGTCGCTCGAGGAAGGACGAGGTGGGCAACCAACCACACAGTGCCAGGCGAGATCAGCGGTCAATCAAGCAATTCACCCTTCAACTTATTGAGCAGCTCGATGGCGTGGCTGATCTCTTGCTTTTGGCGTTCGGGGTCTTGGGGGATTTCGCGTTCGATGGTCAGCGGGCCGGTGTAGCCGATCTCTTTCAGCGTTTGCAGGTACTTGCGAATGTCGACGGCACCCTCACCCAGCGGAACTTCGGCTCCCCAGGTTTTTCCAGGTTGGTCGCTCCAAGTGGCATCCTTGCAGTGGATACTGCGAACATGCTTGGCCACCTTTTTCAACGCATCGATCGGTTCACCGCTGCCGTAGAGAATCATGTTGGCAGGGTCGAAATTGATCTTTAGGTTTTCGCGTTTGACTTGCTGAATAAATTCGAGCAACCCTTCGGCTGTTTCCTGGCCGGTTTCCAGATGCAGGTATTGATGGTTGTCGCTGCAATGGTCGCACAGTTTTCGGGTAACCTCGACGATTTCGGCATAGCCTTCGTCGCTGGAATCCTCGGGCACAAACCCCAAATGCAATGCGACGGTATCGCAACCGAGTTGCTTGGCAAAGTCCGAGATTTCGCACATTTCTTGCAGGCGACTTTGCCGCGTTTCAGCGGGCACCAGACCGATGGTTTTGACGACGGTTGGAATGTCTGCGTAGCTTTCGCCCTCGAAACCACCGAAGATTGCGGTACAGCGGACACCGAGTTCGCCCAGCTGGGCTCGTAGCGACTCGGCCGTTTCCGCGGTCCGATTGTCTCGATGGGGGGCATGCAATTGAATCGTGGGAACTTTCAATTCCGAGATCACGTTCCAACCGACTCCGAGTCCCGCATCGACTGAAGCGAACACACCGATGGGCCAAGTTTCCATGATTGAATCTCTATAGCAAAAAGGACGTAAGTGGTGATAGCACAGCCTAATGCGTTGCCGCGGCGAAAACAATCATATGCGTCGATTGCGGCTTTGGCTGCCTGAATCCGCCGATCCAATTGCTGCTGCCCCCAAACGCAAAATCACGATAGAATGGTAAACAGAATCGGGCCCGGATCACCTCTCGTTTCGCGGATGGCTCGCCGCACACTTTCTCTTCCCATCGTAGTAGCCAAGCGACATGCAGAACCAAGACGACGCGAACATGACGGATTCGCTCAACACTCGCGAGCAACAAAGCTTGTGGGCCCAAAATCACGGCAATGTGCTGATGATGTTTTTGGCGGGATTGATCGTATTGGGTTCGGCGATCTTGCTGTATCGGCAATCGCGGTTCGTCGCGCCGCGGTTCCCACAAACGTCGCTGATCGGTGATGCCAACTTGCTGAACCAAGCGTCCGGTGAGGGGTACTCGCAAGCAAACGGTTTTGTCTCGCTGATCGTCACCGGAGCAGACCAAGAAGAGGGGAACTTGATCGTGGCCGTCTATGATTCGGCGGAATCATTTGCGAATCGAGCAAATCCGCTGATGACCGAGCAAACGACGCTTCGTAGCGGAACGGCAGAGTTGCAGTTGCCGCTTGGGGATATCGGCTCGGAGATCGCCATCGTCGCGTTCGAAGACGCCAATGCAAACGGGGAATTTGATCCCAAGTCGGGAGAGCGAATCGGGTTCTCAGGGTCACTCGAGCGTAGCGAGATGGACGCGGACGATGCGTTTGCAAAAGCGATGTTGCAGCGCCCTTTTGCGACCGAAGCCTTGATGATCGAGCTGCGTTAAGACCACCGCGTTGTGCAAACACGCTTGCGACGGTTGCCGGCACGCGGCACCAAGGGCCGGTGGCCAATATCGTCTACTTCGATCGTGATTGCATCCACGACGCGTACTCGATGACCGTCACACGGCCGTCGCGATTTCCGTCTGCAGCAGCGGGACTCATCAACATCGTCGACCATTCGGACGCGGTCAACGCTTGATCCTTGTTCTTGTCGTAGCGTGAAATAATTCGCTCGGCATACTTGATCAATTTCTCGTCTGGTTTGGCTCCCGATACGCTCGCTGATGATGTCGAGGACGATGCCGAAGCAGAACCCGAAGAGCTCGAGGAACTCGTCGATGCGGTTTGAGTCGATGTGTGCGTGCCCATCTCGACCGCTTGCCGCGCCTCTTCAAGCGTGATGATGCCATCGCCATTCAGATCAGAGCGAAAAAATTCAGCGACCTTTTCGTCGGACCATTCGCTGGCGAATTCCGCCATTTCGACTTGCCCATCCCCGTTTGCGTCTTTGTCGGCAAAGAATCCAGGCGTGCCTTCGGGCAGCGAACCAGTGGAAACGATGCGATACGATTTGCGTCCATTGTAATAATCAACGTCTTCGACCGTTTTTTTGCGGTCTTGGTCACGTCGACGGCTTTCTTCGCGTCGCCGCTCGGCTTCGTTCACTTCGCTGACTTCGCGTCGTCGTGCGTAGCGAACTGCCAATTCGTCTGCGGAAAGCCGGCCATCGCGGTTACGGTCGAAATCGAGGGGATCGCCACCAAAACGTCCGCGTGCCAATTCTTCTTTGCTGAGGTAACCATCGCGATTGCGATCGTACTCGCGCATTCGCTCGGCGGCTTCCTGTTTGTCTTTATCGCTGATTGCCACCGACATCATTTCAGAAGCGGCACCAAAACCGAGCAGTGGCACCGGATCGATTTCGACACCGAATCCAGGAACCAACAATTCTGCGGTCCAAGCTTCCTCGCTGCTATTGCGGCTGCTGCCTCGGTCGCGATCGCGATCACGGTCTCCGCCACCCCCTTCGCGTTCTTCACGCATCCGCTCGAACGCTTTGGTGATTTTGTCCAAAGGAACGGGTCTGCCGGGAACGACGCTGCTGTCGCTCTGCTGAACCCGACTGATGATAAATTGGGCTGGTCCCTGTTGCTCATCCGGATCGAGCACCCCGTTTCCGTTGGTATCCAAACGCTGCAACATCGATGCGGGATCAAAACCACCGCGGCCGCCCCCGGGAGGCCCACCTCGGCCTCGGTCACCGCCGCCACGGTCACCCCCGCCGCGATCACCACGATCCCCACCGCCACGGTCGCCGCGATCGCCACGGTCCCCTCCACCTCGGCCCCGATCGGGACCTTGGCCCAGCGCCGGCGCGGATAGCCCGGCAGCGGATGCTAGCGAAATACAGAAAACGGCGGCGATATTGCGTGTAGTACTCATGCTTGATTGAACCGCGACGACAAGAAAAGGTTTCGCTGCGGATATTGTAATCAAACGTGGTTTATTCGCCGGAATCGCTCAGCGGGACTTCGCTGTACAGCGCCAACATGCCACCGATCTCATCGATTTGTTCACGATCCTGCTGGCTGAGCGTTGAAATATACGTATGGCTCGATCGGAAGCGGTCGACTTGGATGCCGCGTCGGATTGTCAACGTGGTTTCGGTGGGGATTTTTCCGTCCGAGGCGATCCGCTGCGAGAGCGTCATACGGGCAAACGGAGGCAGCCCACGTCGATGCACCAAGTTCAACCGCGAGGCCAAATCGACGAATTGGCCGTATTGAACCGCCATTTCGGCGTCACTGGGGGTTTTCGTGCTCGTTTCATAGCGTGCATCGCCATACGAAATCGAATATTTCGCCCCATCCACTTCGGGGATTGCGGCCACCCCGATGCGTTGTTGCTGTTCGCTGGTTTCGGCCGCCGCGCGTGCTTGGGCGGTGATTCGCACCAAATCTTCGGTATTGATCGTCGTTCGCGTCTTTTCCACGCGATCAAGCAAAATCACTCGCTTTCGATCGGGATCGTAGACCGTGACATAGCGGTCTTGAATTTCAGCCAAATCGTAGGTCAGATTGCCAGCAAACAGAATCAAGTGTTTTGCCGCGGGCTTTGAACTGGCATTTTCGTAGATTTCCGTGGTGACACGAAAATCGCCCGAGTAGCCGACGCCCCCTGTTGAAACGGCCAATACCATCGTTGCAAGCCAAATTGCCATTCGGTGACGGTGCTTGTGCATGGGAAGCATGACATTCTCGGGTACGATAACTAAAACGTCGAACAAGAAAACTGAAACGCCAACCCGATACATCGATTGAGGTTTCTGAGGATTCTGAGGCATCCACCTGGACGCTTTCACCGTCGACAGCGTAGAAAATACGCCGACGACACGTCCAGACCAACCCAAAACCTCACCGTCAACGATTGAGCCGCGGTCCAATAGCAGAAGACATGCCGGCCAAGCGACCCGAAAAACAGACGAGGGAAACGAGGGGACACGAATCCCGAGACGTCACGACATTGACGACGATTCGTGCCGCTCCCTTGGCTCCTTTCGATTTTCCGGCGTGTGATTTATGCCCTCTTAAAAGTAAAGGCGATGGCCCATGCGGCGCACCCTGCTTCTGATCCCACACGAAATCGCCGGATTGCCCATCTTTGGGTTTGGTTGGGCATTGATCCTGTTGGCGTTGGCCCTCGTAATTCGCGCCGTGATGATCCAACGTCGCGGAGGTTCGGTCGGCAGTTTTATTGCGACCGAAGGTTTGATGTGGGGACTGTTTGCGGCCGCCGTCGCGTTTATCCTGCCCAGCGTCGAACTCAAAAACGTCGATGGCGAACCCGTCGGCATGGCGATCCGCGGCTACGGGGTGATGCTGCTGTTGGGGGTGTTGTCGGCCGTCGGATTGGCGATGATCCGCGCGAAACGACGTGGGATCAATCCTGACGTGATTCTGAACATGGCACCATGGGTCTTTATCGGCGGCATTGGCGGCGCCCGATTGTTTTACGTGGTTCAGTATCACGACCACTTTATCGGCGACTCGCTGGTCGAAACGGTGCGACGAATGTTGACGTTCACGGAAGGCGGATTGGTCGTTTACGGATCGTTCATCGGCGGCTTTTTGGCGGGCAGCTTCTACATCGTGCGTCATCACTTGCCGTTGCTGAAATTAGGCGACGCGATCGTGCCTTGTATGTTCCTTGGTTTGTTTTTCGGCCGCATCGGCTGTTTGATGAACGGTTGTTGCTATGGCGGTCAATGCGAAGATTATTGGGCCGCACTTCACTTCCCGCCTGGCAGCCCGGTCTATCAAGACCAAGCACTGCAGGGCGATCTGATTGGACTGCGTTTTGATCCGACATCGGGTGAGGTGTCCGAAGTTGCCAGCGACAGTCTGGCTGAGTTTGCGGGGATCAAAGTGGGCAGCGTTGTCGAACAGATCCGTTTGGACGACCGTTATCAAGCTGGTTTTTCAAAAGACCTGCCACGCGAACAATCGCCTCGCGGCGTGGTCGCCATGATCGATGGAAAGATCTATCGCTGGACGCCTCAGCAGCTTCCGCAGCGGGCCATACCGGTACAACCGGCCCAACTGATTAGCAGCGTGTCAGGATTGAGTGTTTGTTTGCTGCTGTGCGCGTTGTCGTTGGTGTTGCGGCGAGACGGAGCGATCATGTTGCTAGGGTTCGCGGCCTACGCGGTGCTGCGGTTTGTGCTGGAAATGATCCGCGTGGACGAGCAGGGACAATTTGGCACCGACCTTTCGATTTCTCAGTGGGTCAGCATCGGCGTCCTAATATGCACGACTGTGGCGGCAGTTTGGCTGTATCGCCGCAATCCGAGTGATGCAGGGCATTCGGTCGCCGAACCGACCTGATCCGCGTTCATTGTGTCCTGACCCCGTAAAAATGGTATCCTTGTTTTGATAGGTCCCTCGCACGGATGAAGGTAATGGCGAGAAATGAGTTTCGATCGAGTACGCGAACCGGTATGGATTGACGATCCATCGATCGACGCAGCTGAATTTCAGCGGGTGCGGATGGACGAGTTACGGTTGAACCAACTGACTCGGGTGGCTGATGCGTTGTACCCGCTGATCACGCGATACCAATCCAATACGTTGGGGCGTCCATTGACCGTGTTGGATGTCTCGAGCGGCAATGGCGATTTGGCGGTTCGTTGGGCGGTCAAAGCCGCACGCGAACGCCGCGACCTTCGCATCACAACGGTCGACCCCAATCGTCATGCGATCGAAGAACAGCAGCGATTGGCAGATCGTTCGGGGGTCGAAGTACGCAGCATTCAATTGGACTGTTTTCGATCGCCGCTGCCACTCGGTTTTGACGTTGTGATCAGCACCATGCTGATGCACCGATTGGACGACTCACAAGCGTTTCGATTGTTGCAATCGATGCAAGGATCGTGTCAACAAGCGATGATCGTCTGTGATTTCAAACGCAGTCGATTGAATTGTGCACTGGTGAACGTGGCCTCGCGGCTATTGGTCCGTTCCGCCGTTTGCCGACATGACGCGATGGCCCGGATTCATTCATCGTTCAGCGAGCGCGAGATCGCTCGCATCGCCCGCAGTGCCCTTGGCCGCCCCGTTCGCATTCGGCGTTTGCTGCCGTACCACTTTGTATTGGTGGCGGACGAAGCGGTGCAAACCGAAATGGTCCCCGCGTTCGCGTGAGCGCGAGCGTGATTGCGTTGGCTTGAGCGACTTTCGCACTTCGCAGTGTCCCCCAAAACGACCCCGCAACACCGCCCAAGCAGGATCGAATGAGGCGACAAACCATTTTGGCAACGAAATCGGTTAAATTACGGGGAATGTTTGCGATCGCTTTCAAAATTCCCGTGGGCGGATTATCGTTTTAAAAACGTCTCTCTCAGCTTCCGCTCTCCTTTTGCCTGACCGAACTTATCATGAAAATCCTTGTAACCGGCGGATGCGGTTTTATCGGCACGAACTTGGTGCGTCATTTATTGGCGGACACCGATCACGACGTCGTGAACCTGGACAAATTGACGTATGCCGGCAATCCCCATTCGCTTGCCGATGTCGCCGACTCGCCACGCTATTCGTTTGTCCAGGCGGACCTAGCCGATCCCGTCGTGGTTGCAGAGGTGATGCAAACCGTCGCCCCAGATGCCGTGATGCATCTGGCCGCCGAGTCGCACGTCGACCGATCGATCGATGGCCCCTCGGAATTCATTCAAACCAACGTGGTGGGAACGTTCAACCTACTCGACAGCAGTCTGAGACATTACAACCAGTTGCCGGCCGAGCGACGCGAGACGTTCCGGTTCTTGCACGTTTCGACCGACGAAGTCTATGGATCGCTGGGCGATACCGGGATGTTTACCGAGACAACTCGCTACGACCCCCACTCGCCTTATTCGGCAACCAAGGCCGCGTCGGACCATCTGGCGCGTGCCTGGAAAACCACCTACGGGTTGCCCGTGTTGATCACAAACTGCTCGAACAATTACGGCCCGTATCATTTTCCGGAAAAGTTGATTCCGTTGATGATCATCAAGTGTTTGAGTGAAGAACCGCTGCCGGTTTATGGCAAGGGGCTGAACGTACGCGATTGGTTGTACGTCGAGGATCACGCGCGGGCGCTGGTCACCGTGCTGACGCGAGGCACCCCGGGTGAAACCTACAACGTGGGCGGCAATAGTGAGCGCCGCAACATCGACTTGGTCAACGCGATCGTGGGCATCCTGGATGAAATCCGACCTCGTGAGAACGGAAAAAGCTACAGTGATCTGATCACCTACGTCAAAGATCGACCGGGACATGATTTTCGTTATGCGATCGATTCCAGCAAGATTCAAAAGGAATTGGGCTGGAAACCACAGCGAACGCTCGAAGAGCGGTTACGCGAAACGGTCCAGTGGTATCTCGATAACGAATCGTGGTGGCGCGATATCTTAGACGGAAAGTATCAAATGCAGCGATTGGGCGTCGGCGAGTGATCCAATACGCATCCGCCGATGCATCATAGGAATTGGCGGAAGGCAGCCATCGGGTGCCATCGCACTCTCATAGCGGCACAGCGTGGCAATCGCCTGAGCCGCGATAAAAAACGCGAGTTTAGTGCGAATGCCCAAAAAAAAATTGCCGTGAGCGGGTTAGTAAGCCGGGTTCTGTGACGCAAGATTTCGCTTGCGCCGACGACCATTTATCTGTGCACGACGATTGCTCGCCGCCTCAATTGCGACCTACCCGAATGTCGGTAGCGAAACGGATCGCTTCGCGGGCACGAACCTCGAAAGGCTCGCACCACTGCACTCTGTTTGGTCTAGCTCCGGATGGGGTTTACCAAGCCGATCGAGTCACCTCGACCGCTGGTGCGCTCTTACCGCACCGTTTCACCCTTGCCACGCGTCAAAGCCTGGCCGTCGTTAGACGACCGAGTTTGACCGTTCGGCGGTCTGTTCTCTGCTGCACTTTCCCTAGCCTCGCGGCCGGTCGACGTTATCGACCATCCTATCCTGCGGAGCCCGGACTTTCCTCCAGTTTGCCTAAAGGCCCACCAGCGATCGTCTTGCCCACTCACGGCAATCCCACAGAATGATAGATCCACTCGTTCGCGACAAGGTTCGTCTCTAGAGTGTTTGCCAAGTTTGTGGATAATGATCCAAACCACCGATCCAATCGGTCGCCCCATGACAATCGCGGGACGTCCCCGATCGCTCGCCCGCAAAACCAATCGTCCTCGTTTTTCCTGCTCCCCAAGAGATGCCACGCTTGAACGAGCCCATCGACTCTAATGACTTGGCGGAAACTGAATTGGCGGAGACCGCTGGATTGTCCGATGGGGCGGCCGAGAATGAAACGGAATCTGGGGCACTTCGCAATTTGAAGATTGCCTTGGTCGGGCGTTTCGGCAGCATGACGCGTCGCGAAGCCGCCAATCTGCTGCGATCCTATGGCGCGACGATCGTCGAACAGCGATCCGCCGACGTCGATTGGGTGGTGATTGGCGCCGATCAATCCCCCGTGCTTGAATCGGACTTGTTGACCGAGTCCACTCGGCATGCGATCGCTACCGGAACTCGCGAAATCGTGTACGAGTCCGAACTTTGGCAACGGCTCGGGCTGGTAGATTTCAAACAGTCGGCCCAGCGTTACTACACGCCGGCAATGTTGGCCCACTTGCTGGGGATTTCCGTTCGGGTGGTCCGCCGCTGGCAACGGTTGGGATTGATCACGCCAGTCGAAACGATGCACCGCCTGCCCTACTTCGATTTTGCCGAAGTCGCGGTCGCCAAGCGATTGGCCAATTGGATCGCTTCCGGCGAGAGCCCCAAAGCGATCGAACAACGATTGGCACAGTGGGTGGAACTGCTACCCGACATCCACCGGCCACTTGAGCAGCTGTCGATCTTGGTCGAAGGCGAATTGGTGCTGTTACGGCACGGCGAAGGGTTAGTGGAACCGGGAGGGCAGTTGCGTTTCGATTTCGACGCTCTCGATGAAGAGCAAACCGAATCAACCGACGACGACTTTGCGGCGGGGCACGTTTTGTCGATGGTACGCGAAGACGACACGTCGTTCCCGGTCGGCAATCGAGCGCTGGATGATTCGGACGAGTTGCTGATGGCGGCGTATCAAGCCGAAGACGAAGACGATCTGCAGCGAGCGATCGATTTCTATCACGCGATCCTTGCCCGCGATGGCCCTCGCGCGGACATCAATTTCCAGATGGGCGAACTGCTGTACCGGATCGGAGAAACGATTGCGTCACGTGAACGCTACTACAGCGCGATCGAGATCGATCCCGAGTTTGTCGAGGCACGCGCCAGCCTGGGGATCGTGCTGGCAGAAACCGGGCAACCCGAACTTGGCGTGGCCTCGTTCCAAGGTGCCCTGCAGATTTTCGAAGACTACTCGGACGTGCATTATCACCTGGCAAAAACGCTCGATTCGCTCGGGCGAACCGATGAAGCGAATCACCACTGGGCACGTTTCTTGGAACTGTTTCCCGATAGCCCCTGGGCCGACGAAGCACGTTTGCGGCTTGCGGAAACCAAGTAGCGGATCTTGGGAAAGATCCTTGGCGTCCCCGTGAAACGATCTTGGTGGGGATACGTTTGTACGGCCAAGGAAACGGAGGGAGCTTTAGCAAGCTCCACGAAGGGTGTGTTTGGCAGACCGGTGCCTTGTCGGTTACCTTTTTGTAACTGCGGCCGCAGCCGAGTCGAACCTAGTACGTGCCGGCCGGACGTCGATTCACACCTACCAACAATTGGCTAAGCGCTTGACGCAGCTCGCGGACTTTCAGTGGCAACCCCAACATCTTGCGTTTCGGGCCACGCATCGCTGCTTGAATCAAGCTCGTTTGGCGCCGATCAATCAACAAGATACTGGGAATATTGCAAGTGTTCTCATCTTGCGCAAACCGGTTGTACGCGTCCACCGCATCGACTCCCAAGTCGGCCGCACCAAAAATCACGCAATCGGCCGGCTGTTCATCATCGGTGGCAAATCGGGCCAACGCGCGGTTGGGGTCTTGAATGATCAAAACGCGATACCCACGTGCCTTCAACCGGTCACGAATGGCGTTCTGCAGTCCAATCTTTGACTCGACCAACAACACCACGTAACCTTCGCCCTCATTCGACGGAATCTCGTCGTCATCTTGATGCTCTGCCATCGGCTGATGGTAATCATCCGCGACGTTGCCGGTGATCCCACGCTCGAGCATCGTGATCGCCTTGCGTACGTCGACATTCATTTCGGCAGCCGATTGGTATCGCTCGTTGACGTCAAACCGCATCGCTTTTTGCACAATCTGGTTTGCCACCCCAGGAACATCGGGGGCGTAATCCGTCAGCGGCTTGATATCGATGAAACGGTTGATGTTCAAGCGTGCCAAACGGTCACGGGTTTCCGACAATGCGGGTTCGCCAGCAAGCATGTGGTAGAGCATATTACCCGCAAAGAAAACGTCGCTGCGAGGGTCATCCTTGCGAACGCCCGAACCACGCTCAAGCGCCGCGTAGTCGATCGCTCGGGCGTTCGGACAATCGGCGATCTGTTCGGGATTATTGCGATCCGCCAACGCCGCCAATCCAAAGTCAACCAGCTTCGCTTTTCCTTCGGTCGAAATCAACACATTGGACAACTTCAAGTCGCGGTGCGAGATCCCCAGCGACGCGGCGTGCGCAAGAGCCGACGAGATATCGCTGATCAAACTGAGCGATAGATCCGCAGGCAATCTTCCGCGAATCCGCACAAGCTCGCGAAGCGTTTGCCCTTCGACAAACTCCATCACCAGGAAGGGGTTGCGGACATCGGGAATCACATCATAAATGCTGACGATGTTGGGATGCCGCAACTTCAGTCCCATGCGGCCTTCGCGTAGAAATTGCTCGAGTTCCTTCGGCTCGTCACGAAACCGTTTGCGAAGCACTTTGACGGCAAAAATGTTCCCTTCCCGCTCGGCTCGGTAAACACGAGCAAAGGTACCGGCCCCGATCAAGTACTGGACTTTGTAATCACCGTAGAAATAGCCACTTCGGTCCCCCCGCACCAATTTCTCGGTCTGCAGCGTTGAGACGATCCCCGCACTCTGCATCGCGTCAATCATGCTATCGAGCGTGACGTCGCCCGCGCCCAATTCGCTTCGGACACGGTCGACGGCGCGCGGATCCGCCAAACCGTAGTCTTTGATTCGTTGTGCGAACTGATCAGGGGTCAAACTCATACAATTTGATTAAGAATGAGCGAGAAAATGAAGTTACAACGCGAGAGAGGCCTGCGTCTCCAGCCCTTCATATTACACGCAACCGCAAAGAATTCACAGAATGGAGGCTGCAAATTGACCGAGGCACCGCGAGCGATCCCGCACAATATGCCGATTGCAACGACCACGGTACTGCAGGCGGCAGTGCATTGGTCACACACCCGAGGATTCCAATGCGAATCCGGCGACAGGTTCGGGCATGACGATGGTCATTCGCGAAGCAGCCACAACGTGCGTGGTGTTTATTTCAAGCCCGTTTCGATAAATCCGCCAACGATTCTATTCGCTTGCCCGGCGTCGCGGGCTGCACATGGCTGCCGCCATAATAGGGTCGCCGCCTTCACATGGTCGCCAGCTTCCTATGGTCGCTGACTGAACAGCGTGGTTGCCCGACCATCAATGGCAAATCACGCGGCGGCGTTAGTCCTTGATTGCTTCGAGTGCATCGAGCGCAGCTCGGGTTTCGGCGATCCCACCAAACTCGCGGGTCAGATGTTTCAACCGCACTAACAAGGGGAGCGATACCTTTTGTTTGCGGTGGTTCGCCGGTTTCGCCGGAGCAGCCTCGCTCGCCTTCTTGCCACTAGGCCGCCCTGGCTTGCCGACTTCCCCTTGTTGTCGCTTTGAATTCGAGCGAATCGTACTGACGTATTGCGCCGTCACATTGATTCCCTGCTTTTTTAATTCGGCGCTGACTTGAAGCGGCTTCGCATTGGGATGCGCCTTGTAGTAGTCACGAATCGCTTTGGCGCGATTGACGCCGGAAGATTTCTTTTTCGCCATGATGAGAATTCCAGCATGTAAGAACAGGGGTCGCCGGTCTCGAAACAAAGATAACGCTAAGTTACCGTAGAGCAACTAGGTAATCTGTCAATCTTTGTTTTCGATTGGCTCGCCAACGACTGCGGGCTACGGTCCCGACGCGGGATTTAGCCCGGCTTCGGGACCGATCGTCCTACCTCTGACTCCCCATGGCGTCACCGCCTTGGATCACAACCGATCTACATTCGGGCGACGACATCGATTCCCAATAACGACAGCGCCAACCGAATAACGCGGCCTGTCAATGCTACCAAAGCCAAACGAAGTGAAGCGATCGCTTCGCTTTCCGCTTTCAAGACATGGCAATTGTCATTGAATACCGCGTACGCTTTTGCGGTTTCGTAGAGATAGTCGACCAACGCGTTGGGCGCATAATCTTGATGTACCGATACCAACGCTTCTTCGAAACGCAGCAGTCTAATGGCCAACGCGCGTTCGGCAGGATGCGTGAATTCGTTTAGCTCGGCATCGATCGAAGTGACGTCCGCATCCGCCACCCCCGCTTTCCGCAGGATGCCTTGGGTGCGTGCGTAGGCGTATTGAACATAGGCCGACGTGTTGCCTTCGAGTGCCACCATTTTGTCCAAGCTGAAACTGTAATCGCTGGTACGATGGTGTGACAAATCCGCGTACTTGATCGCGCCATGGCCGACGACCTGGGCCACTTGTTCTCGTTCCGCATCGTCCATCGGAGGATCAATTTTTTCGATCCGTTCGGGATTGCAAACGACTTCGCGCGCGCGATTGACCGCGTCGTCCAACAGGCCTTCCAATCCGATCAGAGTTCCACTGCGGGTCTTCAGCGGCTTGCCGTTTTCACCAAGCACCGTTCCGAAATTCACGTGGACCATCTTCACGTTTTCCATCCCGATCTTTCGCGCTACAGCAAACAGCTTGTCAAAGTGTTCGCTTTGACGACTGTCGACGACGTACAGGATTTCGTCGGGATTTAATTCTTCGAGACGATATTTCAGCGTGGCGATATCGGTGGTCGCATACAAGAACGCGCCGTCCTTCTTTCGAACGATCATCGGCGCGTCGAATTCATCCAAGAAAACGCAGACGGCACCTTCGCTGTCGCGAGCGAGTCCTCGCTTCTCTAAATCCTCAACCACCGGTTCGAGCATCGAGTGATAGAAACTCTCGCCAAGCGTGTGATCGAACGTGACATTCAAGCGGTTGTAAATGCGATTGATCTCGTCCTTACAATGCGGCAAGAACTTAGTCCACAACGCAATGTTTTCGCTGTCGCCTTGATGCAGCTTGACAGTCTCTTGAAGCACCGCGTTGTCGACATCCGGATGTGCATTGGCTTTCGCCAGCAAGTCGGGATCGCTTTCGACCGCTTCGATTTTTTCACGGAGTGATTCGGCTTGCGATTGAAGTGCTTCGACTTTCTTCTTGGCCGATGCCAAGGTCTTTTTCGCCTGTTTCTGAGCCTTCGGTTCGCCGGCGTCTTGCAGCGATTGTTCTGCTGCGGTGACTTCGGATTTTGCTTCGTTCAATTGCGACGGAATCTGCTCAACCGCTCGCTTGGCTTTTCGATACTCGATCAATTGATTGACCAATCGATAAAGTGCTGCGAGTTCGGCGACCGGATTTTTGTCAACTTTCTCCGGATCCCCAAAATGTTTGTAACCGTAGATGATGATCCCAAATTGAGTTCCCCAATCCCCAAGATGGTTGTCGGTGATTACGTCGTGGCCGAGAAAGGCCAACGTTCGCGCGATCGCGTCGCCAATCACGGTGCTGCGGATATGCCCGACATGCATCGGTTTAGCCACGTTGGGTGACGAAAAATCGACAATCACTTTGCGTTTGGGGTCGGCGACCGAGACCAAGCAACGGGGGTCGGTCAGCATCTCCGAGAGCGACTGCAGCAAGAACGAATCTTTTAACCGCAAGTTGATGAACCCAGGCCCCGCAATTTCCGGCGGTTCACACACCGCGTCGAGATCCAGTTTCTCGACAATTTCGGACGCCAATTCACGCGGATTCTTGCCGATCTGTTTCGACAACGGCATCGCACAGTTCGCTTGGTAATCCCCAAACTTTGGATCGTTGGTCGAACGGATCATCGATGCGAACGGACTCGGGTCTTCAACGAACGATTTGAGTGCCTCAGCGAAACGAACACTGAACTGATTCGGGAGATGCATCGTGCAAAATTCCAGCCAAGTAGCGAAGGGAAAGTTGGAAGCGTGCGGCCATTAAAAACCGCAGCGAGATGGGAAGCGTGTTTGAGCTCTGCCTATTCAATAGCAATGACGTGATCTTCGCGGCACGAACTCGCGTCCGGCGATCCCAGTAACGTGATTTTCGTAACGTGATGCTGATCACAACGGGTCGTGATTACCCTGGATCGTGATCGAAACGCACGTTCACAGGCTCAAAGCTTGGCCTGGACTCGATCAAGCTTGGCGAACCAACACGGTCATCGCGTTAGGCGTTCGGCTTCAGACCTAATTCTTCGAGCGGGATGGGTTTGCCGTCGGCCCACAGCGATTCGAGATCGTAGTAGTCGCGGGTTTCTTCGTCGAACAAGTGGATCACGACGCTGCCGTAGTCCAGCACAATCCAATGACTGTCCTGGTATCCTTCGATGCCCAAACGTTGATCGCCGAGCGTTTTTTCCAAAACATCGTCGATTTGTTCGCTGATCGCGTGCAATTGACGCCGGCTCGACCCGGTCGCGATCACGAACAGGTCAAATTCGGCGGTTTGTCCGCAAACGTCCAAAACCATCACGTCTTGGCCTTTGTTTTCCAACGCCACCTTGGCGGCGGCGGTTGCCAGTTTGCGGCTGTATTCGACTCCGTGAGGCCGAATGGCCCGCGAAGGCTGAGACATCGGATTTTTTGGCGCAGCGTCTTCCGGCGGAGTCGTTTTACTCGCGTTTTCGCTTGAATCGGGCTTCGGGAGGGAGGCGTCAGCGTCGGGGGCGGTATCGTTAGCTTTTTCTGTCATAGCCCGAAGTTTAATGGTTTTCAAAATTCTGTCACGCACCACAAGGGTAAAACGGAGTGAATATGGACCGGATTATGCACACCGCTGCTGGCCTCACCCTAATCCTGACACCTCCGCCCCACCCTCGTTCGCCTAATTTATCGAAAAATCGAGCAACTCGGCATCCTCGAAAGTCTCACCGGCCGTATCCCCAAAGCGTTCGTCAGTCCCCATTCGCCCTCGAAATTCTCCTCGTTGCTGAATCGCAGCCGCCATTTTCCGCCGCTGCCATACCGATCCGTTCCCCCTTCCAAAATCGGAACTTCTGGATCATCGCTCGATGTTTCGCACCGAGCCGGAATGAAATGAGTTTCATGCCAGCAGCGGTCGGACCGACGTGGGATCTGCCCAGCACCTCCGGCAATGCAGCCGGGTCACCATCCGGGAAGCGAGACGTGGGATCGCTGTGAAACTCGACGTCACGGGATTTCTCGCGAGGGTGCTGTAAGGTTCGCGGCGGATGGTCCGTCTGCTTGTCAATCACCACCTTGCTCAATGGACAACCAGGCAACGCTCTTGCGGTGGTGTCCAGTGGACCTGTAGCACGTACTTTCGTATTCAGCCTCATTCGCAGAGATCCCCCGATGAACGATTCATGCTCAAGTACCCTCCTGTTGTTATCGCTCGTCGTCGCATGTGCGAGCGGGTGCAGCGCAGCAGCCGGCTTTGGGTTTGGCCGCACCGTTTCAAACGATCAAACTGGGGTGGTAGAGCCAACCGAACAGATCCAGCCAAACGCGATAGCGGACTCGCAAGCCACGGAGTCAACCGAGCCGATCGCCGCTGCCAACACAACCGCCGCTGAACAACCAGTTACCCCCGTCTCGGCAACCGATTCGGCCACAAGCACATCAGCGACCTTGGCGAGTTTGAAAACAACGTCTGCTACCAAGCGACCCGCAATGATGATATTGCCAAGCAGCGGTGATCTCGACGCCGTGCTGGCCGAAGCCGACGGCAACGTGTTGTTGGACTTCTATGCCGATTGGTGTGGTCCGTGCCGCAAGCAGAGCGAAATCCTGCACGAATTAGAATCGACTGCTGCCGAACACAACACCTTGATCGTGAAAATCGATGTCGACGAACACAAACAGATCGCTCGCGAAATGCAGGTCTCGAGTCTGCCGACGTTGGTGATGGTCAAGGATGGCGAGATCGTCAAGCGAGAATCCGGAATCACTCGCAAAGGCGAACTCGTCCACTGGATGCGATGATTTTTCATTGCAGCACCATTCCCCCCGCTGCACCACGACTCGAGACCAATGCGCCGGACATGCGCAGCGGGATCGTTACCCGCCATTGGGAATGCGTTGCGCGACGAGCCAGACTTCGCATTGGCCCAGGTGAGGATCGTCGGGTTCTTGTTTGCGCATCGCATCACGAATTCGTAACGCAGCGGCTAAATCCTGGACAAGTCCATAACGGTTAACGTCCTCAGCAGTGAACGCCTCGGGGATTGGGCCGCAATTGGTGAGCGTGCTGTTGCCGAAATAGGAATCCATGATGTCGTAACCACAGAATGTGAAACCAGCCGGTATGGATTCCGAACCGTCTGGGTGTTCGTGTGCTGCAATCAGTTGATGCAACAAGGGATCAAGCGGTTGACGATTGAGCAAATAGTCGCCGTCGCGGAACAGTTCAGTGCGAAAGTCCTCGTGGACGTTGTACTGCCAGTCGTCGTCGCGAAGTTCCGTGATCACATCGGGGCACATCATTGAGTCAAGCGTCACGAGTTCGGCGATGTCGTGGAAGCCCGAAAAGTGACGATAACGATCCCACCGATCGGTGAGGTCGGGCGTGAATCGTTCACGTAGCGTGTAGAGCCAGCCAGTCATTCTTCAGCAGGATACCGGTGGACAGATAGGGAGACGGACGATCGATTGCCCGTGCCAGAAAGCGCCACAAGCCGCACTTCCGGCGAGTGGTGCGGTGCCATTCGGATATCAGGATACGCTTAATGTTCACGGTTTGCCACCGATTTCTACTGGGGGTGCCATAATATTGGCTCCTTGCGCTATTGCCGTTTTCCCCGGCAAATCACAGCTCGACGCGTGAGCGAGCGACCGAGTCAAAATAAAGATTCCCTCGCGGACGTGTCGGATTGTGATAAACATGCAACGTCGAAATGCGAAAGCATGAGATCCCCAACACAAAAACACCACGTAGCCGCAATCGCGGCGGCAGCATCACAATCACTGGCTTAGAAGTCGCGAAACCATGCCAAGTGCGTTCCATTCAACCCAAGGCAGGGCAGGAAGATGGAGGGGGCAGGAAACTATTTGCCAGATCCTGCCGGGGGCACTCGCTCCATCAGAAACGGACTGCATCCGAGACGAAGCAAAAGGATAAAAGACGGAAGGTTAAAAAAGGGGGGACGACTCGAATTCAAGGCCGATCACAAACCGCCATCGCAGTCACATTTTTCTGTCGCACCAACCTTTCTGTCCTACAGCCGCCATTGTCCGCCGAGCACTCCTCACTCCTCACTCCTCACTCCGTGTCTCCGTGTCTCCCACACTCCCTTCCATCTCCAAGAACGCCTCTGCGAATGCCTTACCTGCCTGGGCATGAAACTTGGCTGAGCCGTAATAGTGAACGAAGCCGCCGATCGAGGTCGCGCGAGCCCATAACGCAATCTCTTCCGGAGTGAGCAGTTTCGATCGGTAATCATCCAGATAAGCTTTTCTCTGCTCTGGGGTCATCGATCCGTCTGCGTTTGCGCTACCAGGGTGCTTTTTCGCCAATTGCCTGCCCATGGCTTGCACTTGCTGCTGTTTCTGCTCGATAAATCCGAGCGAGTTTTCTCGAAACGGTGCGGTCGGAACTGCAACGACGCTGCCTTTGAATTCCTCCATCGCTGCCGGCGCTGCCATGGCCTTGCGAAACAGCTTCATGCGACGGTCGGATTGGTTCACCACCCGGAACGTCCCCGGCGTGAAATCTCCATAGACTCCAATCACCCCCACCACAAACGGCAGCTCGGGGGCGTCCAGATCCTTACGAACATCCCGGATGAATTGAGCCAGCAGTTCGCTGTATTCATTATATTGCTTTTCACCACGACTATCGGGGTAAGTGGCCGTATCAACGAAGTCATTCCACCCCTGGAACCAAACGAACCCTGACAGTTCATAGCCTGCGTCGGGATCGTAGTCCGGATAGACTCGCTTGATGTCGCCCAGCACCTTCCTGACATGCTCCACCATGTAGCGATAGTTCCGTCCCGTCGCCTCTTTTCTCTGCGTCCTTATTTGATCAAGCTTGCCCCGCTCGCGGTACATCTCGACTTGTTGGTCGTTCAGTACGTAAGGGCCAGCCCCGGGTGGTCGGTAGTCGACGCACAGGTTTTGACCGCCCCAAGCGGTTTTGATGATCAAGATCGGCCCATCGTATGACTCTTCCATGGTGATGCCAAACAGATACTCAGGACCGATGAAATCATCGGGTTTCGTGGGGTCCTCCCTGCGGACGCCGTAACCGGCTGTCAACCGACCAAATCCTTCGCCGCCGTATTGGTTCATCTTGCCATTGAGCGACGAGATCCATACCCGGTCACAGATTCTTGGTTTACCGTCGGGACCAAGCATCTTGTCAAGCAAGGGCGCGGTTGCCGGGTCGTCTCCGATATGGTCAAAGGTCGAGATCCCTCCCGTGCCCACCATATTTGACTGCCCAGCCATGATGTAAATTTTCAGCGGTTTCTCTGCTATCGCTGGACTGATGCAGCCAAGGGTGACATAGACAACAACAAGGAGGTTTGTAATTCGTATCATGATATCCTGCAGGTGCCACGACTGGCTGGCCCAACCCCGTGTGCTGGGCTAACCGCGTGTAGTGCTCGTTCCATTGGGTTGTAATATCGGGTCGCCAACGAGCCGATCGGGCAGCACGGTGGGAGCGATCAGGCGGTACAGTGGAGCCCCCTTGTTAGCTTGGGAGCCACGCGCTCTGCCATTGCGTCAACCGTCGGTAGATTACCATCTGCCACGTCCGTCCTGGAAGCCGGTGAAGCTTTTCGAGATCCTCCAGCTGCAAAAAAGAGCACGGTAACGCAAATGAACGATTCGCGTCCACGCCTCGTTTACATGCAAATCGCCCGAGCCATCAGCGATCGCCATCACACGATGAGGACGGGCGATCGACTTGCAGATCGACGAGAAAACGCCTCGCTGCAAATAGCGCCGACCGCTTGGTGTGTATTCAGGATGCAGCCGTTAGACGTTCATTGGATTGGCTAT
The DNA here is from genome assembly GCF_039545035.1 of Novipirellula caenicola. Classification (NCBI taxonomy): domain Bacteria; kingdom Pseudomonadati; phylum Planctomycetota; class Planctomycetia; order Pirellulales; family Pirellulaceae; genus Novipirellula; species Novipirellula caenicola. The sequence goes on from NZ_BAABRO010000001.1 coordinate 49,603, forward strand.
GAAGATTAGTTCCACAACGACATTGAAGATCAGCTTCCGTCAAGTCGCAACGCGACGACAGGCGGTAGCCACGGACGCGAGTCCGTGGTGAATCGCGAACCTCGCCACCCAGAGTCGCAACGCGACGGCAGGTGCTGCTGTCACCAACTCGATGCCACACCGCTGGGATACAAAGCAACGTTAAAAGATGGGAGGTTAGAAAATGGGAGGACCGTTCCATTCAAGTCCAATCGCGAATGGCCATCGAAGTCACATTTTTCTGTCACACCAATCTTTCTGTCTACCCATCGCCCGAGCAACGAGCGAATGACCTACACACGCCGTCAATCGGCAACAATCGATCCATTCACGCCTCGGCAATACTTCAATCGGCAACGCTGGAGAGCCGCGGCAGCGGCGTCAGCATTTAGCCCCATGCGTAAGCATGGGGTTACGTATACAAGACCGCCACGGAGCCGCGATAGCGGCGGCAGCAATCGCAATCATTAGCTTGGAACTGGCAAAATCACGTCAGGTGCGTTCCATTCAACCCAAGGTTGGGCAGGAAGATGAAGGGGGCAGGAAAATTTTTGATCTACCCTGCCGGCGGTACTCTTTCCGTCGCAAACGGCCTGCACCCGAGATTAAGCGACAGGTTAAAAGATGAAAGGTTAGAAAATGATGAAAACTCTAATTCGTGTCCAATCGCAGACCGCCATCGCAGTCACATTTTTCTGTCGTACCAATCTTTCTGTCGATCTATCTTCAGAGCAAGGGCCGAACGCGAACCGTCGCAACCCCGACGCACTCCGCGTACCGCTAATCGGCATCGCTCAATTCGGACACGCCCCGGCATCCAGTTTCTGCCCACACCGCAGGAGACACCAGAAAGATTGGTGCGCCAGAAAGAACAAAATCCCGAAACGCAAATTTTGGGCCTCGAAACCTTCCATTTAAGCCGCCGGTGAACAATTCACGTCTTACACTCTCACCACGACCAATTGTGATTGCCACGGACGTCATTCCAGAGCCCAACTCGGGTGCGCCGCGTAGGCACTCTCCGGCATACGTTCAATCGATGGCGTCAGGCCGCATGAGGCGTGAATCGCAGTGCAAGTCAGAACGCAGCATCGCCTCAAAGTTTCTGAATGCTGGAACCTTGTCGAGATACAGTCCAGACACACGACCAGAACTGGGTTTCGAACCTAAGTTCTCGTGAACGGGCGAAGGACTCGCAAACACACGCGAGGTCAGCCCTGCCATTCGTTCATGCATTCTAGGGTGCTACGTTCACTCCCGCTGCCGTCTGCTCAATACCAAGTGAAGAAAGCTGCTCATCTAGTAATGGTTGAAGTTTATCGGCGTGCTCCGGCATCCGCTCGATTGCGTCTCGCAATCCACGAACCGATCCGACCGACCTAGCGATATCATCCGGTATTTCGTCAAAGAAGGACCATCGCCAAGTGCAGCTACCAACGTCCGCCGAAACCATGCGGTTGTCGACCGTCACGATCGTCCGATAGTCGTAGCTCCCTTCGGGCGCAAATCCATGAATTTTGCAGCGTCCGAAATCCTCCGTCCAAGAAGGGGTGTCGATCGACATCATCTGCCGTGTCGTTGAACCAGCCTCCAATGTTCCATTGGCGAGTGCGACAACAATGGGCTCGGGCACGGATCGCATCACGAGGAAATTCCGGAAGTCATCTATCGAGCGAATGCCGCTTGCGCCGCAGTAGACCACGAACGCAACGCAAGCAGCGACGCTCATGATCACAACCGTCTTGATGGCACGCAAAAACATATCGTATCCTCGCAGATCGGTACCGATCACCGAATACCGAGATTTAAGTATCCATGCAGTACTATTTCGTCAAGGAGCCGTCGTCAGAACGCCGGAGCGCGTCGCGAACACAGTCTTCTCACCTTGCAGCAACGTAAGGATCGCGATGTACTCAGCGACGTTTTCAATATTGCGAATGACGAGAGGCTTTCCTTGCTGCAACTTCACGCGGATGCCTCCTCGATTTTTCTTAGTATCCCAGCTGACATCGTAATCGACGACTGCAACGGAGGCGGAGGATTTTGTTTTGGCCATTTTGAATTTCCGTCCTAAGTGATGGTAAACGTGCAGGGTTGCGAACCAGATGAATCCAGTGCGATCCATGGTATCACCCTCTGATGATGGTCGAACAACACGGTTCAGCGGGGACGGGTTGCCGACCTGCACTTAGCCAACAAAAGCGACTCGCCCGTCCTCAGATTCGCAACATGGTCATTCGCCGTCTAACGCCACTTTTGTATTCATGAAGTCCGATTTCGCTCTCCGCAATGCAACGAGCGACCAAACGCCTAGTGGAATACCGAGAAGTATCCCTGGGCTGAGGATGGGGAAGCACGAGATGCCAGCAGCCAGCCAAGAGAGTCGATTTGGGACGCCGTAGATCATCTTAACAGACCCCGCGAGTACGGTCAGGTGCGCAAATATAAATAGCAGTGTTCCAGCCGCAACGACTGTCCCCAGCAGCACGCTCCCATCCAACGCAACGCGAACGGCGTCGACGATCGTGAAAAAGCCAAACGGGACATCAGCCAGGATAGCGATCCCCGTGAGCCCCGCTAACCCAAAACCTGGATAGCGGGTGCTGTTACTACTTTCGCGGGAAACCGGCTCAAGCGTGATTGGTGGATCGTACGGATGCGTGTGAGTCAATGCAATTACTTTAGTCGAATAACGGCCGCGTCACACGGGCCTGGCTGTGAAGCTTCCAGTTGCGAAAACCGACCACCGGTCCTCCGCTTGCACGCAATCGTTTACCAATCCGTACGATGAACAATGCTATCTCAGTTCCTGGATTGAGGAGACGGTAAAGCCAGCACCACGGAGAATGCGCGATTGACCATGAGATTGTGGGCGCTGCGAGTATTGCTCCTCGTCTGACGGTTCAAACGGCTCCCCCTTGGTATATTGACCTGATATTCTTACGCGTTTCTGGACGTGCTCGGCAAGACTTCTCACCGGAACGGTAGGCGTAGGAATCAAAAGGACACCTTCTTTAGCGGACCGCTGCTTAACCGGTGCAGTTCCAGTATCGAGGACAAAATAATCGGCCCCTCCAGCATTCCACGATTCCTCTGATTTTGTCCATTCCTTGTGTAGCACGACTCCTTCGAGAACATCGATTTCAATTGAGGCGGGTGGCTGCGTTTCGTCAATTTCGACGGATTTAATGGGTCCACTTTCACAACCGACACATGATGCCATCAAGACCGTTGTCGCAAGAAGGTGGATCTTCATGTTCGTGCAACTCACCATTTCCAAGCCGATGATGGGAGAACCTCTGGCACATCCGGGCCGTCGCGATTGAGATGCCATTTCAAAATGCCGATTCGCGGACTCAGGACGCGTAAAACGGGGTCGCTTTGGTTTTAGGTTAAGCTTTGCGTTCACTGTTTACCACCGGCTTCGCTCACATGATGGCACAAGAGTTTAACCATGCCTTGTTGCCACTGGGCCCCACACCGAACAAGACGCGCCGCGTGACAGCATCCGGCTCTCAGCCGACGCCTCTGCATTGCCATTGCCTCGCATTCTTCAGTCGCAATCAAGTCACGCAAATCATCGCGATCAACAACTCGAACGAGCCGTGGTAACGGCGGCAGCGATCGACGCACCGTCCAGCCGACGAGTTTAATTGGCGACCACGATCCCTTTAAGACGCAGCGTCCCCTGATGATCCAAACCCAGGCAAAAAAATGGGTGACAAAAAGATGCATCCAGTGGAAGAGGGTGCTCTCCGCTCCGGCTTTCCAATCTTTCTGTCGCAACAATCGTCCTGTCCTACATCCGCGATCACCTGCCGCGCACTCCCTTCTATCAGCCGGGGATGTCCGCCTGAGTTAGCCCCTCTTCGAGCGATCCTGAAATCTGGATCGAATGTCCCCAAAACAGATCGCCATCATCGTGCCAAAAATTAAATTCCCCATCTGGATGGATGGAAATTGATTGTAGTGTCATTCGTGATTTGAATTGATCGGCTGTCAGTGGTGACTCGTTGTCGTCGAGCCAAACGTCATTTTTCACCAGCAACAACTCTTGCACTGCATAATCATCAACCTTTTGCTTCCAAGATAGTTGTTCATCGAAAAGTTTCCCAGCGACCTCCAGACCTGCTGAGATATCTTGGGTCTTATCCGTATGGAAATTAATTCGAATTGACTCTCCATTCCAATTCACTTCCCCTTCAAACCGGTCGATTGAACGATTAAGAGTTAGATCACCAAATCGTTCGGTTGTGATCACCACCGGTTTTGCCAGTTCTTTCGCCATGTCCACGAGAACTTCTTTGTCGGCCATTTGAGTTGCTTTACCGGCAAATATCGCGCGTGATTCATCCGTCGCTACCATGACTCGTATGCGACGAATGCTTAGTTTTGGATATTCGGAAAACCAATCAGCGTCGGGGGCGACTGGACGAAGAATTGTCAGGTCTTTGCTCACTATCGGTTGCCCTGGATATCGCCACGCAGAGAAGCTGAAGCAATGAACGTCGTAGTCGTCAGAGTGGGACCATCCTCCTTGGCCACTCGGCGAGACGACACCCTCTATTTCAACAACGCCCTGCTTGTACTCGCAATCGGCCGAATCGACTTCGGTAAGACGGTCAATACGGGGTGGTTTGAATGTGGATGTCACAATGGGCTCCTCTGGATGCGAGCAACCGCACAAGATACATAATGCAAGGACAGGAATGGAATAGCGCATGAGCCAACCAGCGGTACGCATCACCCAGGACGCGTGACAGATTCCCAACTTAAAGCCGCCCGAATCGTGCAAGCGGTTGTCACCCACCATTTGGAGCAGCGTTTCGGTTGGCGAACAAGACTGACGGTACGCACAGTATGATAACGCCAAGCGGGCCGAGCAACAGTCCGATCGCACACGATATACCAAGTGCGGCGAAAACACGATGTCGCTTGTGTTTTATGGACCTACCGGACTTATAACCCAGCGCCACGTTCGCGACTGTGAATACGATTGCGATCGCGATGAATATCGGAACCGTTGAGAGCCAGTTCCGCAACGCAAGTGATCCAGCGATGAGCGTGCAGATGGTGATGAGCATCCAGCGAAGCTTCTGGTCAAGATCGTAATTAAAAAAACGACGCCAGCAAAAAAGCACAGAAGTGCAAAGGCCATCGCCATAACGATCGAGAAGATGTCAGCGGGGGTTGCAAGCATGACGCCGAGAATCGCAGTAGGCAGCCAAATCCAGATATACAGCAACCGATTCGCGTGTGTCGCCGATTCGCGAAAATATGAAGATTGGGGCGGCGCGTAAGGATTAATCAATCGATTGCAGTCAAGTCGGTCGGGTAATGTTGGTCGTCAGCGGGTATGGCCGATTGATTATCGCCCCCTAACCGCCAAATACCGTTCTCCGTTGCACGGTATTGCTATCTTCCGTTGTGAAAGCAAAGAAGAAACGGACAGGCAAGACGATTTGCCCCTCGTCGTCTGACCGCGGGTTCAGGCTAGTCCTCAACAGGCTTCAAGAACGTCTCGGGTTTTCCAGCTTCATAAACAACGACGGTGTCGATGTTCTGACTTAGATCATTCGGACTGCTTCCTGTTCCTGCTACGACCCGACTTTACACAAGCCCCACGAATCTCTCGTCGATCACGACATTCGACTTTGGTGGGGATACTTTGGTGGGGATACTTTGGTGGGGATGTCGTCAGCTCCTTTGGAGAGTCATTCATTGCTGACAGACTTAGAGAAGCGACCAGTGCTACGAGCCAGCCGACAATCAATGCGCCGCGTAGCCAGTTTCCTTGTTGTGGAGAATGCTTGGAATAACTTGGAACGATAGCATCTATCAAACAATGCTGAGAATTGTCAAGCGATACATCACGAGCGGTGGCGGTGAACGGCAATGGTCACCCGGTCCGAGCAGACGAGATGTCACCAAGCAAAGTGCATTTGAGAACTCGGATGCACCACTTGGCTCTGGATCTTTTAGCACAGGAGCTGGTTTGACCTTCAGCACAAGTGCAAGCCAAGAGGATACCAGAACTTGACCGCCGGCGCATCATGTCTCCTGTTCAATCCGACCGCGCCGATCGCTGGATACAGAGAAATCATTTCAATGATCTTAGCGGGGCACTCCGAATGCATCGACTGGTTCGTCACCCTTTGCTGCAGGCTGGCAAAGTGCCGCCTCCAGCTCAATCGCGGCCAACGTCGCTGCGATCAAAGCCAAGGGGACAATGATCAGATCAACCGAACCACTGCCAATCGCTGCAAAAAGCGGATACTTAACCAAGTTGCCTGTGGCGAAAAAAGCACAAACGAAGACACATCCGCTTACAAGCCTTGTTGTAACCGTTGAGCGGTAGGGTCCACGCCACCTGCGTCGAACGTGTCGCCAACTCATTGTCAGAAGGAATCCAGCAAGAAAACACGGTATCGAGAAGGAGGGTCGCGAGAGCTGCCGGACCACCTTTCGAGCGACAATATCCAATCGCACAAGCCCTTCATGAAACCATTCGAAGAACGCTACGGAAATACACAACCCAACGACCATGCCTAACGCATAGGAGGCAATCAGAACCGCAGAGTGACTAAATTTCTTCTGAGGTGAAGTCGAATCCGAAAAGTCAGTAAGCGATGATGGGGTGTAAGGATTGGACATCAATCACGAAAACCTGTTGGCGAACGGTGTGTTGCGTGGGCTGCGGCAGTTTAATTTCCAGTTGTGAACAGCGGCCACGGCCGCTCTGTCACCTCCAATTTTTATTCGTCGCGTAGGGAGGCGAGCGTGAGCGTCATGCGTATTCCTTGCAAATCACGATTAGGGTCAGTCCAAAGACACTCTCCAGTAGAACGAAACCCTTGTTTTTCATAAAACTTGATGGCCCTGCCGTTGATGCTTGTGACCGACAAAACAAGATGATGAATGCCTACTTCGGCGGCCCAGACTCGCAGTTGCCCCAGCAGTATCGACGCTGCCGGCGAACCTCGCTGATCGGGATCAACCCACATCTGCACGATCTCACCAGAGGCAGTGTCTTGATCGCGGTACAACGCAGCTAATCCGACACACTGATCCGCGGCAAAGGCAAATTGAGTATTGCGATCGATTCCATCACTGGTGGAAAGAATCTGATCCCTCCACGAAGCATGATCTCTTCTGATCGCAGCTTCGTAAGTTGAGCCGAACGCACCAGGGCTGTCTTGCAGTGCGCGAAGCCGGATGCTTCGAAACAAGTCGACGTCGGCGTTCGTGGCTCTGCGACAGGAGATCATAAACTTCTATTCGAATTACGTTTGACGTGACCGCGATCCGGCAGTTGACCTTGTGATGGCCTAGTGATGGCCAAGTATAGCAATGCCGAATGTGCGGTGCATGTTGCAGGCACATGCAGTGAACCGCACGGCCGGCTAAAAGCATTGCGATTCAAAAAAGCCTCTTCGGCCACCCAGTACGAGTAAACCGGGGTCGCTTTGGTTTAGGTTAAGCTTTGCGTTCACTGCTTGCCACCGGTTTCGCTTACATGGTGTCACAAGAGTTTACCCCTGCCTCTTTGCCACTGGGCCCCACACCGATCCGGACGCGCCGCGTGACAGCATCCGGCTCTCAGCCGACACTTCTGCATTGCCATTGCCTCGCATTCTTCAGTCGCAATCAAATCGTGCGAATCACGCAAATCATCGCGATCAACAACTCGAACGAGCCGTGGTAACGGCGGCAGCATTGAGCCCCATGCGTGAGCATGGGGTTTCGGACACGTCAGCACCACCATAGCCGCGATAGCGGCTGCAGCGATCGACGCACCGTCCAGCCGACGAGTTGAATTGGCGACCACGCTCCCATTAAACACAACGTCCTCGAATGATCCAAAAACAGGCAAAAACATGGGTGACAAAAACATGAATTCAGAAGAAGAGGGTGCTCACCGCTCCGGCTTTCCAATCTTTCTGTCGCACCAATCTTTCTGCCCAACATCCACCATTGTCAGCCGAGCACTCCTCACTCCTCACTCCTCACTCCTCACTCCTCACTCCTCACTCCTCACTCCTCACTCCTCACTCCTCACTCCGTGTCTCCGTGTCTCCGTGTCTCCGTGTCTCCGTGTCTCCGTGTCTCCGTGTCTCCGTGTCTCCCTGTCTCCCTGTCTCCCTGTCCAACTCATTGTTCTCCGCCACACTCAACAGCTGTGACTCCGAGTACACAGCGTTGATCTTGAGCGAATCACCATCTTCGTCGCTGAAAAGATGGTAAACGACAAAGAGACTATAGGCAGCTGGTTTGTCCGGCGCATCGATTAGCATGGTGATTTCGTGCCTCTCGCCTGGCTCAATCGTGGAAAAACGTTCGTCAAGTTCCATCTTGGAACACGAGCGGGCACACCACACCGCGTCTTGGTCTCCCCACAACGCCATCAACTCGGGACGGAAGCCTGCGACAGGCTTGTCTCCAGTTCCGATTAACGTCAATCGAAGTTCAACTTTGTCGCCCGCCGCGTATTTCCCGAGGTCGTGAAGTTCAAGACGAATGCCATCCTTGTCCACCAGCGGCATGAACCCGGTCGTGAGGTTGATCGATGTTCCATTGTAGTTTCCACGAGAACCACTCCGCTTTGTTCGGATACCCCATGGTGTTTCAAGAGTAAGGTATTGTTCCCTGACTGACTCGGACACCAAGAACGTAAGCTTTTTCGTTCCGCTACCATCTGCAGAATCGAATTCTATCCATTCTCCCCAACCGTCGGTTTCAATGTAATCTTCAGGAATTGCGAAACCGTGTTGCCGGCACATTTCTTCGGTAACAAGTAGCGGTGTGGTACCAAGCAACTGGCCTCGGTGGAACACTTGTGTGTCGGCGACTTCTGCGTCGATAGTCGCAACCACCGTGGAGCCGCTGCAGCCAGAGAAAATCACAACGCACAAATGCAAGATAAAAAAATAGTTACGCATCATGGACTTGCTTTCGGTGACCGGCGCACGTGAAAGATTTTCAAATTTAAAAACGTTGATTCGCGTATTCGGGTGCACGCGATCGTTCTGGATAAATGGTTGGAACAATGCAGGTGGTCCAATCTCGCTAGAGCCTGAAAGTATACCCAAGCCGGGTGCCCGCTGCAGCGATCTTGGTGGAGAGGCATTGAACCACAAATAAACTCAAATGGACGCAGACTTTGAAACAGAAGAATCTGTGTTCATCCGCGTTCATCGGTGGCTAGCTGGGTTGGTGAGTCGAGATCCCCAGTGATCGAACACGCGGCAAGCAGAGTCGCCACTGGGAACAGGCACCGACCCCCGCGGGCAACAACCGATAGCATACCGCGTCGATGGACCGCGTTCTCATTCCGTCACGCCCCCCTTCCGTCAGTTGACGTGGGGATTCGCACAGACGCAAGCGGCGACACCAGAGTTGCAGTCGGCAAGTCCTCCGTTGACTCTGTTCCCTCCTGTTCCCCGCGACTCGAATCCGCTGTCAAACGCACCGATCCATCGAGTGCACCACTTCGCCAAATACAACGTGCTGACCGCGCACGTTCAAAGCTAGAACGTTCCACGTCACTGCGATCGGGCGGTTGACGTCGCGAAGGCCTAGTTTGGCAAGGCCCGATCTGCTGTGAACGTTGTGGCTATTCGCTTCTTGTCCCGTCCAAAGTATGAATGTGGTCAAGTTCTCGAAGAAAAGCTCGCTCAGTCATCGTACAGATTACGACGGGAACCAGCATTACAAGCAAAACTTCAGCGAACTTACTTGGCAACGGAATGAGGTACAGGTAGTCCACAATCATGTGATTCACTGGCATGGCAGTCGCGCCGAGTATGCATCCGCCAAGCAGACGGCCAGGCAATGCAATCCAGGCACTGCTGACAGTGTGGGAGATTCCGTTGAACCGTCCAACAAGGAACGCGAAAAGAAATGCAGGGAAAACATTTCTAAGCAACGCACCCGGCGTTCCCAAATAAACGGCAAGATCGTTCCCTGTCGATGCAATTGTGGTCAATTCAAACGTAATCGTTGCGGACACCGCAAACGGAACGGGCCAGGTGCGCATACTTGGTGTGCCATTGACAATGGCGGCAGCTTCGTAAGGATTCTGGGTCATCAATGGTTTTCGTCGGGTAGTGTTGGCGACGTGCGGGGCGGCGGAAGTTGAATCGCAAGCAGACCAAACCGGCGCCCACCACCGCTCCGTTACCATCACTTGGTTACCCACTTTTTTGAGGAGCATCGAAAACAAGTACGGCCGCTGCGATCAACAATCTATGCATTTCGTTTTTGTACAACACCACCTCTGATTGATTGTACAGCGTCTAATTCACTTCCGACAGGACAGTTGCATTTTCTGAATGATCGACAACTGAAACCCTGACGGCAACCAAGTCGCCGAAGAGTTGATTCACAACGAAACGTTTGCAGGTTGGATAAATTTCTGTCGGAAAACGACAGGCAACACCGGGCGTGAAGAGAAAGTTGCCCATGTCAAATTCGGCGGCAAACCCCATTCGCAATGAAAGCCCTGGCTATCCGCACTCGACTTTCGTCCGTTGGGTCGGATCCGGCATCGTGGCAAATCCAACAATGAGTCCCAGCGCAAGCAAAGGGATGGTCAGTATAAAAAGATGAGGCCCACCTAAGGATCCGGTCCACCAAATCAAAATTGCTGACGGAACAGTGACAATTGCGGAACACGCAGACGACACGAACACAACGTGAAGAAATCGGTCGGTTATTCGCGACCTCAACACAAAATACAGTGGGCAGAGGACCGAGCAGAATGCAGCCCAGAAATAAAACAGCTCGATCAGAACGCCGAACCATTGAGGTGTCATATCGATATCGGCATCCGTGACCTTCGCTACAGGAACAGAATCGAAGTCTTGCATGAAGTCTTCAAGCGTTGGCACAGCGGGCGGATTGAAAAGTGAGTTGTCATCCAGTCGCTTAACCCACGCGTTCTGGTCGTGGTGCAGAGTGGCGATCCATTCGCATGACCACGTCGCCAGAACCATCGAGGTTGCAAACATCACGCCGACGACAAGTCGCAAAGTTAAAGTAAAATCCAATGTTGTCTGGCTCGGATAACGGGGGCGATGGGCGCGCTGCAAACGGTGACGGAACCACTTTAAAAAAAGATGCCGCCGCTCCGTCGCCATCGCATGGTTCCCCGGATTGCTGTAATGGGAGGTCGTTAACCACGACGGTGAACGTTGCTCCAATCATAGCGAGCGCAACGCCACCAGGCAAATCCGTTTCCAGAGGCAATAAAAAAACTGAGTAGCTAAAAGAGGTGGGGCAAAATGATAAGCCAGCACGCGCGAATCATTTTGCCTCCTAGTCATTTTGCCAATCGATCGACCGCGGAGAGCATTTGCAACAGCGAGTTGACGCTTGCCATTAAGTCAACGTGCTCAGTGGGAAATGTGGTGGTCACCTGGCGGCGATCCAAGTTTCGGTGCTCACGAAAACACGTTGCCGTCGCTCGGGTGCACCACGCTGGCTCTTGCGTCTGGCTTGCGTGGCGGACGAATCGCTAGTCGGACGGGGTCATTGAACCATAGGATAGCGACCGAAGTAGGCTCGAGCAGCAAACGACAACGAAGAAACGGAAACGCAGCGATCTAGCGTCATATCATTCCGGGCGTCATTAACAACCACAGATACACGCAGATGTACACAGATACGATTCTCGATCAACCACATCTGTGTCCATTTGGGTTAATCTGTGGTTAAGACCAACCGTGCATCGGTTTGACAGGAAGGCTTGAATTATCAGGACAGTTCAAATGAAAATGACATTCGCCCGATACGATGTACCTGCCGCCGTGAGCTGCAAATAGGTTCGAGACCTGAGCAACCATTTCGCCTCCAATGGAGGCTGTGCACGATCCCGCAACAACGCTAGTCGTCACCAAGTTCGCGCGGTGACGCTTGCCATTTCGGAGCCACCAGGTCGAGAACTTCCGAGCGAGTAGAACGGTGTCTTTCGGATGTTAGGATACGCTTTGTGTTCACCGCTTGCCACCGATTTCTCCTTGTCGTGTCACCCTCTTTGATCCTTGTCCAATTGATCACCGACCCCTCTCCGAACCGGACTGGCACCGCCGGCGCATCCGGCTTCCAGCCGACACCTCTCACCTGACATCACTTTGCACGCTTCAATCGCGATCAAGTCCGCGCCACCAGCACTTGCCCCGTGGAAATCCATCTGATTCGCAGCGACTACCGTTCGCAAACGTTTACCCGCGAATCACACCAAGGATCGCGAATGAGTGCGGCATGACAAAACTGCCAAGGGGCAATCGCGCCGCAATCAACGACGCGAGACAACCGCGGAACCAGCGGCAATCGACGCATGGTTGAACCGTCGACGCAAATTACCGCCCAGTGAGCCCAATAAAATCGACCTCCCCTGATGCTCCAAAACAAGCAAAAAAATGGGTGACAAAAAGATGAAGATCGAAACACAGGGCAGCAGCTACTGCGTCTCAAAAGTTCTTTCTGACGCACCAATTTTTCTGTCGGCCATCTGTTTTTTCCCAGGAGTACCCGAGCACCGATTCAGTCTGTGCCACGCTCCTACTCAGGCATCGTTCGTCCTCTCGCCAGAACAGCTCACGCCAGAAGCCGGATATTGATTGGCAGCCACGGCGGTTGACGTGGATCCAATCATAGCGAGCGCAACGACCGCCAGTAGATCCGTTTGCAGACGCTCCATCATGCATGAAGACCGTCTGAATCGCCGACACGACCGCGATCAAGTCATCATCGCCAGTCGGCAAACAGTACGGATCAGATGACACGCGTGGACACGCTTGCCATTACCCACTAGCCCTGCCGCATGCTCGCCTGCTTCGGATGGCTCTGGCTAAACGGCTGGAACAACGCAGGTGCCCCAGTCTCACCAGAGCCCGAAAGTGCACTAAGTCCGGTGCCCGCAGCAACACTCTTGGCAGAGAAGACATGGAACCACAGATAAACGCAAATGGACGCAGAGTTTTAATTGGATGAATCTGTGTTCATCCGCGTTCATCTGTGGTTGGCTAAGTTAATGAGCCGAGAACCCCAGTGATCGACCACGCGGCAAGCCAAACTGAAGAACAATCGCCACTGGAGACAGGCACCGAACTCCGCGGGCAACACGCGATAGCTGCCACGTCGTAGGCCCACACCCCCATTCCGCCACGCCCGCTCTTCCGCCAGTTGTTGATGGGGTTTGCACAGGAGCAAACAGAGACAACAGAGTTCCAGTCGGCAATCCCACCGCTGACTCCGTTCCCTCCAGCGAGCCGCGGCACGGACCACCGAGTGATCTATCGTCGCGGACCAGCGTAGGGAAAGGCAGGCTAAACGATGCAGCTTACGACCGTTCGAACCGTCAAAAACGAAGCGTTACCAGGAGAGCGGTCGCAGACGGTCTGCGCAGATCGCGAAACACGAGGCCCGCAGACACACTGGCAGACAATCTGGAAATGTACGAAGCGGCCCAGTTGCTGGCTGCAACTCGGCCCCCCAAGCCATCTCGGCCACCATCATCAGTCCTGCGGTCACGCGACAAGAAAGCAAAACCCTTCGTAAATTCTCTGGGTGATCGCTGAATCTTCAAAGCGTTCCACCGGCCTTCTTGAACCAAGGCCTTGAACATCGGCTCCGCTCGTGCCTCGCTCCGCGATGTCCAAAGCCTTAATTGTTTAAGTGTTCGTCGGTCTCCGTGTTTCGGTAACCACACATTGCAATCTAGTCCTTTTAGTATAGGGAGGACTGATCAGGGAACCGAATCGCTAGGCTGACTTATAAACGCGATAATCGGAACACTACCAAATGCTGCAAGTAGTAGCCCCAGCACTAGGGTTGCGACTTGGCTACGGAGTAGAGACGGGGCTTCCGCGATGCCGGCAACTATTGCGATCATCGCTAGCATCGCCCAGGAGACTGTAGCATGTCGACCAAAGGCATCAAATTTGCGTCGTCCCAGCCAAATTGCCAGTGCCCCGAAGACAAACATCGCAATTGCGACCCCGAGAAAGTGAAGACTGGCGAACAGCCCAGTCGGAATTGCGAACAAGCCGTGGAGCATTAACAACACACCGATCACGGACAACGGCGTCGCTGCAGGATTCTGTGACGAATCAAAGCGTGCCGGGTCTGATGATGTTGGTGGTTCAAACGGGTTCAAGAATTCTTCTAATCCGACGAACGACGACCGTCACCAGGGACGGCGAGTGAATTTTCCATTTGTAAAAACACGATGCCGTCCTCCGTGTCTGCGGCATGGTTCTGCCTTCTCCGCGACAGAAATCACCTTGAATCGATCACCTAATCACAAAATCCGCGCTCATCGTCTCGGCAAATTCAAGGGCTATTTTCTTGACATGCTCTTCATGGCCCTCCGCACACTCAACAACGACAACTCCAAGATCGTCTTCCCAATCGGGCCCTGGATACTCGTATGACGACCATCTAAAGGCCCCTACAAATTCGCCGCCTATTGTTATTGCGCGATCATCAGGCGGCAAACGAAGTTGCATAGGCTTGCCATCGGCAGGGTTACGTCCCATTCGCGGCGGTGGGTCTACCAACGCGGGGTTATTCGCTGCAATGGCGATCCAATCAGCGCGACGCAATACCTGCCTGTCGTCTTTCAGGATCTGAATTTGTCCCAGCATGTGCAATGCAGTTTTCGGTTGCATAATCAAAGGTGTTGACGCCTGGTTGCCGCACCCAAGTACAATGGTACAGAAAAATGCAATCACGATGCGGTGTGCGACCAGATTCATATGGCAGAACGTTAACGATCAGCCGGCGGCGACGGAAGATCATCCATTTAAACACATCCGACTTCGCCGTTCGGTTGCATCGGTTGGCTCGTCGCGGCGATTCAGATTGCGCAGCCTACCGACCAATTGGCGCCGCATCGGATGGCGAAGTCGTGGCGACGCGAAACTCAAATGTTTCTTCGAAGGGATGGCTGAAAATTGTCTTTCGGTCCTTCAATATAGGTTTTGGTGTCAAAACAGTGTCAATGGAGGCAATGGATGCCTCGCTCAGCCCAATTTTCTCAAGCCGCTTCGCCAGTTCAGCAACCTTTGAAAACGAAAATCTCTCCCCCGGCGCGATCGTCAGTTGGCTCTCTTCAATCTTCATCACCAATGATGACTGCAAAGACAGCGAAAGATCGAAATCCGTCACTGGCCTCAAAAAAGTATTTTCTGTCGCAGAGCCTGTGAGTGCTTCGGAGATAGCGTCAGCCAGACTAAAACCCACTCCGCTGGAGACCTGAACCGAATACCGCGGCTTGCCATCGGTTGAGTCAGGTAGCGATTCAACTACGACCCAGATCGCCTTCGTAGAACCCGAAGAGTCAGCACCGTAGCCGGCCTGTGTAAACGCGGTAACAGTGAACATGACGGCAAGTAGAAGTCGTGAAGTCATTGTAGGAACTCATAGGTCGTGGCTGGAGAAAGAAACGAAATAACCGACGAACGGCGGCGATCAACGGGTCGGGAAGTTTGACTTTCCATTCGTGGAACCTTGCAAGCCCGACTACGGGCGAGTAGAACGGAGTCTCTCGGATGTTAGGATAAGCTTTGCGTTCACGGTTTGCCACCGATTTCTTCTTGGGGTGTCACAATATTTGATCCTTGTGCAATTGATCACCGAACGCTCTCAGAACCGGACTGGCGCCGCCGGCGCATCCGGCTCACAGCGGACACCTCTGACTTGGCATCACTTTGCACTCTTCAATCGCGATCAAGTCCGCGTCACCAGCACTTGCCCCGTGGAAATCCATCTGATTCGCAGCGAATACCGCTCGCAAACGTTTGCCCGCGAGTCACCTCGAATGAACATCTCACTGTCCAATGATCGACGCGACTTGACCACCACGAATGCAGTTAGACGTTAGCCTTGCAAATGATCAACCCCAAGGCAAAAACATGGTTGACAAAAAGATGAAGGCAGAACGATGAGGGACGTGTTACTTCGTCATAAAAATCTTTCTGTCGCAACGATCTTTCAGTCTGCCACCCGCTAAGCCCCGAGGCGTGCGACCACAACGAATCAATCTGCACCAGCTCCCAGCCTTCACTCCTTCACTCCTTCACTCCTTCACTCCTTCACTCCTTCACTCCTTACTCCTTACTCCTTACTCCTTACTCCTTACTCCTTACTCCTTACTCCTTACTCCTTACTCCTTACTCCCCACTCCTCACTCCTCACTCCTCACTCCTCACTCCTTGTCTCCTTGTCTCCTTGTCTCCCGCTCGTCTTCAAACCATTTCCAGTCCGCAACGTGCATCGGAGTGGCTAGCCGTTCTTTGTAGCCGCCCCAACGACGATTGGAATTGAGTAACGGAGAGAACCGCTGTCAAAGTAGGCATTGACACCGTAGAGATTTACGCCAACGTCTTCACGAATCATACGGCGAATTCTCTCCGCACCACCCTCAACCGGAAATGAAGCCTGAATTTGATCTTCTAATGCAAGGTCAACTTTGTACTCCGCGAATTGCACCGAAGACAAAGCTGAATCAAGAAACAAGGCGGAAAATTCATCGCGGCTAAGTGCATGAACGTGAGATGGATCACGCAGCATCTCCAATTTGTCGTAGTTGACCGTTTGGGGTTTAGGGAGCGAGACGTCCGCAACAACCACACGCCCACCCGGCATACAGACCCGAATCAATTCCTTCATCACAGCAGCAGGTTGACGGAAGTGATGGAACGAATAGCGAGTCAAAACGAGCGAAAATTCATTGTCGTCAAAAGGCAGAGGCAACGCAGTGCCTTCGATCCAGTTTGCGTTCGTGATGCCACGTTCGGCCTGAAGTTGCGTAGCTTGTCGGATCATTTCAGGAGTGAGATCAAGACCAGTAACATGCCGCACCGACGGCGCAAAGTGGCAGGCAACGATACCGGGGCCGCAGGCTACGTCGAGCATTATCGTGTTTTCGTCAGGGCACGCCAAATCCGCAAGAATGTCCAACGCTGTCGAATGTCCAGGCAGCTTTGCGAAGGGAATGGCTTGTTGCGTAAATTGTTCAATAGTCAAAGTCTCGTGCTGTTTGGCGTCCATCTGTTCCGTAGTGTGAAATATGAGGGAAGTACAATAGTCTTAGTCGCTTGGAGCTTTGGACGCACAGGCAGGTTCGCGCCATCCAAATCGGATAACGTTAAAATTCACTCGACGGCGGAAGTTGATCATCCACTTCGAAACGCACGACTTCGCCGATCGGGTGCACTGGAGGGTTCCCCGCTCTATCCGTCCAATTGACGATTCAGTGCTGGGTCACCACGTTCGGAATTTAGTGCGATCAGTGCATCCGCGCCGGCGTCAGTCAAACGATAAGTATCGTTCGCATATTCGATCTTGCCAGCAATCCAATTGTGATGAGTCAAGAATGTGAGCGTTGAAAGATTGCCCGTTTCAACAAATAAGAAGTTGGAAACGCAATTCGGACGTCGAGCTACGGCAGCAAGCCATTCGTGTGCCTTCGTCTTGTCTTGATCAGGCAGTTCTTCAAATTCAGGTGCAATTTGCGAATAGCTAACCGGTGTCGCTGGCGAATCGGGATAGTTGTGGTCATGTAGAAATACGCAGCCGCAAGCATCACAAACGCACTTCATCTGAGGTGCTGGAATTTCGGCTTGGCAAGCAGGTCATGTCGCGGTTTGCAAACTAGTTCTTGTGCGTCAGGCCGGGTGAAATGTAGTCAGTCGGGGAACGCCCGCCGTGACCGGGGACGGCGGTTTGATTGTCCATTTGTAAACGCCTCATGCCGTTGCACGTCATGGGTCGTCGATGCTGTAGGTCTCGCTTCGTGCCCATCCGTAACGTGTACTTCCCGGTTCCGCATGTCCAGCGGCAACGTGGAAAGAGATCGTAACGGATACGCCCTGGAGTCGCGCATGCGGGATCGCAATCGTATCCGTTAAGGCCATGCTTTCCCCTGGGCCAAGTCCCGTATCGAAATAGTCCGCGACTCCGCTGCTCTCAAATCTCAGTGCAGCATTAGGTTCGGCGCTAGTCGCGTAGTAACCGGAAGTGTCCGTGTGCTGTGCGAGAAACCTCAGCCATTCGCCTCCAGTGTTCCGTAACGTTCCGTTAATCGCAATTTTAGTCGTACCGTCACCTTGGTCGGATGCGGTCACACGAACGTTCTCGAATTTAAGCGAAGGTCGAAAGGGACGAAGTGCGGGGACAACGACGCCGAATACGATCGCGGAGATCGCAATCAAGAATAGAACCGATTTGATCGAGAAACGTTTCAATCGTTGCGTATAATCCGGTCGCTAATGTTCGACGAACGTTTTGAATCACACGGCGACGGCGAACGATGTGAACACAGAATGCAACTTAACTCCGTCGCTCGCGTGCATTCGCTGGTTCGTCGCCGACAACAACGTCGAGATCAGTCATGACCGGCACGAGAAATGAGTGACCGTATTGTCTTCCGATCAGTCGAGTCGTTCAAAAGCCTTACAGCCCCGTCGGCAATCAGTACGTTCACACCGCCAGCATGAAAGGAGAACAAACCATGACCATTGTCTTCGTTGATTACGTATTCGACGCGGAGCACGAGGTGCTGTGCATGGGTCGACACAGCCCACGCTGCCTGATGGTGATCCGGCATGCCGGCCGACACAGTGAACGGGATCATGGGTGTCCCTGGATGATGACGGTCAGGTCGACCAGCTCTTTCTCCCACAAGCAGCGTGTTCGACAATCCATCGGTGATGTCGGAGAACCGCCGCTTGGGATACCGCACCTGCCCACTGTCCGAATGCTTTGGTTCGCCCCAACCGCCGAAATCCGCGTCTAACCAACTTCCTGACTCGGGGCACATCCCAACAATGGCGGCATAGTCCGTTCGTGCGGCCGTACCTGTCGGTTGACTGAATACGCCATTGGCATCCCGCCAAAGATTGAGACCAGGAACGATCTCAGTCGGCGTACTGGTTGACGGACACTCAAACACAGGGATTCGGAGATTGATCACATCTTGGTTCTCTGGACTCGTCGAAGCGAGATCGATCCTAAGAGCCTGCAGCACGTCATTCCGGCCCAGTTGAGGCAAGACAGCGGAACGCCAAGAGTGGCAATGAAATTCGTTAATCGGGGACGGAGAATAGTTGTAGAGACCAGGAACTTGCCTGTGGCTAGAGTGGTAGTTCTGAATAGCGAGCCCGAGTTGCCGCAGGTTGTTTTGGCACTGGCTTCGACGCATCGCCTCACGAGCTCGCTGGATCGCCGGAAACGCGATCGCGATTAGAATGCCGACAATTACAATCACAATGATCAGCTCGAACAAGGTAACGCCATTTCGCAATCGGATCATTTAGCTCAAACTTTTGTCGGGGAACGATAACGATCACGTGGTCGCGGCGATCGATTCACCACTTCAATAAACTCAGCTCGGCGACTCAGATGCATCGTCTGGTGCTTCCTTTTTGCGGCACAAATTCAATTGTATCGCAAGAGCTAATCGAGCACCAATTCTGCACTCATCTCGTTTGCGAATCGTTTTGCGATTTCGTGGACGTAGGATTCTTGACCTTCTGCGCAGTTCACCAGGACGACGCCCAAATCGTCATCCCAATCTGGGCCAGGATAGGAAAACGAAGACCAGACGAATCGCCCGACTACCTCACCGTTCCGTTTGATTGCGCGTTCGTCGGGAGGCAATCGAAGTGGCATCGGCTCTCCATTCGCCGGGTGGTGTCCCATTCGAGGCAGTGGCTCCGTGAGTGACGGATCGGATTTTGCGATGCTAATCCAATGCGCACGTCGCAATTGATGTTCGCCGTTTTCGAGAAGCTGAATCTGGGGCATCTTGCTTAATATCAAAGTGGGGTTGGTGGGTGCATCTGTGATACGCTGGCACCCAATCGTTGCGAGAAGAATGGAAACAGCGAAAAACCGTGCGGTCACTTTAATGGCAGAACGGTGGTGGTCACCTGGCGGCGACCCAAGATTTTGCGTTCACGAAAACACGTTGCCGTCGCTCGGGTGCACCCTGCTGGTTCTTGCGATAGGCTTGCGTGGCGGACGAACCGCCAATCCGACGGCGCTCAACGAACCTCAGGATAGCGAGCGAAGGAGGCACGAGCAACAAACGACAATGAAGAATCGGAAACGCAGCGTTCTAGCGGCGTGGCATTCCAGGCGTTATTAACAACCACAGATACACGCAGATGCACACAGATACGATTCTCGATCAACCACATCTGTGTCCATTTGAGTTAATCTGTGGTTAAACCCAACTCACGCATCGGTCCGACAAGAAGGCCTGAACTATCAGGAAATTTTAATGAAAGTGACGTTCGCCCGATACGATGTCGCTGCCGACGTGAACTGGTAAAAACGTTCGAGACCTGGACAACCATTTCGCCCCCATTAGGATGTGTACGATCCCTCAAGAACGTTGGCGGTCACCTGGCGGCGCCCCAAGACTTTGTGCACACGAAAACACGTTGCCGTCACTCGGGTGCACACGCTGGTTCTTGCGATGGGCCTGCGTGGCGAACGAATCGCCAATCGGACGGCGATCAATGAACCTCAGGATAGCGACCGAAATAGGCTCGAGCAACAAACGACAATGAAGAATCGGAAACGCAGCGATCTAGCGGCGTGGCATTCCAGGCGTTATTAACAACCACAGATACACGCAGATGCACACAGATACGATTCGCGATCAACCACATCTGTGTCCATTTGAGTTAATCTGTGGTTAAATCCAACCACGCATCGGTCCGACAAGAAGGCCTGAACTATCAGGAAATTTTAATGAAAGTGACGTTCGCCCGATACGATGTCACTGCCGACGTGAACTGAAAAAAACGTTCGAGACCTGAGCAACCATTTCGCCCCCATTTGGATGTGCACGATCCCGCAAGAACGGTGGCCGTCACCTGGGACGGCGAGTCGAGTCGCCATTTGTAAAAACCTGATGCCGTCCTCAATTTGCACGGACTTGTTATCCGCAGCTTTGGATTGCCGGTGCGATGTCACGGTAAATCTTCCGAATCCAGGTCACCAAACAATTCATCACGTGGAGAACGATACCAAACTATGAGTTCGTAGATGCCGCTGCAAGAGAATAGCAGTTTGCCAAGCATTGAAACCGAGAAGCCAGTCGCGGTGAATGACATCGCAATCCCGGTCAACGCAAGTAGAAAGTAGATGATGAGCGGAATTGCCGCCCAGCGTTGTTGGAACCAAGTAAGTGCAGCGAACAGCCCAACCGACAGCCAGAAAACACCGAATGCTCTTGAGCCGTCAACAAAAGATCCGTAGGCAACTACGGGTGCGAAAAGTGCAAGCAGCGGAGTGAACCACCCGATGCCCCATCCAGGGAAGCGAAATGTCATGTAAGTAAACGTTGGGTCGTAGACGGAAAGAATTGCAGTCGGGAAACGCCACCCGTAACCGGGTCGCGTCGAAAAAGTCTACCATCGCCAAAACGTTTGACACGCGATTCCGGTTCACGGGATTGTTGCCTTCCCGCTAGCAGGCTCTATGCCGGTCTCGCCACTGCGTCGCGTTCGGCAAAATCGATCCATCGCATGGCCGAAGCAACCGCAAAACTCCGAAGCCAATTGTGAGCGAGGGACGTTCGCCTGCCAGCCAGAATCACTGCACAGGTTAGTTTCGAAATCGGTTTAGCAGTGACTGCAGTTCATCATGATTCTCAGATGTCGTTAAAATGACAATTGAGCTGTTCTGGGGGTAGGGAGCCATTGCTGATGTTCCACCAGCTGCCTCCCAGCTTGTCGGTGAGATCGCGGATTGAATCAGGGTCATGAGCAACTCAGGGCTCCACTTTCCATCCTTCGTCCAAACCGGAAGATCCGCTGTGCGATAAGTGACGGGATAGGTTTTCGCGACTTCTTTTGCAGGGATTGGGTTTTCGGCAAACGCGAGAGGCAGGATCCAAGGCGACGACACCGCGGCAAGCAGTAGAATAGTGGTTAACGAAAAAGCAACTTTAGGTAAACGCATCGAATTCTCCAGTAGCGGTTAAGGTAGTGTTAAAAATTACACAAACGCGACCTCGTGAGAAATAGCAATCACTGCAAATCAAAATCACTCAGTCAAATAACGCTACGCATCAGCGGGGACGGGCGAAAGACTTGCAAGCATACCAAAACGTGTGCCACCCGTCCTCCGTTGAATACGATGGTTATCCGCCCGGTTTGGCTTTCTTCTTCGGTGAAAATCCTCCATAGAGCCGAGCAGAATCATAAGCGGACAGATCATTTTGGATTGGATCAAGAATCAATCGCTGCTGTGCGTCGAAAACAAACACGGCCAGCCACTTCCGCGTTTTGCGGTCTTCGACCGAAAAATACTCAACCTGCTTGGCGGAGACTATGGAGTAGCACTTGTATGGTGGAAGGGGAGGGAATTCGCGTTGTCGCGTCCCGTTTGGGTACACCCAGTCGTTGTAGATGTGTCGCGGGAATTCCTCGTCCGTTGATATGCCATTTACAATTATCTCACGCTCAGAATTCGGGTCGCTCCTAGTTTTGTGCCGTGTTGCAGTACGTGCGATGAGACCAAGTGTCGGGGACCTTCGTTCGGTCCAGCGAAACCCTTGTTCGTCAACCCTGTGAGCCACCGGCCCCCATGCATCGTTAACGGACGGTGGCTCTTCCGCGTGCGCGCAACCGTGCATTAGCACAAGTAGGGTCAACAGGAAGGAGGGTGCTAGCTTTGCGTTCATTTCAGTCGGATAACGGTGCGGTTTTGCGGGGCCGCGCGAGCGACTCGCCATTTCAAAAACGTCAATTCACGGCCTCCGGTGCAACCGACGGGTCCCCGCCTATCGTGTCATCAACATCTGCATCCGATGTAAAGTAAAGCCGCAATTCAGGACGGTCGTCGACCAGCAGGTCTACCGTACCAGCAGCCATGTCCCAACGTGCATGGCAACCGCCACGCATTACCGGTGTACGTTCGGTTGACGCTACACGAACGGATACAGATCGAATCGGCCGTAAGGAGTCACTGGTGAACAATTCAACCGTGTATTTACCACCGAAATCATCGCTAAGTTTTGACCATGTGCTCAAGCGATACCTGCCATCAGGTGAATCGAATGTCGAACCGCCGCTAATCGTGACTAGCGATAGCAGCAACGGAACTGATGCGAGCGCAAGAACCGTCAGCAAAAGGAACCAGCGAAAACGGTTCATGGCACACAGATCATCTGAGTTCGTGGATTCCTCATGCGATAGCTACTCCAGTCGGGGAACGTTTGAATTCACCGAGGACGCGCGGTGGACATTGATTTGGAGAACAACTGCGCTGCGTCCTTCGGTGCAATTCTTGGTTCTGGCTGTTCGTCGTACTCGTACTCGTACTCGTACTCAGCATCGCGGTACTCGTACTCGTCAGCAGCATTGTACTCCGCGTTGGATTCGGAGACAGCGTCGGTGCGGGCGATCGGCAATGTTCAGCGGAATCGATTGGGCGGCGCGAAGCCATTGGTCGCGCGCACGACGATGAAGGCCGACAAGATCCCTCGCGACGGCGAACGATGAAGCGACGTAGTCAATCGACAGGCTGTAAACATCAAGTCGATCGTGGTCGAAGATTGGTTCGGTCATCGGTACCCCATTTCGAGTACGAGTACGAGTACGAGTACGAGTACCGGCTGCGCCTGAGTACGAGCACGAGTACGATTTCTTCATTGCCAGAACGTTCAACGATCACCCGGTCGCCGCGAGTGACTCTCCATTTGGAAACCGCGCGGTCGGCGACTCCGCGGCGAGTAGACCGGGGTCTCTTTGGTTTAGGTGAAGCTTTGTGTTCCCTGTTTGCCACTGGATTCCCATTGTGGTGTCACAAGATTTTAACCCTGCCTCATTGACCCTCGGCCCCTCTCAGATCCGGACGTGCCGTGTTATTGCATCCAGCTCCCAGATTTCACCTACGTCCACAGTGAGCTACGAACCTGTTTGCCGACGTACCACGCTGAAATCGCTGGAATACGATCCACACAGGACACGATCGAGCAGATGACACTCGCTGTTCGTCCAAATAAACGCTGCGAAGTCGAGAACGCTACACCGCGATTCGCCACTGGGTGCGAACGATGGACTCTCAAAGTCGCGTAAAATCCTGACCGCCTTCCCTACACCGGTATTACCCGGCTTCTCGCTACCCAATTGGACTTTGGGCGGCTGCGGTACTATGCGGCCATCCGAATCCCTGAGAGTCATTTGCCTTCGTCGCTTATTCCACTTCTCGGGCATACTCGGTTCGTTGTGATTGCAAGTCATAATCGAATCAAGAACTTCAGGGCCTCACTGGTTGCCTGGCTGACGTGTTATATAGCGCGAATGGGGCGCCGACTCCGGGTCTCCGTTTGCAACTCGCCATTGATGCTACAAACGGTGTTGCCTTGGGGCGTGAACAAACCTTGGGCAGGATCCAACATTGACAAAATTTCGGAGCTAATCCCATTCACAGTCGCGCACACCACCTGCGATCCATTCATCCTCACTACCTCTGCCGTGTACGCTTCAAACTGCGACTTTAGCTAATGATGTCTATACGCAGCCTGCAACACTCGATACTGGGCGTGTGGCTAGCACTTACCCAGGCGGGATTCCCACCCGCTCGTCAATCAGACCTTGCCAGTCCGCACGTTCACGCAATTGTTCTGCATTCGTTCTATCTTGGAAAGTCTGACCATCCGCGAAAAACCGTCTTGAAGCACTCTTCAATCTGCTCTAGCGATGTGGTTGACCTCTTCGGCGATCCTTCCTGCTCAATCCTCTTCAGTTCTTGGCCGAGTTCTCTAAGCAGTTCTGATCCGGTCGTCCACGCCACTTCATGAAGAAGGACGTGCAACCTATCAGCCTCATTGGACAGTCCATCGTTTCGTAACGACGCCGTTAACGCATCGAAGCACTCGTAAGACACTGGTTCAGAAGCCATACATTGTCGGATTCTTTAGAACGGCATCGGTCGTGCGTTCCGCTTGGTCGCGTTCGATCGCCGTTTGAAGCAACAAGGCAATCATCTGCGGTCGATCTCGATTCATTGCCGCTTCATCCCATGCGTCCAACAAACCGCATGCGAATAACCGTTCGTTTACGGTCATCCCACTGAGCTCATCGTCAGACGGTCTTGTCGCGGTCATTGTATTGCAGAACGGTAGAAATCACGGGGGACGGGCGAAAGATTTGCAAGCAGACGCGGGAACGGTCTACCCGTCCTCGCGTGCATTTCATGGTTCCCCGCTATTGCAGTGTAGATTCGTCAGCCACCACGGTTGATTTGAACCCAATCATACCGAACGCAGTAACAGACAGCAAATCCGCGTCAAGCCACAACGAACGCGATCAGCCGTCAATCAGCGCGAATCCGTGTTGCCACCAGTTGTCAGCACGAGCCAATTTCGGCGAATCAGCAACAGGTACGCAAGTGTCAAGAACAAATTGGCCATGAACGCCATGATGTGAACGATTGCGGGGGCAACGTCGACCCACGTTGCAAAAGTGTTGAGCGTGAACGAATTGCAGTACCCGGCGATCAGAAACAAGCCAGCAGCACTGAACGGAATACTTGCGGCTTTGCCTGGATGAACGTTCACAGCCTTCGCCTGACGATAGAAGGCAGTCGTTGCGATGAACGCAAGAATCACGATCAGCAACACGGCACTACGGAAGAGAGACGAATGTAAGCAGAGTGATAATCTGTCGGGGAACGTCTAAAATCACCGGGCGGCGACAAGTGACTCTCCATTTGAAAACGCCGGAAGCCGCCGCTCCGGTGCATTTTTTTGCCATCCAGCGATTTGTGTCAGGATTCGGTCAGTTCGACGGCAACCATCCAGTCAGAATTCTTTGTTGGTCGCGAATCATATATGCGTTGCGGCTGTGGGTTTTGTCGAGCGGATTGTTGATTCTCTGGAGCGACGTAACCAAGACGCAAAGTAATTGATTCAGGTGTGCGATCTCGGCGGTTCTTGAAACGCCATTCTGTTTCGAATGGCGCGAATTGATGGGGGAAGCATCCAACTCCAGACAGGAAGAATGTGACGCGATCTATTTGATCAACATTCAAGAGCGGTATCCCATCGCACCACGTTCCCAGTCGTTGGGTCTGCTCGATCTGCGAAAACGGAAACCAGAATTCGAGCATAGAAGCGAGCTTTGAATCCGTAACGATTGAAGGGCGCTGATCGACCGAAGCGAATTTCCATCTCCAGATCGCGGTTGCGATCCTTGATTCGAGTGTGTCAGTAGTAGGTGGGTTTGAATCTGCGAAGATTGTGTCCTTAGCTGGATAACGACGGCGGTCACCGGGCACGGAGAGACGACTTTCCACTTTGTAAAACCGCGCAAGCCGTGCTACGCGTGCACGGTATTGTTCTGCCTTCATCTCGTAGCGGGGTCAAACTTGAACACATCGAGAATCGGGAACTTGCGTATCCACCATGATACATAGTTTTCAGGCGCCATCCACGCCTTCCCTGTCTCGAACTCGAATGTGGCTGTCGCCACTCCGGATTGAGAGATGGTTGCGACCGAAAGTGTGACGTTGTCATATCCTTTGGGGTTATCCCCAAACGTGCAGTCTGTCATCAGGTGCGCGGGAATGTCGAACGGGCCATCGTATGAAACGCCAACGAGCCGGCGGGTCGTCAGCGCGTACCAGTTGGCGTTGGACGTTATCGCAGTCACTACGGCGCGCTCGCCATCTGAAGCACCGAATAAATTGAGTACCTCATCGTGATGGTTTTCGATTCGGGTGTATCGCCAGTTTTTGGGAGTCATCGAACTTCGGCGAATGTCCCAGATCACGTTGTTGTAGATTTTCTCGTCTGGCCTAGGATTCATGTTAGGTTCATTGGCAGAACGGCACGGTTCAGCGGGGCCGCGCGAACGACTCACCACCTCGAAAACGTCAAATCGCGCCCTCCGTTGCAACAGATGGTTATCGCATATTTGGCGGTGGTAAATACGGCTGGTCTGGCAACGCAAGTAGTGATTTGAACAATGTATCATCCGACGGGTAGTTCATTGGGTGCCTGATCCGGTCATGCGAATTGAACACATCAATGTCGGGGTGTGTTTCGTCGATTAGATCGATCTGATCCTGCCTCGAAGCAGTAAAACGTGATGGTTCGCAATCTGGAAATAGCTCAAGCACGTTGGTAAACGCGGTCGCCGCGGAAACGTCATCACCAAGTGATAGAATATCGCGAATGTGAAACCAATCATCGCCGGCGGGAGTTTCAAAGTACTTGCGAAACCCAGAACTGTTGACGGCCATGTGTAGTGAGGCGTTCGCAGCAACCATCGCATCAGGTCGGTTTAGCGGAATGCCCTTTTCTGTTTTCCACGACACAACCGCTTGGAGTACGCGCAAAACGTCGTCATCGACAAAGGTCGCTCGTGAGTTGACGATATCGTGAAGTCCGTCGCCAACTTTCTCGCGCGCAACCTCGAACACACCTTCGTAGATCGAAGCTGCGAAATCCGGTGGTGGGTAATGACTATCCATCAATTGCGATAACGTTTGAATTCACCGAGGACGCGCGGTGGACATTGATTTGGAG
The DNA here is from genome assembly GCF_039545035.1 of Novipirellula caenicola. Lineage (NCBI taxonomy): Bacteria > Pseudomonadati > Planctomycetota > Planctomycetia > Pirellulales > Pirellulaceae > Novipirellula > Novipirellula caenicola. The sequence goes on from NZ_BAABRO010000001.1 coordinate 77,177, forward strand.
AACAACTGCGCCGCGTCCTTCGGTGCAATTCTTGGTTCTGGCTGTGCGTCGTGCTCGTGCTCGTGCTCGTGCTCGTACTCAGCATCGCGGTACTCGTACTCGTCAGCAGCATTGTACTCTGCGTTGGATTCGGAGACAGCGTCGGTGCGGGCGATCGGCAATGTTCAGCGGAATCGATTGGGCGGCGCGAAGCCATTGGTCGCGCGCACGACGATGAAGGCCGACAAGATCCCTCGCGACGGCGAACGATGAAGCGACGTAGTCAATCGACAGGCTGTAAACATCAAGTCGATCGTGGTCGAAGATTGGTTTGGTCATCGGTACCCCATTTCGAGTACGAGTACCGGCTGCGCCTGAGTACGAGCACGAGTACGATTTCTTCATTGCCAGAACTATCTTTTTAACCCCGGGTCAGTCGGGTGATATAAGCCGATTGGACCTTATATCACTCGGTGAGTCCAGTCGCTTGGGTTATATCACTCGGTAGCATCGTGAGTCGAGTGATATAGGGTTTTATCACTCAAGAGCATCCGGGAGACGACGCTCATCTCGGTGTTGTAATTTGAGGCAAACTCGCTGCCCCTAGCGGACTTTCGGAAAACGATCGAACCTGGTTCCCGCGGTGACGTTGCCGCGACGCACTCGCCCAGCCGGCGGTGGAGTGTTACCGCGTGAACCGAAATGACGACATCTGTGGTGATTTATCCGCTAGATCAGCTGATTGCCGATCTGTGGCGGGACGCGGCCACGATGGTAGGCTCGGGGAAGGACTGAGAAAATTGGATTGACAATTGGAAATTGAAGAGACAGTGGAGGCTGTTTCCGCTTGCACCTTCGGTTACTTGGGTGGCACTCCGCTGAGGTTCACCGCAATCACGAAGACGGATTATTGGCGATCCGAATCGCCGTTGCAAGCAAATTGTTTGGAAAATGGGTTTGCTGCTGCGAAGCAAAGAAACACGAGGTGATTGGAAGCGGGGGAAAGTATTGAACAGGAGGTGAGGGAGGGGACGGAGATAAAGCGTTTCCTGCGCCCCTTCGGGGCTTTTATTCTTGCGTTGTCTTGTAACCCACGGCTCACGCCGTGGGCTACGGGATGCCGTCCCTGCCGGGACTTGGGGATGATGTTTGTCGCCCTTGTAGCGCACTGCGATTGCTAGTCGCTTGCAGCGATGTTGGGGAGCGAGTGAGAATTGAAAAAGTTAAATTGACAATTGTAAATTTTAAAATGGATGGGTGTGGCTCGGCGGGGAAGGACGCCTCCGAAAATGATTGAACAGGAGGTTGAGGGAGACGACGAAGATGAGGTGATTCGTGGCTCTGTTCCTTCCGCTTGCTCCTGTCCAACTAAGACCGCGTAATTGCTGCTTGCTTCTGCGGCGAGGGCATCTGCTGTGATTGAACCAACTTGGCTGAGTGTGGTTGACGGTTGTCCTGAGGCGGGATCTTTAGCAAGATCCACTACGGGAGGGTGGGGCTGGACGGTGCGGGGTGCGAGCGAGACCGAGACAGGCCCTCACCCGGACGTGGCCTTGAGGGCCCGTCCGACCTCTCCCGTGCTGCGCTCGGGAGAGGTGGCTTGTGGAGAATACGTGACTTTTGACTCTGTTGCCTCGGTTTGCTCCTGTTCAAAACAGACCGCGCATTTGTTGCTTGCGTCTGCGGCGGCGGCATCTGATCTGATTGAATGGGGACGGCTGAGCTTGGTTGACGGTCGTTTTGGGGCCGGGATCTTTAGCAAGATCCACTACGGGAGGGTGGGGCTGGACGGTGCGGGGTGCGAGTGAGACCGCGGCAGGCCCTCACCCGGACGTGGCCTTGAGGGGCCCGTCCGACCTCTCCCGTGCTGCGCTCGGGAGAGGTGGCTTGATGGAGAATACGTGATTTGTCGCTCTGTTGCCTCGGTTTGCTCCTGTTCAAAACAGACCGCGCATTTGTTGCTTGCGTCTGCGGCGGGGGCATCTGCTCTGATTTAATGGGGGCGGCTGAGTGTGAGCGACGGTCGTTTTGGGGCGCGATCTTTAGCAAGATCCACTACGGGAGGGTGGGGTGAGCCGGACCGGACGTGGAATTGATGCGGGGTGGTGGAGATTGGAAAGGTGTTGTGGGGGCGGTATTTTGGCTTAGGCTGAGGCCGCTAAGAGGAAGCGAACATTCGCGTTCATTTGCGTCTATTCGCGGGCCTGTTTTTTTACGGCGCTGCGGGTGCGCGAGTGCAAGATAACTGGCCGGATCGCGGTTGACGTCGGTCTTTCCTGTCGCCCCTTCGGGGCTTTCATTCTTGCGTTGTTTTGTAACCCACGGCTCACGCCGTGGGCTACAGCATGCCGTCCCTGTCGGGACTTGAGGATGATGTTTGTTGCCCTTGTTGCGCACTGCGATTGCTAGTCGCTTGCAGCGATGTTGGGGAGGGAGTGAGAATTGAAAAAGTTAAATTGACAATTGTAAATTTTAAAATGGATGAGCGTGGCTCGGCGGGGAAGGATGCCTCCCAAAATGATTGAACAGAAGGAAAGGGAGGTAACAGAGAGGGGGGGGGATTTGTGGCTCTGTTTTCTCTGTTTGCTCCTGTTCGAATTGTCCGAGCGATCGGCCTTTTGGTCTACGAAAGAGGACACCTGCCGTGATGCGGAGTTGTGATTAAATGGGGGCGATTGGCTGTGGTTGACGGTCGTTTTGACGCGGGATCTTTAGCAAGATCCACTACGGGCGGCCTTGTGGGCCCGTCCGACCTCTCCCGTGCTGCGTTTGGGAGAGGTGGCTGATGGAGAATTACGAGACTTGTAACTCTGTTGCCTCGGTTTGCTCCTGTTCAAATTGTCCGAGCAATCGGCCTTTTGGTCTACGAAAGAGAACACCTGCCGCGATGCGGAGTTGTGATTGAATGGGGGCGGTTGGGTGTGGTTGACGGTCGTTTTGGCGCGGGATCTTTAGCAAGATCCACTACGGGGAATTGTCTTCGATGTTGGCCGGTTTGCGATTAGAGGTCGTCATCGTCGTCATCGTCGTCGTCGTCGCGGTCGGGGTGCAGCGGGTCATCGGGGTCGAAGAACAGATCGGCGAGTCCGAGTGGCACGGCGTCGCCGCCGAGCGTGCGTTTGCGACGCTGCGCTAAACTTTCAAGATCCACCGCTTCTTCGCCGAGACATTTCTCCAGCGCTTCTTGCCACGCTTCGTCGGCACTGATCGGATGATTCTTGTCTTGCATCATTCGCTTGATTGCAAAACGCAGCAGATTGATGCCGTCGCGAGGCGAAAAATCGAGCTTCAGTTCGTGCGAATGCTGCAGGAACTCGACCGTCATCGCCAACATCTCGGGTTGAGCAAACGGCAAATGGTACTGCAGGATCGACATTTCATCCTGCTTGCTCGGAAACCCGACGCTGAGCGTGGGCTGCAAACGACTCATGATGTAATCAGGAATCTCAAACGTCGACTCGTCCTGGTTCATCGTCACGGTCGCCCGAAATTCCTTTTCAGCATGAATCGTGATCCCGGCGACGATCGATTCGACGTAACGGCGCCCGTCCAGCAGTGGCGCAAGTGATGCCCACGACTTTTCGTTCATCCGGTTGCCTTCGTCCAAAATGCAGATGCCGCCGGTGATCATCGCGGTGACAAGCGGCGACGCGTGATAGGCGATCTCGCCACCTTGGCTTAGCACCGGAGTGATCAGCAGGTCTTCGGGCCGCGTGTCAGCAGTGCACTGGTAAATGTACAGCGGACGCCCTTGCGCTTTGGCCGCTGCGATCGCCAATTGAGTCTTGCCCACCCCAGGCGAACCGATCAATCGCGGCGTTAGCGGCAGATCTGAATCGTCGACCGATATCCAGCAGGCCAACAATTGCATCAACACTTCTTGTTGACCGATCCATTGCCCGGCCGCTTCATAAGGATGCGACAGTTTCAAACGAACGCCGTCGATCTCGACATGCCCAGACGCGTTGGGCTGGGTCGTGCCAACCTCGGGTCGGTGTTTTTGACTCTGTTGCGAACCGCTCATCCCTGAACTCTCATTTCATTCGTGTCGAAGCCATCTTCAGATGACTTGGGTTGTTTTTCGAAGGTCGTCATGCGTGGTTTCAAATGGGGCAAATCAACTCGTTCCTCTTCAGTGTATTCACGCTCGTCGCCGGCATATTCCGCACCGGTTTTGGCGACGCCGCCGCCTCCCAGTTCGACTTGCTCGGCTTGAACCGCATCCAAAATGGCCGCGATGTAATTGTGGATTGAATGGTCGCTGAAATGGTCGATTTTCCAGCGACGCAAACCGTGGATGAATCCCCACCATCGATCGCGGCGCCGCATCAACATGTTCAATTTCCCAAGTCGCCCATGGCGATCAATGTAAACCTCGCTGCCGCAGTGGCGATAGCCGAGCAGCAGCGGGGGAACACGGGTGACGATATCGTTGTTGTTGACAAAGCGAAAATGATCGAGTGCTACGTAGTTAACGTAACGGTTATCGCCGACCCGTGGGCTGCCGTAGGTATAAAGTTGCTCGGGATTCGATGGAATATGTGACAGAAAACAGCGGCCCGAGCAAATCGTCGCCATCGCTCCGCCGAGCGAATGCCCACAAAACCAAAGTGGTTGTTCGTTACTCATCAGCGCGGTTTCGATCATCGGCCACAGGTCGTCCACTTCGCGTTTAAATCCGCGATGGACTTTGCCAATCGTTTCGGCGACCACTGATGCTGCGTTGGCATCGGCTTGGATATCATTCCATTCGTTCGGTTCGGTGCCCCGGCATGCGATCACGCAGTCGAAATCGTTCCGGAAACGATACGCTTGGGACCCGTCACGGTCGTAGAAGGTCACGTCGTCAAAGCCGGCGACTTTTGCGGCACGCCTCGCTTCGTCTTCGTCGTTATACGCAATCATCGACAATTCGGCGAACAACAACGCCCGCTGCAAAAATGTCAAATCTCGAATCGGACCGCGGACCTTCGAATGGACGACAAACGGCACTTCGCCGGGATCGCTGATCAGATTGTTAACGGTTTCTTCGATCATGATTGCAGTTCCCTTTCCTTGAGATGAATGCTAATTCGATCGTGTGATCTCGTTGGGTTCAAGCGGTTCCCCTATTTTTGGGTGTCCGCCATCGACGTCAATCTGTTGCGTCAGATGTCGACGCCAATTGTCGTCATCAGTGTGGGGGAAGTCCGATCGAAAATGAACGCCGCGTGATTCATTCCGGGCCAGCGCCGAGCGGACAACACACGAAGCGACCAACAGCATGTTTTGTAGTTCCCAGCCTTCGACCGTATCAAATTGCCGAGACATGACGTAGGCGGCAAACGAGCGGATCGAATCCTCGGCTTCACGCAGCCCTCCGGCGTCACGTTCCACTCCGGCCCATCGTCCCATCAAACTCTTCAGCGATACTCGCACGTCGGCGACGTCAAACGATTCACGCTGCAAATGAATCGGATGCTGAATCGGCAGCGCTTCGAGCTTGTTGACACTTTCAGCTGCCGCTCGCGAGGCGGCTTCACCCGCATGGGCGCCATACACCAAGCCTTCGAGCAAACTGTTGCTGGCCAGTCGGTTGGCCCCGTGCAGCCCGCTGCTAGTCGCTTCGCCGGCGGCCCACAAACCCGGCAAACTCGTGCGGCCTTGGCGGTCCACCGTCACTCCGCCAATCATGTAGTGGGCTCCGGGGCGTACCGGAATGCGGTCGCTGGTGATGTCCAGCCCAAACTTGGCACACGCCTGCGCGATCCCCGGGAAACGCTTGCGAACTTTCTCGGCGTCCAGATGTGCCAAGTCCAAGTAGACGCAGGGATGTTTGGTGACGTTCATCTGACGAATGATCGATTGGCTGACGACATCGCGCGGCGCCAATTCGGCGCGCGAATCATACTCGGGCATGAATCGGTGCCCGGATGCGTCGACCAAGTGGGCGCCCTCGCCTCGAATTGCTTCGGTGATCAATGATCGTGATGATCCTGCGATGTACAGCACGGTGGGATGAAATTGGATAAATTCCATGTCACGCAATTGCACGCCGGCGCGATACGCGATCGCCAGCCCATCGCCGGTTGCAACGGGCGGATTGGTCGATTCACGATAAACTTGCCCGGCCCCTCCGGTACAAAGAATCGTTTCTTTGGCCCACACCATCAACGGTCGGTTGTCAGGCCCGACGATGATCGCGCCGCGGCAACGTCCTTCGTAGGTCAACAGGTCGACGGTAAAGGCGTTATCCCAAATTTCGACGTTCGGCAAACTGCGAGTGCGATCGATGACCGCACGCATGATCTCGGCTCCGGTCGAATCGCCTTGCGCGTGCACGATCCGTTCACGGCTGTGGCCTCCTTCGCGACCAAGTGCCAAGATGCCATCGGCTTCGTCAAATCGCGTCCCCCAGCGGATCAATTCTTCGATCCTGCGAGGGCCTTCGCGAATCACCATATCGACGGTGCCGCAATCACACAGATTTCCACCGGCATCCATGGTGTCGATGACGTGGTCTTCGAAACGGTCGTCGGGATCGACAACCCCGGCGATGCCCCCTTGCGCATAATTGCTATTTGATTCGCGCAGTTTGTCTTTGGTGACGACCAATACCGAGCGATTGGATTCGACCGCATTGGCGGCTCGCAAACCGGCTAGCCCACCCCCGATGATCAACACATCGGTAAACCGATGCAGTGATCGTCGCGTATCAAAGGGCATCAAATAACGGGGGGTCATCATGGACGTCTTCTCTCTCCGGTAGCTTCGCATATCGACATACTGCTGTTATAGCGGATACGCTGGTGGACCATGAGTACCGGTAGCGGTGCATTTGCAGACACGATCAAGAGGCCAGGCGTTGGTAATCGGTACGACGTGAAAAATCGAACCACTTGACCGGAAATCGCCGAACCGGCGTTTTCGACGCTGCGTTGCTGCGACGTATGATTAAGCTGAGAAAACAGACCGAGCGCCGAACACGTCCCCCAAACGCCCGAATCGCCTCAATGGACTGCCCCGCGTCCGAACCAGACATCCCGAGCTGAAAAAACATCGCCGTGCCGCTGGCGTTCCCCAATCCCCGCCGCCGGAATCGCCGGCACCATCCAAGTTGGAATCGCAATACAAATCCATGAGTGAACTCAAACGAAGTTTGTTTGGCAGCCGTTCCCGCAGGCGTTCTAGCGACGAATCGGTCGATGCCCCCGTTGACGAATCCAACGAAATCGATGCGGCGATCGACCCCGAGTTGTCGGAGCCGCTCGACGGATCGGACAGTTCGGAACGACGTGAAAAGGTTCGGCTGGGTAAGCGATTGTTGTCAAAGAAGAACCGAAAACGCCGCAAACGAAAGTTCAATCTCGCCGTCTTGCCCACCCTTTTGACGCTTGGCAACGCCGTCTGTGGGATGGCTGCGATCTCGGTGGCGATGAGCGATTCGTTGGCACGCGAACCCGAGGAAAAGCTGTTTGTCGCCGGCGTTTTGATCTTTGTCGGCATGGTTTTCGATGCGCTGGACGGCTCAGCAGCTCGATTGACGGGCCAGGAAAGCCGATTCGGAGGCGAATTGGACAGTTTGTGTGACGCGATCACCTTTGGGACCGCACCGGCCGTGATCGTCTGGAGAATCAGCGACGTTTTTCCCGAGAAACTCAGCTGGACGATCGGAGTCCTGTTCACACTTTGCGTGCTGATTCGCTTGGCTCGATTCAACGTCGAAACCGACGACGACGATCCTCATGACGGCTTCGAAGGGCTTCCGAGTCCGGCCGCCGCAGGAACCATCGCCGCGTTTGCGATCGCAATGCCCGACGTGGCATCGATCGCGACCGACCCGTTTTACCCCGAATTTGTGCATCATCTCGCCCAATACGCGTTGATTGCAGCGCACTATGTGATCCCGTTTTTGGCGGTGGTGCTGGCTTATTTGATGACATCCCGCTTCCAATACCCGCACGTGTTCCAGCAATTGGTCAGTGGACGTTGGTCGACGCATCAATTTGGGCAGGCGTTGTTTGCGATTGTCGGAGGCTTTCTGTTGCACTGGGTCGCGCTGCCGATCGCGTTCTGCTACTACGCATTCGGGCCCCCTGTGCGGTCGCTTTGGAGCGGCAAACGGTTGCCTCCCGAACCCGCCGTTGCGGACGAATAGACGCAATTGCTTTTGCGTTTTGTAGCTACGCTCGCCAGAGCGTGGAAAAGCATGGATGGCCGCCGTGCAATGCGAATCACCACCTTCTGGCGAAGGTAGCTACGAAAAAACGCTTCAAAGCGTTGGCCAAAACGTCTGACGCAATCAGGCGTCCCACGTAGGGGAAAGCGAGCGAATGACGCCTGCAAACGTTCGGTTTCAACCGAGCGTTCCTCGCGGCGATCGCCGCCAAAACCACCTGAACGAGGGGACCTTTTCTGTTATTGGACTTCCAAACGCCCGTCAATTTGTAATAGACGTGTAATAGATCGGTTCAAAATCGGCATTGGGGCTGTTTGTCTCGATCCCCTAAACGCTATCCTAATAAGGACTTAACGGTCTCTGAGGCGTTGCTGCGTGCGAGTTGACACTCGCACAAAAACTGCAATGCTTTCGAGGCAACGCGGGCGAAACGTAGGGTAAGCCAGCATTGATATTGAATCAGCATGACTGAGTTTTTCACAGGGTTTCAGGACCAATGAGCACTGTTTCGCCACCGAAGAAGACGAAAATTGCCGAACCGCACCGCAGCCGGCTGTATGACAATTTGGTTCCGGTTTATCAAGGATTATGGCCGGCGGTTGCCAAGCGAAATATCCGTGGCGCGATCGCCGCGATGAACATCTCCGCGGGCACCGAGGTGCTTGAAGTCGGCGTTGGCACCGGATTGTCGCTCGACAGCTATCCGCACGACATTCGGTTGACCGGAGTCGATTTGTCGGAGTCAATGCTCGCCGAAGCGGAACAGCTGATTGAGCAAAAACAGTGGAATCACGTCAACGTGTTGCCCATGAATGCCGAGCGGCTGACGTTTTCCGACAACAGCTTTGATGTGGTCACGTCGTTTCACACCATCAGCGTCGTGTCAAAACCGCGGTCGATGATGAGCGAGATGGTGCGAGTGTGTCGGCCGGGCGGAAAGATCTTGATGGTCAACCATTTCCGCAGCGAGAATTCGCTGATTGCCAAAGTGGTGGATTCGGCCGGTAACATCACCCGACGACTCGGTTGGCGAACCGACTTGGATCTTCGCGACGTTGTCGCGGGACTGCCGCTGCGGTTTGACCGCTGCTACAAGCCAACCCCGCTTTCGTTTTTCACCATCATGCAAGCCACGGTGACGAAGTCCGACGACGCGACCGCGTGACGCTGACGCGTTTTCATCTTTGCTCACCCCGATTGATTTGCTCACCCCGATTGAAACGCGACTGACAACCTCGCGATTTGCTCAAGACGCTTGCATCAGATAGGCAATCAAATCGGCCACCGCTTGTTTGTCCATCGCGTCTTCGAATCCTTCGGGCATGATCGACAAGCCGGTGTTCTTCAGTTCGTCGATGTCAATTCGCAGCACCGTGTCGGTCACGTTGTCGCCGCGCCGCAACGTCAAACTTGTTGCCCCTTCGTCGATGATCATTCCCGAGACGATTTCTCCATCGACGGTCGCCACGACGTAATTGATGTATTGCGGATTCACCTCGCGATTTGGATCGAGCACTGCGGTCAATAGAGTTTCCTCGCCGCGTGATTTTATCGTCGCCAGATTTGGACCGATTTCGTGGCCAACCCCTTCGACACGATGGCACGCGCTGCAGTGTTTTTGAAAATGTTTGCGTCCGCGTTCCAGGTCACTCGGCATCGAAAGCGCGTCGCGATACGCTGCCACCACTCGCTGCCGTTTGGCAACCGACTCGGGGGACCGGACCGCTGCGGTCGTTGCGACATGGGATTGCGGATCACGATCATGACCGGAATGTGCGTTACGTGATCGCGACGCTATCTGTTGCTCCAATTGCTGTTTGAACGACGCTGCCGATTTCCCCTGAAGTGTTTCGATCTGACTCAGCCGAGCGAGCAGTTTGTCGGCGTCATCGCCGACCGCAGTTTGCACCGCAGCGTTAATCCAGCGATCGTTGGGGTCATGACTGAGAATGCGCATCAAGCTGTCCACGCGGACGTCCCCCTTGGTGTTTGCCAACGCAAACGCCAACTGGTAGCGAACCTCGATCGATTCGTCCTCCGTCAGCTCCGCAAGCCGCTGCTGGATCGACGCAGTGAGCGGAACCGATTCGATCAACCGCAACGCATGTCGTCGCACCTGCGGATGCGTGTCCTGCAGTCCGCGTAGCAGAATCGGCCCATCCAGTGCGGCAAGTCCATCCAGTGCGTACAACGCATGCATTCGCCCCAGCGGCGACGAACTTTCGCGGATCAACGTCCGCAATGGCTCGATCGCCGAAGGGTCTTGCCGCTGGTACAACAACCGCGCGGCGGTTTCGCGGTGCCAAGCGTTTTCGTGGGCAAGCAGTTCAACCAATTCCGCTGTCTTTGCTTTGGCGAGACTTTGCAACGGACGGTGTTTGTAAGGCGTCGGGACGATTCGATAGATTCGCCCGCGGTCGCGTCCCGAAGTCAAATCGAGGTGCTTTTTGATCTGTTCGGGCAGCGACAAGGGATGCTCGATCACTTCGCGATAGACATCGATCACATGCAGCGTTCCATCGGGAGCGTTGGCAAATTGAGCCGGTCGAAACCAAATGTCCGTCGAGGTCACGAATTCGCTTTGGTCGTCGATGCGTTTGGCAACGAACTCTAAACCATTTTGTTCGAGCATTTTGCGGTGAATTAAATTGCTGCCGACATCGCCGACGAACGCGTAGCCTTTCCACTTCTTGGGCCAAGCATCGCCGCGGTAGATCGTCACGCCTGTCGCGCCGGTAAAGTAGCCTGCCGCTCGGCCTCCGCCTTCGACCACGCCCTTGACGGCGCCCGAGACTCGCAGCCGTGTTCGCACGATACGCCACGGTTCCACGGGACTGGTGCGAAACACTTCGGCTTGCGGTCCATCGGCGGCGATCGAAATTCGCGACGGCGGCGGAACGACAAAGGGGTTTCGCGCGATGTCCGCATCGTCGTACATCACCTGTTGAATGTGATCACTGTTGGAGGAGACAAATTTTCGCCCCCAATCGTCAAAACTCATCCCGTGCTGCGCCGCACCACTGGTCGGTTCAAATTGATAGGTGCGAGGATTCAGTGCCAAGTCACGTCCACGGATGCTGATCCCTGCGACGTCCGGCGCTGCGTGTGCATGACGAATTTCGCCTCCCACGCTACTGCAGGCGATATGAATCCGATTATCGAGCCCCCAGCGAAAAGAATTCATCAATCCTTGGACATTGGACGTGCCAAACCCGGTCAACACTCGCTGTTTCAGATCCGCCATTCCGTCGCCGTCGGTGTCTTTGAGATACAACAGATCGGGGGCATCGCCGACGAACAACCCGCCGTCGTACGGAAACAATGCCGTTGGCCAAAACAAGCCGCTGGCGAATTCGACGCGTTCGTCATAGACCCCGTCGCCGTCGGAATCAGTCAACTTCGCGATACTGGAAATACCATCGTCACGGTTTTCGCTGTAACCTCGCATCTCACACACGAACATCGCCCCGTGTTCATCCCATTCGATTGCTACCGGGCTGCCGACCAACGGTTCTGCCGCCACTTGTTGAATCTGAAATCCCTCGGCCACGGTGAAGGTGGAAAGCGAGGCGTCCGGATCGGTCGGAGCGATTCGTGGCAGCTCGTCGGAGTAATCCGGTTGCTTTGTCGAGGCAGGTTCCTTGGCCGAAAGATCGCCTGTAACGCATGTGAACATCATCAAAGGAGTCAAACAAAACATTGACATCAACAATAGCCGGCCGGAAAACCAAGTATGATTTGTCATGGTTGATGCCGTCGTAGCGGAATTCGGCTCCGATCGCGCTGCGTCGAATGCTTTGATGACTTTCGCTACCCGTTTTCGGATCGGTTCTAAGTTTTGAACGTTCACTGTGCCACCTCCTTGACTTGCAACAACGTCTTGATGCCATCCATCAGAACGGTTTCGACTTCCGGAGCCACGTTGGATGCCGCTTGGCTGGTCTCGTAGCCACCTTGTTCGTACGCTTCGGCAGTTCCGATATAGCCGGGTCCATAGTCGCCATAGGCCGCCATCGCGACACGCAAATCGGGCCGCAACGCCTTGGCAGCCAATTGGTATTCCACAAACAATTCACCCGGCATATGCAGCACTCGTACTTTGCCGACGGACAAGCACCCCAAATCGATTTTGTGACCGTTTTCGCAGCGTAATAGCCACGCCAATTCGTCGGGGGCGCCCCAATATTTGACGCCGTCCCATGATGCCACGCCCGCGGCCAACGTATCGCGGTCGAGATGCTTTGCCGGTGGAAGCGCCGCCCCCACGGTGGTCCAATTCACATCATCGGGACCGATGGCAAACTTTTCGGTAGTTTCCATTGACCGCTGCATCGCGTCGGCGACGCGTTTTGCCAGGATCAAACGGTTGGGTTTCGATCCGTCGTTGTATTTCCCGGCTCCGATGTTTCCGCCTGCACCATTGAAGTGGACGTACAGGGGACCGGGAGCATCTTGACTGCGGAAGAATCGAGCAATGCCTGGAAAATCGGGACTTGGGATGCCGGTGCGATAATAGCTTTGCGGATGACACGCGTAGTAGCTCAGCACGGCAACGGGAGTATCGCCATTCCAAAACGATAGCGAACTGAGCACTGGATCGATGGTTCCCACCGGCAACGCACGTAACTTGGCATCGCGAGTCGCAGTGTAGCGAGTCGCCACCACTTTGCCGGTTTCGTTTTGCAGTCGACGATTCGAGGCCACCTCGTGCACCTCTGCCGATCCGAAACCAGCATGGGTGACCGGCTGGGCTGTTTTGATCGAACTTTCGATGGCGGTCGCCAAGCGATCGATCACGCGGCGGGCAAATGAACCGTCATGTGCTCCTAAGTCCGAAGCGCCGACTTGATTCAATAGCGACTCGGCTCCAAAATCACTACGCGGCGCGTCGTGCTGGTGTAATGTATGCACTGCCACCCGCGTCGGGGTTGTTTTGGCTGCCTTCGCGATGCGATCACGAAAAACATCTTGGCTTTGATTCCCGATCCCAATCCAATCGACCGCACACAGCACGATGGGATCACCGGCACCCATGATCACCACCCCGCGACACCGCAGTCCCAGTTCACCATGGCTGCGGACCCGATCATAGGCCATCATGAATCCGACCGGCGGCGTGGCATCAATATCAAACGTGGCAATGGAAACGGCATTGTCGACTTTGTCTTTGGGCTCGATCGAGTCGTTGGCGTGCGATGGCGGACCGCAATACGCCGCAAAGGCAAAACCAAGCACGAGTCCAAGCCCAACCACAGGCACACGGAACCGCAAGAATTCAAAACATTTCATTCGATCACACTTTCGCGAGGCGGGAGCAAGTGTATAGAGCGAGCACGATGGTCACTCGGCGGGAGCCTCGATTGTATACGTCATCGCGGCGCCGCACAATCAAATCCAGCGTTAACCCAATTTGGATTCGGCCTGCGGCGGATGTCGTCGAAAGTTCCCACAGTGTTATCGTTGCCCCCCGATTGCCGCAAAACGGCCTCGCTCACACATGACGGCGCAAACGATGTAGAATAGCATCGCAAAGACTTCCTGCCTCGCCCGCCTCTCACCTTCAAGTCTATAGATGCGAATCTCTGATCGCGGCTTTCGGTTGTTCGTCCCTATGCTTTCGGTGGCATTCGTGTTTGCGCTGATGTTGTTCAGGACCGCGTATGCCGAGGACCACACGCCGACAGCATTAAAACTTGGACAATCGTTGCCTGGCACTCAGCCGCTACAGGTCGACGAACCGATCGATGTGTGGATGGTAAGTGGAATCAACCGCTTTGCGGAACGCGAATTAAGCCGATCCGAATTAACCCGCCAACAACATTGGCAGCGTGATTATTCGTCCGATGATCACTATTTGCAAAGCGTTCGGCCGAATCGAAAACGATTTGCCGAGATCATCGGTGTGGTCGATTCGCGTGTGGATCATCCGGGAATACGGATGACGCTATCCCACGACCAATTTAATTCGGCGCCGCCGATTTTAGCGAGCTCAGGGCACTGTGTCGCTTACGAAGTCAATTGGCCGGTCCTGGACGGTGTCACCGGCGAAGGATTGCTGTTGTCCCCCAAAGGACGCGATCCAATCGCAACGGTGATCGCGATTCCAGATGCCCAGTGGAGCCCCGAGGCATTTGTTGGATTGATCGAAAACGCGGATGTCCATCCATTCGTACTGCGGTTGGTCCAGCAGGGGTGCGAGGTATTGATTCCAACGCTGCTCAGTCGCGAATGCGAATTCTCGGGACATCCGTTGGTCGGTTTCACCAACCAACCCCACCGCGAATTTGTTTATCGCACTTCGTTTGAAATCGGACGGCATGTGATCGGATACGAGGTACAAAAAGTGCTTGCCGCCGTGGATCACTTTGTCGCCCGAAGAAATTCAAAAAACGTAATTCGGCCGATTGGGGTGCTTGGTGTCGGCGAAGGCGGGCTGGTGGGGATGTATGCTGCGGCGATCGATCCACGGATCGATTCGGCGTTGGTGTGCGGCTATTTCGACAATCGTGAAAACGTTTGGCGAGAACCGATTTACCGCAATGTTTGGGGATTGCTAAGCGAATTTGCCGACGCCGACATCGCATCGTTGATCGCCCCGCGGCGGCTGACGATCGAAGCGTGCCGAGTTCCCGAAGTCGATGGACCACCCTCTGTCACCGCCGGCCGCCGAGGCGGCGCAGCGCCGGGGCAAATCCACTCCGCTGAAATTGCCTCGGTTCGCGACGAGTTCACTCGGGCAAAATCCCACTACGAACCGTTGGGACGCCGAGACCAAATCAAATTGGTGATCAGCGGTGACGACACGGCCGCCACGGCGACCGGACCTGCCGGCAGCGAAGCGGCACTGAGCTCGTTCTTGATCGGGCTCGATGTTGAACACCTAAACGGCACCGCTGCTGCCCTAACCTCGCATTTACCGCTGCCCGATCCGTCGGCTCGCCAAGCGAGGCAAGTCAATGAATTGGTCGAACGCAATCAACGCTTGGTTCGCGACAGTCCGCGGATTCGCGATGAACATTGGCGGCAAGCCGACCGCAGCACGGTCGCTGCCTGGGAAACCACCACTCGGTCTTACCGCGATGAGTTTTATGACGAGGTCATCGGGCGGCTTCCCCATGCGATGTTACCGATTAACCCACGCTCTCGATTAATTTTCGATGAAGAAAAGTTCAAAGGCTACGAAGTGGTACTGGATGTCTTTACCGATGTGATCGCTGCTGGCATCTTGTTGTTGCCGACCGATTTAAAGCCTGGCGAGCGACGCCCAGTCGTCGTTTGCCAACATGGGCTCGAAGGGACAGCGGCCAGTACACTGGAGCAACGCAAGGATCAATTTTTGCGGCGAGGTTTTGCTGCTGAACTTGCGCTGCGTGGGTTCATTGTCTACGCCCCCCAGAATCCTTATCGCGGTGGCGATGCGTTTCGTGAAATCCAGCGCAAATCCAACCCGCTGAAACGATCGCTGTTTAGTTACATCATCCCGCAGCACGAACGAACGCTCCAGTGGCTTTGCACGCTGCCGCATGTGGACCGTGATCGGATTGCATTTTATGGCATTTCCTACGGTGGCAAAACAGCAATGCGGGTGCCCCCATTTGTGCCTGAGTACGCATTGTCGATTTGCTCTGCAGACTTCAACGAGTGGATTGGCAAAACGACCAGCAACCTCTATCGGGCCAGTTACGTCTACACCGGGGAATATGAAATTTGGGAGTGGAACATGGGTAACATCGCCAGCTATGCCGAGCTTGCCTGTATGATGACGCCGCGCCCGTTCATGGTCGAGCGTGGACATCGCGATGGTGTCGCGCCCGATGAGTGGGTGGCGTCGGAATATGCCAAAGTCCGGCGTCATTACGACGAGCTAGGAATCGGTGATTCCACCACAATCGAATTCTTTAACGGTCCCCATACCATTCGCGGTCTAGGGACGTTTGCCTTTCTACACAAACACTTGAATTGGCCCGAACCCAAGTAACATGCGTCACCAAAATAACATGCTGAAACACTGGATCGTTGCAAGCTTTCTACTGCTGACATTGACCGTCCGCGTCACCGCTGAAACACCATCAGACCGCGAGCCCGAGGCACGATGGTGGAAGGGCAATCTGCATACCCATTCGTTGTGGAGTGATGGCGATGAATTTCCGGAAATGATCGCGGATTGGTATCGCCAACGCGATTACAACTTTCTCGCGCTGACCGATCACAACGTTTTAAGCGAGGGGATGCGTTGGATGGCGATGTCGGCGATACACAAGCGAGCCGACGAAGGCATTTTGGATCGTTACCGCTATCGTTTCGGAAACGCATGGGTGGAAACCCGAGGCGAAGCCGGCCATGAAGACCACGAAGTCCGATTAAAACCGATGGACGAGTTTCGCTACTTGCTCGAAGAGGCCGGCAAATTCATCCTGATTCCCGCTGAAGAGATCAGCGATAAAGCCGAAGGCAAACCAGTCCACATTAACGCCACGAATTTGGCGGAAGTGATCAAGCCAGTCGGCGGCGAAACCGTCCGGCAGGCGATCGAAAACAACTTGCGTGCGATCCTCGAACATGAAAAGAAGCATGGCCGTGAAGTTCTGCCACACGTGAACCATCCCAATTTCCACTACGCGGTCACCGCCGAGGATTTAGCAGCGGTCGTTTCGGAACGATTTTTTGAAGTCTACAACGGTCACCCTGGTGTGAACCATCTTGGCGACGACGACCACCCCAGCATCGAACGCATGTGGGACATCGCCAACGCGATTCGTCAAACGTCGTTGGACATTCCACCGTTGATGGGGATCGCGACCGACGATTCTCACGAATACCACGGCAAACCCGGTTCACGCCCAGGACGTGGTTGGGTGATGGTCCGCAGCAAGTACTTGACCCCCGAGCATTTGATTCGGGCAATGAAGCAGGGTGATTTTTATGCGTCCAGCGGCGTGACGTTGTCCGACGTGCAATTTGACAAACAGGATCGCACTTTGTCGTTGGTGATCGCAAGCGAGCCGGACACGACGTACGAAACACAGTTCATTGCCACCCTGAAAAAGGGAGACGGCGTGGATGAACATCGCATCGGAGCCGTGGTCGCAACGTCGGACTCGGTAACACCCGAGTACACCTTGACCGGCAACGAGCTGTATGTCCGAGCGGTCGTGACCAGCAGCAAGCCGCCGGTGGATCCGTCGTTCAACAACCAAAAGCAGCAAGCGTGGACCCAACCCGTCGGCTGGGAATAAGCAAGTGATCACCTAGCAAGCGATCACCTAGCAAGCGATGGTCGTCGCAAAAAAAAAAGCAAAACCCCACGAATCCGTTCGTGGTGGATTTTGCATTGGTTGACACCCCGTCCATGGCGACATCGTGATGAGCGGTCGTGGTGTCGTTTCTAGCGCTCCGTCTACCGCCCCAGCTGCTGCGGATCCATTGCATCGTGCAATGACTGAGGACTCGCAAATTCAGACTGCGAATCTAACAATGCTTGCAGCTGGCGGTCGATCCAATCGACCAGTTCCTTCTTTGCTTGCGAATTGGGCAAAACATCGATTTCGAATGTCGAGGTCTTCATACCCCAAAGGTCGCAGGGCGGTGTTGTCTTCATCGAATCAAGCTCCTTCGATATTGCTGCGTTCCTTCCCTGGATCTAGCTCACATCCATCCATGGAAGATCAAGGATCGCTAACGCATTGGTGGTCGAATGAATATTCCTGAATCATTTGAATTGCGACCCACGATAAAGGTCTCGTCGATTTAGAACCCCCAGAGGCTTGGAAGTTCCAAACAGGCCTGTCGACGTAAGAAAAACCTGCACAATTCAAACACGATGCGGCAAGCCGCGAGCGAGATTCCCTTCACCCGCTGTTTGCCACGGACATGCAAATTATCTACCTACGATCTGGAGCTGCCAAGACGCATCTTTGCTGAGAAGGGTGGATCAGCGGGAAACCGCTCTCACTCGCTATCAAAGCCTGTTAAAAAGAGCCCAAAACGTGATCTCTGGTGATACGCTTAGTTTCGCCACAATCGAAATTGCGAGCGTCATGCGGACACGAAAGCCATCGTTAAAGACGCAAGCGATTGTTTCCCGCATGTCGATTCAGAAATTGAGACGACTTCGCCGGCGAGGTGCCTTGTATTTGGAGAGCTGACCCAACCGCCGTAGATTGCTGACTTATCCATTTGGCTCATTTGGCGTAGCGGAAGCCGTCAAGACTTTCGTCTAATGTTTTATGCTTTCGAAACTCTTGACGGCTTGTTGTTTTGGTGAAGTTTCCTGCGGCAAGGGTCGTATGATGGACTTCCTAGTCCGTCGTACGACTCATTCAACAAGTCGTCAACGATTTTCGTTTCATGGTTTTATTCCCACGAAACTCTTGACGAGTTCCGCTACGAATCGGTGGCCGCCCAAAACTCTTGACGAGTTTCGCTACGCAGTGCTGGCCGACTGCTGCGGCTTATCATGAAAATCATTTTTTTGCATTACCTGGGTGCTGGTGATTTCGAACACAATGAAGTGATTGACAGCCGACGATAATTTTAATCAGAAGCCGACGTGTGGACCGCCGCGGGAGAGAAACGACAGCATGCTAAAAGAAATCTTGCAATCGAGCCAACTATGCTGCGGACTGAATGATGCTCACGCTCAGCAGGTCATTGATGCCTGCCGATTGGTTGCGTACCAGAGCGGTGACGTCATCTTCTCGGAAGACGATCCGGGCGACAGCATGTTTATTGTGGTCAAAGGACGAGTCAAAATCGAAACGGCAGCGTCGGCCGGTGCGGTGCGTTTTATCGACCATTTGGATGTGGGTGAACATTTTGGCGAGATCGCGATGCTGACCGGCGGTCGCCGCGCGGTGATGATGACCGCGGTGATGGATTGCGAATTACTCGAATTGAAACAGGATGCGTTTCAGCAATTGATTTTGACGGTCCCGGGATTGGCGGCGAACGCTTGTCGCACGCTTGGTTTTCGGCTGCGTCGCGAGGCACACGGACAACAACGACGCAGCCGTCCACGGGTGATCGGAATCGTTAACCAGCATACGGGCACGATGTTCTTTGCGTCTCGGTTCGCCACGGCGTTGGCGGCCGAAGGCGACCAAGTATGTGTGATTGCCGAGGAAGCGATTCATTCGGCGGAGGCAGGAACATCGTCGTTTCAAAACAGCCGTATTCCAGCCAACTTAGCGGGGCAGGAAAAATCGGAGTGGATTCGCAAGTACGTGCTCGACCACCAACGCCGTGAAGACGCCACGCTCGTCAATCTTTCGCCCAAGCTATCGATCGAAACGTTCGCAGCGATCCTGCCTCAGTGCGAACAAGTGTGGTGGTTGGTCACACCCGATGACCTGGGACATGCAACCTATCGGCTGCATACCTTGTTAAAGGCTCAGCCGGCACTTGCATCGCGAATCCACTGGATGTGGATGACCGACGATACGCAACAACCACCTCATGCTCCCGCGATCGCCAGTTCGTTGGCGCAGCCGGACTTTAAGATCAGCCTCGACACCACACCGCAACTTGCATCGCGCCAGCAGCGACAAAGTTTGTCGCGACTTATCCGTCACGTTCACGGCACGCGGATAGGCTTGGCGTTAGGGGGCGGGGCGGCGCGAGGATTGGCACATCTAGGAGTCCTGAAGGCACTGGAGCGTGAAGGCATCTATTTTGATTTGATTTCGGGTACCAGCGCCGGTGCATTGATCGCGCTACCTTATGCGTTCGGCTGGGAACTCGAACGTGCGATCGAGACGTTCAAGGAGGATTTGACGCCCAGTTGGTTCTTCCGATACCTGCCACGAGGGAACCAGTGGTATATGGCAAGCAAGTTTTGGACTGGCGGATGGGAACCGATGCTCCGCCGCCACTTTGCGGACGTCCAATTGCAGCAGCTGCAAATCCCCCTTAGCACCGTCGCGGTCGACTTGATCAGCGGGCGTCAAGTCATCCGTGATCGAGGCGATGCGGTCGATGCGGTGCTCGAAAGTATTAACCTACCCAAGATCTCGCGTCCAATTTTGCGTGACGGTATGGCGTTGGTCGATGGAGGCATCTTCAACAATGTGCCAGCGGATTTGTTGTTGGACCGCGGAGCCGATCTTGTCGTTGGCGTTGATGTCGCAGCAAAATTAACTCCGCAATTTGCCGGCAACACGCCATCCACCCCGACCGAACAAATGCGGCGACCGGGACGCTTGGAAACGCTGATGCGAGTCAACGAAGTTCAAGATCACGAGATAACCGCCTTGCGTACCAAATCGGTTGACCTAATGATCGCCGTGGATACGTCGGCGTTTGATTTTGCCGATTTCACTCAGGCACGCCAATTGGCAGCGATTGGAGAAATCGCGGCGGAGAAAATGGTGCCGCAGTTTCGTCAACTGCTAGCCGAGCAAAAGGAATCCGAATCGGTGGGAGCGTCGCGTTTCACTTGCGAATTGCCCGCCCGAAGTGTGGCCGGCTAAATGAATGCCAATCTCTCAATCTCGCTTCGCGCGATTCCGGCTAGTCTCAATGCCTCAATTTATGGGTTATGGCAAAACATTAAAGTCATTGATCGCGTCCCAGCGACCTCGATTGCCAAATCTACTTCTCGTACCTGATGGACACTCCAAATTTTGAATCGTCGCTGCATCGCATTACTTGGGATTGGACACACAAACGCCGAGATCGTTCGTCGCTGGATCGATTCGCCGATCCCCGATTGTCGTCTTGTGTGTATCTCTAAATTTCCGTTCACCACCTATTCGGGAATGTTACCGGGAACGCTGGCGAATCAATTTGCAATCGACGAAATGCAAATCGCCCTCGCTCCGCTGGCCGAGCGAGCGGGAGCGGAATTGATCTTGGACGAATGCACCGGACTTGACGTGGACGCTCGAGAGCTGCGTTTTGCCAATCAACCACCGTTGCCGTTTGACGCACTCTCGATCGGAATTGGATCGATGCCCGCAGGTTGGGACCAGCACGAGTCGCCAAACCTTGTTCCTGTTAAACCGATGCAAACGTTTATTGAACGGCTCAGCCAGCAACTCGTTGCGTGCCGTGATTCGTCCGATCGCGTGCCGAAGATCGTTGTGGTCGGTGGTGGCGTTGCCGGAGTCGAGATCGCGTTTTGCCTTCACACGCGAATGCAACAATTGTTTCCCAACCATCGCGTTTCGATCGAGATTGTGACCAGCGGGGACCAGATCGCTGACGGGATGAGCCGCCGAAGCATCCAGCAACTGCGTCGGTTATTGTCAGCGCGAATGATCGACGTGACCACTGATTTTCAAGTCGACAACGTCAGTGAAGACGAGGTGATTGAC
Organism: Novipirellula caenicola; assembly: GCF_039545035.1. Taxonomy (NCBI): domain Bacteria; kingdom Pseudomonadati; phylum Planctomycetota; class Planctomycetia; order Pirellulales; family Pirellulaceae; genus Novipirellula; species Novipirellula caenicola. The sequence goes on from NZ_BAABRO010000001.1 coordinate 98,627, forward strand.
GACCGTGGTAAGCGCCGCCGGGCTGACGTGGCGATTTGGGCAACCGGCGCCGCGGCACCCCCGTTGCTCGGAGCGTTGAACCTGCCGACCGATGACCGTGGTTTTCTGTTGACCGAGAACACGCTGCGGACGGTATGCGGGGCGCCTATCTTCGCCGTCGGCGATAGTGGGACGATCGAGGGTGATCCCACGCCCAAAGCCGGTGTGTTTGCGGTTCGCCAAGCGCCACTGTTATGGAAAAATTTGGAGGCGACTCTCCAACGCACGGCGCTCACCCGCTACACACCGCAAAAAGAGTTTTTGAGAATCTTGAATACCGGCGATGGAAAATCGCTGCTGCAATACAAAGGCCACAGCTTTCACGCCCGTTGGTGTTGGCAGCTCAAGTGGTGGATTGACAAACGGTTTATCCAACAATATCAGGTTTAATTGCGTTCAGTTGGCCATCTCAGCAACCACTTAGCGGACCGTTTTTAGCAAGCGAAACACTTGGTTCTTGAGCGTTTTAAAGCGGTCGTCGCTCAATTTTCGGTAAAATGCTTTGAGGATCGCCGCGCCGTGTCCATGGTCCAGGTGTGCGACCATTTGTGAAACCACATCATCGAGTGTCCCCGAGTCAATCGGATGCTCGGTTCCGGTGTAAACACACGCATAACCAGAGACTTTATCGCCAAACAATTCACGTGCGTACTGAACCGCCGACGCCATCGATTCTTCTTTCAGGGCGTGGGGTTGTCGCCAATCATAGGGCGGGTCCCATTCCCGAACGGGTCGCAATAGATCGATGTGAGTCAGCACCACAATGACGGCCGGAGGTTTCAATTTGCGGTCTTGTTCATAGACCGCAGCCACTTCGTCTAGCATTTGCCGATCGGCGTCTCGCGCCGATGAATTGGCTGCCATCACCAGCAAGATGATGTCCGCGGTTTTTGCCGCCTTTTGAATTTCGGCCAATTGGTAGCGACTGACATCCGCTTCATCGTACCCAGGTGTATCGAGTAGCGTGACCTGATTATTGGATCCCGGGACTGTGTATTGATGCCGAGTCACGCTGCGTGTTTCCGGAAGCACGTTGGTCACGGCGACTTGGTTATGCAGTAGCGAGTTGACCAAGCTTGACTTCCCCGCATTGACTTGTCCCATCACTGCAATCGTGGTCGACAGATCGGCCAGATCATCGATCGAAGTATCGCCTCGATCAAACTCATGAGCGACGTCGGCCATTTCCGAGAATTTCGATCGATACAACCGCGATCCGCTCCGCAATCGGCCGCTGTACATTTCGATCAAGTAATAGCCGAGTTGTCGCAGGAACCGTTGATAGAAACCGCGAATCAATTCGTTTTGAAGTTCAACGGTGACGTTCGCGGATTTTCGCCACAGCGGATAGGCCAACATTTTGGCGGGATTCAGTACTGCGGAACCAACGTAGACCACCTTTTGGACGACATCCAGCGCGTTGACCACTTTGGGCAACCGCTTGATTTGGCCGATCGTTGCCAAATCGCTGCCGGGGATCGACTCGAGCACCCATTGTTCAAGGTCTTCAGCGGCCAAGTGAATCACCGCCAAGATTTCCACCAAAGTCAGCGGATGGAAAAACTCGTCGCGGGTGCGGTTGTGGTAATGTTTAGCTAATCGCTCGGCGAGGATCTGGGCATCGCGAATGTAGCGATTGAAATCCATGATCGTTTCGGAATCGATGTTTTGGACTTCGCGCCGATATTCTTCGACGATTTGGATCGCCGAGCTATCGAGCGGCGTCCAGAAATCGGGTGCCGACAACGGTTTGCCTGAAAAAGATCGGTGTACCTTGGGCGGTTTCCAAATCTTTCCGATCAACCACGCTGTTCCCCACATCCCCGGCAACAGCCACACGATTTTGTAGAACCAACCGGTCTGGTAAATGGCAAACGCCCCGATGGCGACATAACACGCCACCGGCAGCGTCCACAGAACGAACAGCACGACAAACCGCAAACTGATCCCACGGATCCAATTCATTTGGCTCTCCACAGTTCATGGCCGCGTTTGAGTTCTTCGGCAAAGATCTCCTTAAGCTGCTCGGAACTGGGCACGTGTCCCTGCCGCAAATCGGCAAAATACCAATCCCACGACATGCCCAGCGCATAGGTAAACGCGAAGGAAGTGGCGGCGCCGGCGGCGATTCCGACCCAAGGGATAAATTTCAAAATGCCTCGCATGCCCAAACGCACAGCCACACGGGTGCCTGCGGCACTGCTGAGCACCGCCCAACGCGCTGGTGTGATCTCTTGATCGTAAATTTTGGCAAGCTTCATTGCCAAATGCGTTTGGATGCCCAAGACGATGGGGATATCAACCCATGGCACCGGAACGGCTCCCGCGGTTCCGGCTAAAGCGCTGGACGCCAACACCTGCCACCGTGCGCGTCGTTGCCGCGACGAGGCATTGTCGGTCTTGGAGTCGTTGAGTGTCAAAATCGCTTGGCGATACGCATGCGGCAATTGTTCCAAGATCGCATGTTTCAGCCGGTCGCCACCGAAATTAGGATCCGCAAATCCGTCTTCCAATTGGGTCAGATCAACGGGGATCACGGCGTCATGTAATCCCGCAAACTGGTTGACTTTTTCTTGGATCAAATCGGGCAACGGATCGGGAACCGATGGGCGCTGATCATCGCCGTCCAACTCGGCGGGATCCGTAAAAGGATCGGGCCCGTCGGACAAATCGATCCCGCCGATCACTTCGTGCAAACAGGTCAGCACCAACATGATCGGTCGATGCGGTGACGCTTTTCGAATCCGCCGCAGCGGTTCGATCACACGATGCAGCGCATGGTCGCCGATTCGGACGGTGACAATCATCAGTTGAGTCGAATCGGCGAACGCTGCGATATCGTCGCTGGGATCGTAATTGGCTTCGGCGAGCCCCCGGGTGTCAAAAAACGAAAGCAGCGGTTCGAGCGAATCCGGAAAATCGAACCGCCGCGAGGTCTTCGTTTCGGGCCGATAGCCTTCGCCGATCGTCGCGTCTTCGGCGCCGGTCAAAAACCGAACGACCGAACTTTTTCCGCTTCCCGTTTTCCCAAACAGCCAAATAGTGGGCACCGGTGTCTTGTCACGAATCTCTTGAATTTGTTTTTCGTAGTCCGCGTCATCTTCAGGACGTCCGCTACGCCAATTCCATCGTGCCAATGCCATTCGTGCCGCGTCGATTCGTATGCATGCTGTGGGAGAGAAGGGTCAGTGGAAATTGTAGGGCAAGTCGCGAGATCTTTCGATTGGGCCGCATTGCCTGAGACCCTGTTGCCGGCACGTCCGCTGCGACGGCCCTGAAAACGGGCCCCATCGCAGCAAAAGATCATGGCCGACAAACTCGCGACGACGCTACACCAACTCGGGAACTTCGTAACCGGTTCGGTATTGCCGTTTCAGCAGTGCGTTACCGGCTTCGGCATGTTCGCCCACGAATTGCTCGGTTTTGGGATCCAATTCCAGCATCGGGCTGAGTTTGATTTCATCACTTTCCATCGAAATGCCGTGAGCGGACAAGTGCGTTTCCATCTCTTCGAGCAGCGATTTCCACAACGGCGAATCCAACTGCGACGCTGCCGAATTGGAGAAGTTTTCCCCCGAGCGGAAGGCAATGTTGGCAAGGTTACACCAACCGGTGCTGTCGTTGCCGAGTTCAACTTCTGCGTTCAGCGAAGCGCGATCGCGTGAGCGGACGGCATCGATAAAGTTGGTTTGATGCAGCACATCACCCGAATTGCCTTTGAATTCCTTGATCTTTTTGCCTTGATCATCGTAGGCGACTCCGCAGCCACGTTGGCCTTCGTAGCGACCGCCTTCGCAATAGGCGATGTACCCGCTGCTGGGGCCCGGGTGTTTCGGACTGCTCTTGGCTCCTGGTGCCGAGGGCAGGTTCGATAACCCGATCACGACGGGAATCGATCCGGTATCAAAGTAGGCGAAGTGCACGTTGGGGGTTTCGCCCGCGTCGTTCAGCGCGACTCGTCCACCGCCACCGATGACGCGTGTGGGCAGCGCGACGGAGTCTTGGAAGACGTTGTTGCGACAATCGTCCAGCACGTGGACGCCCCAGTTGCCCATTTCGCCAGATCCAGTGTTCCACACCCAGTGCCAATCGTAATGCAAGGCCTTGCGATAGATCGGTTCATCTTGTGCGGGGCCGAGCCACAAATCGTAAGCGACGTTCTTGTCGATTTCCAAAGGCGTGTCACGTTTGCCGATCGACGGGCGGATGCCGTAGCGGTTCACTCGAGCGGACGTGATTTCGCCAAGTGCTTTTTCTTCGTGCAAGAATTTTTTGATCTCTGCCTGCATCGGATCCGAACGTTGTTGGGTTCCGAGTTGGCAGATGCGATTGTACTTTCGTGCCGCGGCGACGGTTTGGCGACCTTCCCATTGGCTGTGCGACAAGGGTTTCTCGACATACACGTCCTTGCCCGCTTCCATGGCCCAGATTGCGGCCAAGCAGTGCCAGTGGTTACAGGTGGCAATGACAACAGCGTCGATCGAATCGCTGGCGATCAGATCTCGAAGATCGGTCCAGCCTTGGGCTTTGGGGAACCGTTCTTTGGCCAGTCCGAGTCGCTTGGAATCGACATCACAAAGTCCGGCGATGTTGACCCCGGGCACTTTGGCGAATTGGCTCATCAAGCCACCGGCGCGGCCGCCACAGGAGATGAAACCGACATTGATTTCGTCGTTTGCGTTGGCGGCGCGAAGGGTTTGGGGCGCGATGGCGGTGGTGACTCCGGCGGCGAGTCCGGCAATCAAGGTTTGGCGTCGATTGAGTTGCATATTTGATAAATCCAGGGTGTAAAGGAACTTGTCAGAGCGTAAGTGACAGATGTTGGTGAATTGTACATCCGCTACGGGGGGCGATTTCATTGTAATGCGTCGGCACCGTCGTGAGTACAACGCCCGCAAACCTTGGAAAGCTGTGACGAATATTCGGACTACGTTGGTCACTTGCGCAAAAGTAGGGCTCTTGGGGAACAGGATTCCTGTGACAGCTGCCTCGATCGTGACGATCATTTGGCTTAGTGCACCACGGATCTGCGAGGATGCGGAATCCGCCACCGATGAATTGGCCCCAAAACATGGGGAATCGTGGTCACGCGACGACGACTGGCTCGACTAATTTTCGCGTATTCTCGGCAGCCGGCCTGATTCCGTTCCGCCCGGACACAGGCCTGCAGCCTAGGTGACGCCCCCGCTTTTGATGAAAGATGCCATGGAACCTTCCTTGAGAATTTTCGACGAAGAAACGGGGAACCCCAAAGCGCTGCGAATCGGCAGCCGGTTGGACAAATACCGGATTGTCAGCCGCTTGGGCGAAGGAGGATTCGCGACCGTTTACGCCGCTCATGACACGATCGAAGACCGCCGGGTGGCGCTAAAGATCCCTGACACTCGCTATGTCGCCAACACCCAATCGGTGGACGACCTGAAACGCGAAGTGCGAATCATGGCCAAACTGCGGCACCCCGGAATCTTGGAACTCAAGGACGCTCGGTTCGTCGAAGGCCATTTCGTGATGGTCTTTCCGCTGGGAGAACAAACGTTGGCCGATCGGCTCAGTCGCCGCTTGGCTCGCGCCACCGCGATCGATTATTCACTGCAGATGATCGATGCCGTCGCTCACGCCCATCAACAACGTGTCCTGCACCGCGACATCAAACCCGATAACTTCATTCTGTTTCCGAACCAAACGATTCGTTTAACCGATTTTGGCTTGGCCCGAATTCAACGCAACGGCAAACACGTGTCGGCATCGGGCACGCTAGGCTACATGGCTCCCGAACAAGCGATGGGACATCCCGGGTTTCGCAGCGATGTGTTTTCACTCGGTTTGGTTCTGTACCGCATGCTATCGGGCGAACTGCCCGACTATCCATTCGAAGCCCCGTTGCCAGGTTACCAAAAGCTTCGCCGCGGATTGTCCGCTGATTTTGTGTCCCTGATTCGCAAGGCCATCGATCCGGTCCCTAATCGACGTTTTCGTGACGCGATCGCGATGCAAAACGCAGTCAGCCGGATTCGCTATCCGCTGAGCGACCGCAGCATCAGTCAACTCGGACGAACCGAGACGACGTCGCGAATCAGCCAACGCCGCGCGGGTTGATCACGAATCACCGCCCCTACGGCCGATGTCATCTACTTTCGTGGCGGCACCGCGCAAGCCGTCCGGTTGCAGCGAGTAAAGCGTTCGACATTGACCGGGCAGCGTGCGTCGCACCGCGATAAAAACCACGCGGCTAGTGCCAAAGTAGATGGCAATGGATCCGACGGCGACGTCCGTTGCCCAATTCGACTGGGCTTTTTCTTGTTTCTGCGCTACAATCCAGTGACCTCTTCGGATCTCGTCTACTGGATTTCTCATGTCGCACCGTAATCGCACGCTCCTGTTTCGCACGTTGAGCCCTGTTTTTCTTTTCGTGCTCGTTTCGACGACGTCGCGGCCTGCGTTCGCCCAGCGAGGTGAGTTGATCGAAAGTTTGTTTCGCACGATTGCGGAAGCGCAACTGGAACGCGAACAGCGGAATCGATTGCCGACTCAGCCGCCGCCAACACAACAAGTCCCACCACGCAGCGGCAATTCGAATCCGACCACCAATGTTGAAATCGCTCCCTCGCCGTTTCCGAATCGAACTGGGGCGAATCGCGGCAACACCACCGCCCAGATCCCACGCATCAACGTCCGCAGCCGCGAAGCCGCCGATTTTGCTCAGGAATTGGTCGATTTTTACGTCACGGTGGACCGTTTGGTGATCGATCTGCGAGAGCATTCGGTTCGCACCCCCAACCTTCGTCCGTTGTTGCCGCAGGCCTATCGGATTGCCGCCGATGCACGGACATTGATCCAAAGCTGTGACAATCTCGCTTCGCTGCAACCTATCGCCTTGCCCTATTCCGAGTTGGATTCGCAGTGGCGACAATTGTCATTCAACCTGCGTTCGCTCGACCAACTTGATAGCGAATGCTCGGCATCGATTCGACGTGCGGATCAATTGGTCGCATCGATGGAACGGCGTTTAGGGATCGGCCCCCAATTTGATCGATCACAACTTCGTGATTTGATGATTGTCGCGTCGACGTGCATGGAAACGCTGATTGATGATCTGCAGTTGGCTGCGATCTCTCGCCAAGAGGCCGAAACCTTGACGCACGATTGCCGACTGTTGCAACAAAAACTGCTAAGCCAAGCTCGATCGGTCGCCGAAGGCAGTTACGAAGATGTGGTCTCGCGGTTTACGGAATTCGTGGGCCAGTGGAGTCCGCTGGGGCGGCGAGTCGCTGCGATCAATGATCGCCATCTGAATCGGCGATTGGACCGAATTCGTGATGTTGCCAATCAAACGTATGCGCTGCTTTGGATTCCGCCGCCGACCAGTGCCGTGGACGTGCGTGCGGCTTCGGTGCGTTTGGAATCGAACATCAGCAACATCTTGGAGCGGTTGACGTTGCGATCGATGGTCGCACTGAATCCGTCCGAACAGATTCGCGTCATGGAATCGAGCCGTCGCTTGTACGAGCAATGTCGACAATTTGAAACCGCGACCGCACGGAACGCGTCGATACGAGATTTGGCAACGACCTTCAAAAAGATCGATTCGGATTGGAACTCGCTGCGGGAATCGTACCTGCGAATGGGAACGCTGCCCAACAGTGCGATCGTCGAAATCGACAGCGTTTGTGAACAGCTGCGTCAAGCGCTGAACGTATCGCCGTCAAGCGGCAGCCCGGTCGATTTGGCCGGTTTGATTCAGGCCGCCGCGTCGTTGGAGGGGCACGCCGAATACCTGGATGCCGATGTCCAACGGTTTAGCCGCTACATCACGTCGCAATCCCGCCGAAGTCAGTTGGTCGATGGTTCGAAGGACTTCTATATCCACGCGAAACGGCTGCATTCCCAATTAACTGCGCGTGCGGATTTTGCGGAATTACAACGAGAGGCGAGCCATTTGATGGACGGTTGGCAGCAACTGAGCAACGAGATCAATCAATTGCAGCGAAACGGTGTCCCCTCGCGGTCGGCCGAGATGATGCAGCGTGCTCATCGCGAAATGGTCCCGTTCGTCGCCCAATTGGGAGCCGCACTGCTAGAACGCTAACCGCAGTGATCGCAGGTGGGTGCTCGTCGTAGCGGAAGTCGTCAAAACGACATGTTGATTTCGAAAGCCGCTCGCGTCAGCGGCTAATTCCCACGCACAACCCGGTGCTTTTCGGCCCACGGCGCACTGTTGCGATTTGCATTTGGATTGAATCAACCATCCAAGAGCCGAGTTCCGCTACTGCGAATTACATCGCCGCGTTGTGTTCTGGCGTGGGGCACGGTTAGGTTGCCGTCTAGCCAGGATTGAGCAACCATGATCCCCGATACGATCGAAAACATGGTCTCAAACGCCGCGAAAGTGGTGTTTTGCCGAGAATTCTGCAGAGCGAAAGCCAAGCGGAACGCGATTTTAGACAAAGCCTAGGGAAAATGGCGGGCATCAGGTATGGTATTCGCTAGCCCTGAGTCCAATTCCAGCTAACCAAAACGAAGATGACGATTCAACGTAACCCCACCCGCAGCGTCCAGATCGGCTCGATCACCATCGGCGACAACCATCCGATTGCCGTGCAAAGCATGACGGCGACCAAAACCCAAGACATCGACGCAACGGTCGCTCAAGCCGAAGCGCTTCGCGAACGGGGCGCCGGCGTGGTTCGCATCGCGGTGGATAGCGACAAGGATGCCGAGGCGTTGGCGGAAATTCGCAAGCAAACGACCGCGAATCTAGCGGTCGACTTGCAAGAAAACTTTCGCTTGGCCGAAAAGGTGGCGCCGTACGTTGACAAAATTCGCTACAACCCCGGCCATTTGTATCACCACCAACGTGACAAACCTTGGCAAGACAAGGTGCGGTTCATCATCGACCAAGCCAAACAGCACGATTGTGCGATCCGCATCGGCGTGAACTGCGGCAGCATGGATCCTGCCAAAAAAGAGAAGTACGATCCTGCGGATTCGATCACTCCGATGATCGAATCGGCTCGAGAGCATTGTGAGTTGGTCGATTCGCTCGACTTCACCCGCTATGTCGTTTCGCTCAAAGATAGCGATCCACGTAAAGTGATCGAGGTCAACAAGCGGTTTGCAGAACTGCGGCCCGATGTGCCGCTACACCTCGGGGTGACCGAAGCCGGCATGCCGCCCGATGGAATCGTGAAAACTCGAATTGCGTTCGAGCAATTGATCGGCAAGGGGATCGGGGACACGGTTCGCGTTTCGCTGACGCTGCCGAACGATCGCAAACCCGAAGAAATCGACGCAGGCCATTCGATCGTCCAAGACATCTACAGCGGCCGGGTACGCAGTGTCGTGGTGTTTGACGATTCGTCGCTGAACATCATCAGTTGCCCGAGTTGTTCGCGAGTCGAAAACGAAGCGTTCATTGAACTGGCCGCCAGTGTCAAAGAAATGACTGAATATGCCAAGAACCACGCGATCACCATCGCGGTGATGGGATGCCGGGTGAACGGGCCGGGCGAAACCGATGACGCTGATCTCGGACTATGGTGCGGCCCGGCAAAGGTCAATTTGAAACGGGGCACCGAAGCGCTCGGCGCGTTTGGTTATGACGAGATCTTGCCCAAGCTGAAGCAAGAACTCGACGAACTGATCGCCCGCAAAGGCTAACGAATCACGCCAAAGTTGCTTCCACGTCGGCGTTTTCGCCGACGCCCTTGTTTTTTGGCAATCTCCAGCCTCATGCGAATTCTTTCCGGTAAAATATCGGACAAGGAGAACGCAATGGGCAAATTAAGTTACATCTTGATGGGGCTTTCGGTTCTGGCCGATCCCGTTTTCTGTGCTCCGTCGCTTGCGGAATCCCCACCGATTTCGGATGACCCATGGTTTTCGGAGAACGATGAACGGCGGCCTCCTCAGATTCTGGCTTCAAGACCACAAGTTCGAATCGATTCAAAAGAATACGTGGCTACGGCGGCTGAATCCAAAGCGGTTGAAACGCTCGTTGATCGATTGTCGGAAATTGATCAGCCAGACTATGGTTTTGCGAATTGGATGAGTGGCAGTCAGTTTGCGCCCATTGGCGACACAGCAGAGTTTTATGTTGGGATCATCATGATTGATCACCAATTGAAAACGAATGACGTTTTAAAGCAACTCGTCGCGTTGGGGCCGAAGGCACTACCCGTGTTGCTCGAACGTCTTGCTGACGCGACACCGACGAAGCTGACAATGGAACACGAGGGGATGTTTGGTTCGCAATGGTACGGCCATGAGGTCCAGCTTAACCTCGCTCGTCCAATCGAGCAGAATGCGAAACAGACATTTGATAAATTCTTCAGCCAGGAAGATGCGTTACAAGATCAGCAACACGTTCCCAGACATGCAGTGACAATCGGCGATGTTTGTTTTGTCATCATCGGGCAGATTGTCAATCGAGGCTTTCAATCGTCTCGATACCAACCCACGGCATGCCGGGTCATTAATAGTCCCACGCATGTTCCGAAGATCGTTGAGGTTGTTCGTTCAATCTGGCACAGTCAGGATCCACCTCGGATGCTCTTTGATGCATTGCTAGATGATTTTTACACCGATCACGAGGGGTATACACAAAGCGGAGCAGCGCTGCGGCTGTTGTACTACTTTCCCAAAGAATCAGGAGAGTTAATCGGGCAACGAATTCGCAATCTTGATCTCAGCGCCCCCGAGGATCTTGAAACGTGGCAAAAAATCGAATTGAAAAATGGACTGAGCGCTGAAGATTTATTTAAAGCCGTAAGCACATCGAACCAATCTGCGGTGACCGAGGCGCTTCTCGACGCGGCAATGCGAGCCGAGTCACCTAATGTTGTCGCCGCTGCCATCAACGCAAACGTCATCGAACGTGATGAAGATGGAATCTTTAAACGCATCAGCGAAATGTTATCCGTTGCTCCGCCGACCGATCAGGGCCCGTTTGGTGGCCAATACGATTTATTGGTGGCGGCGGCACGCTACTACCCGGTTCGCTCTCGAGAACTGTTCGATCTCTATCGCAATCACAACACGCTGCAAACGCTGCGTTCTTGTATTCACGCACTGCGAGATCAAACCGGGCGAGAAAGTTGGAAGAGAGATTTTCTGGCCAGCTTGCTCGATGATCGCAGAGATACAGGATGGCGGTACGGCCCAGACTATGATCGCCAACCGCTTCGCATTTGTGATGAAGCCGCCAAGATTCTGGCAAACGACTTTCTTCCACACGCGTTGTTTGCATATGAAAAAAACGCCGCGTTTTTGGATCAGGAGATAGGAAAGATCAAACGCGTGCTCGCGGGCGAGGAAGGCGTCTCGTTTACTCGTTCTCAACCGGCATCCAGACCTGCAGATTTTCCCGTTCGCAAACCCGTTCATACGTTTCCGTTGAATGAACATGTATGGCGACTTTATTCGATCTCCGATCAAAATTCCATTTGGGTTGGCGGCCACAATGAGAGCATCGAAATTGCTACCAATTCGGGAACCATTATTCGACGAGTGCCAATGGAGCGTCCGGAAGGACAAGAGGGAAACTTACCCGGTGGCAAATCCGGACATTCCTACAGCTACTATGGCGGTGATGGAGGAAACGTCATCGAGCGGGACATTCGAACGGGTCGCGTGACCGCCGAGGTCAAAACGCCGTTCCACGATGGCTTGAAATTCGGTGATCCGTTTCAGATTAGGAACTTAGGTGACGTGACAATGTGCGGGGACGACTCGCAGTGGTTGATCGCGTGTACCGCAGACGGCTCACTACATCGCGTCGCAATCCGATCAGGCGAACATCAAGTCGAACATCGCTTCAAAATCTCAAAAACAGGATTCATACATCCTGAAGTGTTGGGATCTCGAAGTAGTTCGTCGGTGTTAATCGAAGGCGTTGGTGAAGACGTACCGTTTGATTCCCCGCTATTTTTATGGGATCAATCCACGCAAGTACTGCAGACTATCGAGAAAGCGCCAACGATGGGATGGTCCGCTTTTTGGGGAACGCTCGCATTGAATTCGATGAACGGTTATTGCACCGTCTGGAATCTCGAGAACGTTCAAGAAATTGAACTTCCATGGCGGGACGAACCCATTATTACCGTTGCCTGCAACGACGACCAAACGATCTTGTATTTGCTGCGAAAGGACGGAGCAATCGACGTGGTCCGAGTTGATGATGGGGTTACCGCAGTCCCGCTGCGAAGGCTGGCACCCGCAGTCACAACCCCGCTGCAGGGATCCCTGACTGTTTGCGATGACGGTCGACACCTACTGTGGCATGTTAATCCAGTTGACGAAAAGATTTCCGATTTCCCCGAATCCACAAAGACGATCGTCGCCATCTACGAGGCGAATTAGGGCAAGGAAATCGATACTTCTGGCTGAACGCCACCCCTGGTTCCTACGGTTCATGACGGGGAACCCAATGAATTGCAGGCTCCCATCTGCCGACCGCAATACGACGAGGCGGGAGCCTCGAAATTAGTTTCGAGTAGGGCCGGTTCCACCGGCCGTCGTTGATGGCTCGTTGAAATCGGCACTACGTTCTGCTGGCTTAATTTGCAAGTAGATCCCAACCGAAACTCTTGGCGAGTTTCGCTACGACGGGCTTTGCTACGACGGGCATGGCTACGAAGAGTTTGGCTACAACAATTTCTGCTCTGCCGTGTTACGAGAGTTCGGCCAATTTTGCTGCCGCGTTATCGCATAACGAACGGGCTTCGGTCTCGGATTCCGCTTCGGCAATCAAACGCACGATCGGCTCGGTGTTGCTGCCGCGGACCAACAACCATTTGTCGGGCCATGCCAATCGCAACCCGTCTCCGGTGCTGGCGGTTGCGTCTTGGTGAGTTGCAATCAGGGCATCGAACAGCTTTGGCAGTTTGTCCGCAGAGACTTCGGCTTTGGATTTGTGGATGTGAAGCTTTGGCAACGCATCGGCAAGTTCCGCCAAACTTTTCCCTGTGGCGGTCATCAGATCCAAGACTTGGGCCATCCCGACAAAACTGTCGCGAACGTATCCGACTCGCGGATCGATGGGACCACCATTGCCTTCGCCGCCATATTTCGCCTGTTTCGCGATCATCATGTCGGCGACATTGGCTTCGCCGACACTGCTGCGAAACGACTCAACTCCTGACGCGGCAGCCAATCGCTCGCTCATTCCGCTGGTCGCTCCGTTGATCACGATGGCACCCCGCGTCGATTCGTGTTGCATCGCTCGCTGCACACAAAGCGCCAACGTGTATTCTTCGCCGATATAACGTCCGTTCGCGTCGACCAATGCCAAACGGTCGGCATCAGGATCCTGACAGAACCCGACGCTGCAGCCATGTTGGCGAACCTGATCGGCTATCCCCGTCAAATTGTCGGCTGTAGGTTCGGGAACATGCGCAAAATTGCCGTCTGGGGTGTCGCCGACAATCACCGCATCACACCCGAGGGCGGCGAGCAATCGTTTGCCCAGCAATCCGCCTGCGCCATGGTTGCTGTCCAACAACACGCGGTGCTTTGCCTTTGCGATCGCCGCAACATCGACCGTCCGCAAAACCATGTCCAAGTGATCAGCATGGGGATCCGCGTCACTTGTTGCGGATCCGATTTTATCAAACGAGCACCAATCCGCTTCACCAGCCAAATAGGCATCACGGATGGACGCTCCGGTGACGGCGTCCAAAACGCGTCCGTCGGGCCCAAACAGTTTGATGCCGTTGTAGGGCGGAGGATTGTGACTAGCCGAGATTTGTACAGCACCCGCCGCGTTTCGCGTTCGCACCAACACGCCGACGGTCGGCGTCGCCGCGACATCGGCATCGATGCAATCGCGGCCACAGGCGGTCAATGCGGCAATAATCGCCTGCTTCAGCATGATTCCGCTGCTGCGACCATCACGACCGACCACGATCGGGCCGGCCGGCAATTTCGATGCATACGCCCCAACGAAACGAACCGCGACATCCGGCGTGAACGACTCGCCGACGATACCGCGAAGTCCACTGACGCTAATGATTAAATTGCTCATGAAGAAAATGTCTGCTTGATGGGAAGGAAAATTGAAAGGAAGCGTGTTAGTTTGTCGCCCCTCGTTGCCAGTGACCCTGCAAAACAAATAGAATCAGTTTCATCCAAGTAGCATCCACGCGGGTGGGCCAACCGATCGAGCTGATTCGGTCCCCAGTCACCACGAATGTCAATCGAGACCCAAAAGGCTGATCGAGGCTCGTAGGCTAATCGGGGCAATTTGGCAAAAAGGGGGAAACCGCAACGCCAAGTTTGCTGCGGGCAAACGACTCGTTCGGCTGACACGCGTTTTAGTTTGATTAGCTTAACTGCGAAACCAGCATGTCGGGCATCCTGTCACTGTTTTTTTGATTACTGATTACTTTTCCGGAGCGATTCGTGCAAGAACTATTATCCGCTGTTGAAACCGCTGCGAGCGAGTCCAAGATCAGCAAGTCTGCGGCTGGGCATCTTCGATCATGGTTGACCGAAGATCGTTACGCAGCGTATCGCGACGAAGTGGCCAAGCACATCCGCGATCAGCAGTGGCAAAAACTGGACGACGTGTTTTGGACCATCATTCCGTTTGGCACCGGAGGCCGCCGCGGCCGGATGTATCCGATCGGTTCGAACGCGATCAACGATCGCACCATCGGCGAAAGTGCTCAAGGGTTGGCCAACTACGTGGTCGATTACGCCAAACGCCAAGGACGCAGCGACCAATTGTCGTGTGCGATCGCCTATGACACGCGTCACCAATCACGCCACTTCACCGAGTTGTGCGCTGGGATCATGGTTGCCGCAGGATTCAAAGTGTATTTGCTTGACGATTACCGAGCGACTCCGCAATTGTCGTTCGCGGTGCGTCACAAGAATTGTGACTGCGGCATCATGGTGACCGCCAGCCACAATCCCCCAAGCGACAACGCAGTCAAGGTTTATTGGTCCAGCGGAGCTCAGGTATTGCCGCCGCATGACAAAGCGATCATCGAACAAGTGATGTCGTGCCAAGAGATCAAGGCTGTGCCGTTCGCCGAAGCATTGGCCGACGGACGTGTCGAAGTGGTCACCGAAGAAATCGACAACGCCTTTCTCGAAGCCGCTGCGGCCCAAGCCTTTGCAGGTCCGCGTGACGCCAAGATTTTGTACTCGCCGCTGCATGGCGTTGGTGCTGCCGCCGTGATGCCATTGCTCGAGCGAGACGGTTTTCACAGCGTCGAAGTGTATGGGCCTCATGAAGAACGAAGCGGCGATTTTCCCAATGTTCCCGGGCATGTATCGAACCCCGAAAACAAAGCGGTCTTCGACAAACCGATTGAATATGCTCAGTCCAAGGAACTCGATTTGATCCTGGCGACCGATCCGGATTGTGACCGCCTCGGCGTCGCCGCCCCCAAGACCACTGATGCGACGGGCCAATGGGGTACCTTTGACGGCAATCAAATCGGATCGCTGCTTGCTGATTATGTGCTCAGCAAACGCGAAGCCGCAGGAACGTTGTCCGCAGATCACTACGTCGTCAAAACGCTTGTTACCAGTGAACTGATCCGCCGCATCGCCGAAGATTACGGCGTCCGCTGTGTTGGTGACCTGTTGGTCGGATTCAAATACATTGCCGAAGTGATCGATCGCGAAGGCCCCGACCAATTCGTGTTTGGCACCGAAGAATCCCATGGCTATTTGGTCGGTCAATACGCACGCGACAAAGACGGCGCCGTCGCTTGTATGTTGATGAGCGAATTGGCAGCCGAGCTGAAAGCCCAAGGCAAAACGCTGCACGAGCGGTTGGCTGATTTGCACCGCAAACATGGCTACCACAAGGAAGCACTGATCAACCTGGTGATGGAAGGCAGCGAAGGCATGGCGGCGATGCAGCGGTTGATGAAAGCATTCCGCGAAACGCCTCCAAAATCACTGGCCGGAATCGCGGTCAAGCAGATCCGCGACTATGGCAGCCAAACAAAGTTGGATGTCGCAAGTGGCGAGAAATCGGAGCTTGCCGGCCCTCACGGCGACCTGATCATCTTGGACTTGGACGAAGAAGGAAACTACGTCGCAGCTCGCCCAAGTGGTACCGAACCCAAGATCAAGTTGTACGTGTTCACGCGTGTTTCCCCCGCCGATTCCCAAGACCTTGATGCAGCCGGTCAAACGATCGTCAAACGTCTCGAAGGCATCGAAAGCGACATGCGAGCGTTTGCGAAAGAGAACAGCTAACGCCGTAGCAACGGTTCGAAAGCGACGACCACAGTGCCACCATAGCGCCGTTCCGCTGACAACAGCGGAACGGCGCCAGCCCAATGCCATCGACTTTCATACTAAACGGGTGGTTTTTGTAGCGGAACGGCGCGAGCCGCCCGGTCAAAATCGAACCTTTTTATTCGCTACCACCGGGCGGCTGGCGCCGCGCCGCTGCGGTTCGCTGGTATCCTAAGTAGTGGGTTCCGCGTCGTTTCGCCCGACGAAATTTCATAGGAGGGTTCACCGTGGCATATTTTGTAGGCATTGATGTCGGAGGCACCACGTCGACCGTCGCGATCGGTGACGAGAACCGCGAAATCCTTAAAATCTCTGACCAATTTCCGACGCGGTCAACCGAGGGCCCGATCGCGACCGTCGAAGATCTCACCAATGCGGTCATCAGCGAACTGCAAAGTCTCAGCGGATCGCTCGCCGATGTTCAATCGGTGGTGATCGCCACTCCGGGACCGGCCACGCTTGATGGCGTGTTGTTGTCCACACCGAATTTGGCGCACCCGGATTGGGTTAACTTTGCGATCCGTGAAAACTTGCAAACGCGGTTGTCGGCTAGCGGCGGCAGCACCCCGATTCGCTACCTTGGCGATGGTCAAGCCGCGGCGTTGGGCGAGTATGTCATCCGCACTGAGAGTCTGCGTTGGGATGATGCTCCAGCGATCGATCCCAGGGACCACCAACCCGACAAACTGGATTCGTTGTTTTTTCTAGCCGTTGGCACCGGGCTTGGTGGCGGCGAAGTTTCGCGTGGCAAAGTCGTCCGAGGCCGAGAAGGTCGGGCCGGGCATGCGGGACATGTGTTCTTGCCATACGACGCGTTTCGCTATGACCATGATCGCCAATTAAAGGTTGGCAACGCCTACAGTACGGCCGAGTCGGCGATTTCGTTGACCGCACTAACGCATCAACTCGGTTACCGATTGTCGTTGCCGCAGTGGAGCGATCACCCGCTGAATTCGCTCGAATGCTCGATCAAGGACAAGGCCAAGCAGCTTCGTGAACTTGCTGCAGCCGGCGATCCGCTGGCCATCGAATTGTTTGATGATCAAGCTGCGGCATTGGGCGTGGCCATGTTGATCATCAACTACATCGGCGACTACGATCTGCTGGTCATCGGCGGAGGCGTCTGCGACTTGTCCGACGATCTGCGTCGCCGGTATGTCAAACAGGCCGAACTGGCCTATTATCGTCACGCCCTTGATGGGTTCCGGAACCTTACCGGATTGGCGTTTTCGCGGTGTGGTGACCAAGCGTCGGTGATCGGGGCGCTCGCCGAAGCGTACGAACTGGTTTAAATTCTGCTTCGTTGAAATGCGGCGGGTTGATGCGAGCGTCCCTTCGGTACCTCATTTTTGGCCCCTCGCGCTCACACGACGGCCGTTACGCCCCTCTTCCTCGGCTGTCACGCCCCGAGGGCAGCGTCCTTGTTTTACTGGTCGAATCCCCCTTTTTTGTTGCTTCATGACTATCGAACAAATTGAGAAATTGATTCCGCATCGGAAACCGATGCGACTTGTCGACGAAATCGTTTCGATGAGCGAAACCGAGATCGTATGCCGCAAAACGTTCAGCGAAGACGAGTTTTTTGTACAGGGGCATTTCCCGAACCACCCGATCGTGCCTGGTGTGATCCAGTGTGAGTGCTGTTTGCAAGCCGGTGCAATCCTGCTAGCTCAAATCGCCGAGATGGCCGAAGGAGCGGTGCCGGTGGCGACTCGCTTGGACAACGTCAAATTCAAAAACATGGTTCGACCAGGCGATACGGTGGAAATCCACGCGAAATTGGATGATCACGTCAGCAACGCATTTTTCTTGACCGGCAAAATGCTACTTGGCGGGAAAGTCACCGCACGATTAAACTTCGCCTGCACCGTTGCCACCCCCGGCTAATCAATCCGCACTCTCCACTCTTAGACGCCGCTGTGAATTCGACCAGTCCTAACGAACCCGTTGCTGATTTTCTGTCTCTTCGTGAGAAGACCATTTTGATCATGGGCGTGGCCAACAAAAAAAGCGTGGCGTTTGCCATCGCGAAAGTGCTGCGTGCTGCCGGAGCGAACGTGATCTACAGCGTGCGAAGCGAGTCGCGAAAAGAAAGTCTGAGCAAACTACTGAGTGGGGAAAAAGTGCTGGTATGTGATGTCGAGGACCAAGCTCAAATTGATCAACTCGCTACGACGCTTGCAGCCGACGGGGTCACGATCGATGGCTTGGTTCACTCGATCGCGTTCGCCGATTACCCCGAGGGCATTCGGCCGTTCCACGAAACCACGCGTCGCCAATTTTTGCAGGCGGTCGACATTTCCGCGTATTCGTTGATCAGCGTTTGCAATGCACTCCGCGATCGTTTTGCCAAAGACGCCTCGGTGGTCACGATCGGGATCAGCACGACGCGGATGGCGAGTGAGAGTTACGGATTCATGGCACCCATCAAAGCCGCGCTCGAATCGTCACTTGCGTTTCTCACCAAATCGTTCAGCCGATTTAGCGAAGTGCGGTTCAATGCCGTCTCAGCTGGATTGCTAAAAACCAGTGCTTCGGCTGGCATCCCAGGCTACGTCGATTCGTATCTCTACGCCGAAAAAGTCATCCCTCGCGGCCGAGCGGTCAGCACGGATGAAGTCGCCAACACAGCGGCGTTTCTGCTCAGCCCTCGCAGCAGCGGTATCGCGGCTCAATCGATCGTGGTCGATGCCGCCATGGCAATCAATTATTTTGATGCCGAAGTTGTCCGCGCTGTCACGGCTCAAGATATCGATTAGCATTGCCGCCGTGCCAAACGCTTCCTTTCCTATCAACGCTTTCTCCATCGCTCTGTCTCGAATCTATGAATCGCAAAATCTATATCAATGGCCAGTACTTCGACCGTGAAAACGCAAAGATCAGCGTTTTTGACCATGGATTGCTTTATGGCGATGGTGTGTTTGAAGGCATGCGAATCTACAGCGGCACCGTTTTCCGTCTGCAACAACACCTCGAACGGCTTTGGGAATCCGCTCGTGCAATCGCATTGACGATCCCCATGTCGATCGAGCAATTGACCGACGATGTCAATGCAACCGTCAAAGAAAATGGCTTGACGGATGGCTACATCCGTTTGATCGTCACCCGCGGTGCCGGCCCACTCGGGCTCGATCCGTTTCGCTGCGTTGAACCGCAAGTCATCATCATCGCGGACAAAATCACGCTCTATCCAGAAAGCCATTACACCGAAGGCCTGAAACTGGTGACGGCATCGACGATCCGGAACCATCCGGCCGCGCTGAGCCCGCGAATCAAGTCGCTCAATTACTTGAACAACATCATGGCCAAGATCGAAGGTCTCAACGCAGGCTGTATCGAAGCAGTGATGCTGAATCACAAAGGCGAAGTCGCCGAATGTACCGGCGACAACATCTTTTTGGTCAAAAATGGCGTATTGACGACGCCGCCAATCGATGCGGGAATCCTCGAAGGCATCACGCGAAACGCGGTATTGGAATTGGCCGTTGCTGCAGGCATCGAGACTCGCGAGACTCCGATGACACGGCATGATATCTACGTGGCGGACGAATGCTTTTTGACCGGCAGTGCAGCCGAAGTGATTCCCGCGGTGCAAATCGACAATCGCAACATCGGCGACGGTAAACCAGGCCCGGTCACGCTGAAGCTAAACGAGGCGTTTCGCAAATTGGTCCACCAATCCTAAGCCTGCCTTCGAGGCGAAAATACTGCGACCACGGGGAACGACCGACGATCGTTGATGTTCCCCCTGCCAACCGATCCCGGTAGCAGATCACGGCATTTCAATCCGCTCGCCCGAGCGGCGGAACAACTGCACGTTGGATCGCGGCGTCTGAAGCGTCACCTTGTCACCCACTTGAACGCCGCAATCGGGATCGAGAATGGCGTTGACGTGACCGCAGACGTTGGATTCGCGGCCGGCTAATTCGAAACGCGTCTGGCAACGCCCTGCAAACACTTGACGCCAACGACACACCGCATGGGCCGTGAACGTGTCCGCGTCGGGGCGGTCATTTGCGATTGTCAAATGTTCGGGACGGATCGCCACCACAATATCGTCTGGTAAATCGTCCGCATCGGCGGCGGCGAGCATAGAACGCAGCCACGACCGCGATTGGTCGCGACAAAACGCGGAATCCAATTCGTTGATCGGCGGCGAGCCCAATGATCGAGCGACCGCCAGACAACACGGTCGGTGGTAGATTTCCTCGGGCGTTCCAATTTGCACAATCTGTCCAGCGTGCATCACTGCAATCCGATCAGCGATCCGCATCGCTTCTTCACCGTCATGCGTGACATGAATGGTGGTCCCCGGGATCTCACGGTGCCAATGAATCAGATCCTGTTGGAATCGATAACGCACCGAACCATCGAGTGCCGAAAGAGGCTCGTCAAGCAAGCGGACCGCGGCCTGGCGGACGACCGATTTGGCAAGTCCGGCACGCCGGAGTTCACCTCCGCTTAACTTCTCGGGCCGCCGATCCAGTAGCGAATCAAGCCCCAGCAGTTTCGCAGCCTGCGTGATCCGTCGCTCGGTTTCCGCCGGCGGCACGATCCCCTTCATTGGATACGCCAACGTTTCACGGATGGTCATGTGCGGGTACAGCCCGTCGCCCTGAAACATCAGCGAGACATCACGTTTGCGAGCTTGTATTGCCGTCACGTCCTCGGTGCCAATCATCACACGCCCCGCATCCGGCGACTCGAGCCCCGCGATCAGCCGCAACGTTGTCGATTTCCCGCAACCACTTTGCCCCAACAACACCAAATACTCATCACGTTGCACACCCAAACAAAGCGACTCCAATACGCGGTGGCTCGCATAACGTTTATCGATTTCGCAAAGCTGGACGGCGGACATGAGCAGCGGAGTCACGGAAGGGTAAACGGAGGACGCGGACGCAGTAGCGCTGCGATGCACTACAATAGAAGGCATCCTCAGCCAAAACAACCGAAGGACCTCGCGATGGACTTGGTAATCGCACTGCTGATCACAACGTCAACCACCGCAATCATCATCGTGGCGGTCGCTTGGTGGCTGCGTCCCAATTCTGGGATTTCAATAGACGCCCCTGCTTCGAACTTGCCGTCGATCGTTGTGGCTGGTGCCGTGTTGTGTTCGTTCGTGCTACTGTATGCGACCAAGGACCGGATGGGGTGGGCAACCCTGCTGCCGGTTTCGTCGGCAATCATTCTGTCGAATTGGACCGCGTTCGCATTGGCGGTGGCCAGTGGTGCAGCGTTTCGATTGCCCAATCGTCCGTTCTGGCGACGCGGTTTGGCCGCTTCGCTGATGGCGGGGTTGGCGATGGCAACGCTGTTTCAACCGGTGCTGCAACCCGTGCTACGCCCTGTCTCGGGATCGAACCAATGGGATTCTCGCCAGGTATGCATTCAATCGCACACCAATACGTGCAGCGCTGCGGCGGCAGCGACGCTGCTAAAAAGTGTGGGCATCGAAGTGACCGAAGCCGCCATGGTCGATGACTGTTTGACCGATGCTCGGGGAACACCGTCACTGGGCCTTTGGCGAGGGTTGTCATTGGCTACCCGCTCGACGCCATTTCGCCCTGAGGTGCTGCACACCGATGTCGAAAGCCTGCTGAGAAAGGGACCTTGGCCCTCGGCGCTGGTGGTCGGTTTGCCTCGTTACGGCGCCGATCCGATCTATGTTCACCGCTATGGTTGGGACCCTGGGTTTCGCCACAGTATCGTCCTGTTCGGGCGAAACGAGGACGGCTTGCTCGATATTGGCGATCCTTCGATCGGCCGTGAAACCTGGAGCGACGAGGATTTGCGGGTGTTGTGGCGAGGGGAAGGTGTCACGCTGGTCCGCCGCTAATGTTGCCTGAAGGGAAGTATTGCCGCGACGACGATCCACTTTACCCCCCAACGCCCCCGTCGCTTCGGCAACTCGCCGAAAATGGACGGCCCATTGGATGCAACGCCACAACGTGACGGGATGGAAGGGTTTACGACCATTGACAGTGGGCCAAGCCTCGTAGGAAATCAAAGCGTTTGACGGCGATCCGACGAGCGAAATCCGGTGACGGTCAAAACAATTCTTGCTCTTGCCCCACCGGCATGATGATAATAGAGGACGAATTCTTGAAGTTTTTTGGAGCCCTGCCGATGAAAACCCGCCTACACATGCATCTTACCGCTGCCGTGCTTTTCTCTGGATTTCTGCTTGGTTTGATGCCCGCAGTCATACACGCCGATGACACGTCTGCTGCCGAGAAACAAGACGCGGCCGCTTCGCAAGCCGAGCCGGCCTACCAGCCCTTGAGCAAAATCGAGCTGCGACGGAAACTCAATCGCATGCAGTACGATGTCACCCAAAATGAAGCGACCGAACCCGCATTCCGAAACAAATATTGGGACAACAAAAAAGCGGGCACCTATCGCTGTATCGTTTGCGAACAAGAACTATTCGACAGTAAGACCAAGTTCAAATCGGGAACCGGGTGGCCTAGTTTCTATCAACCAATCGACGAGAAAGTGGTCGGATTCCGCAACGATTGGCGATTGATCTACACGCGAATCGAGGTGCACTGCTCGCGATGTGGTGCCCATCTGGGACACGTCTTCGATGACGGCCCCGAACCGACGGGGAAACGCTATTGCATGAACAGTGCCTCGCTCGATTTTGTCGAAGCCGGCAAAACGGACAAGAATCAATCGGCTACGGGCAGCTCGGCGTCGAAGGACGCCAAGCAAGATTAGCACCGATACGAGGTTAGCACCGCGTCACGATTAGAACCGGATGGTGAATCGCGAGCTACCGCCGCCGATCGTAATCCCGCCCCGCGAACGGGATCGGTGCGAGTGCGAATCGTGGTCGTCGTGATGGTCACGATGCCCAAAATTGCTGCTCGAAGGACGAACGTTGTATCCACCCCAACGACTCGAGTACCCGCCCCAGTTGCTCGAATACGGCGTTGCGTAGACCGGCGTACGAAGGGTTCGGATGTCCGCTTGCAGATGGTGAATATTGTTTTCGATCGCGTTTAACAACATTCGCACATGCGACGTGTGGCCGTGGATATGGCCATGTCCGTAAGCAGCGCGATGCTCGATGGCGTCAAAAAGCGACTCGAGATGATGGAATTTTGAATCCAGCATTGCCAAGTCGCGATCCAAGTGGCTGACGCTCGAATGATGATGGGCAAGTTCGTGAATATGGTCTGCCAAACGTGCCATGTCTCGAGCGTCGCTGAGCAGATGAACATATTCGGGCGTGTGTCGATAGTGGCTCGTCTCTCTCACAATTTGGTTCGATTGGACCGCGATTTTCAACGCCAATTGATCAATGTGGTCATAGGTGTCGGCCGAGGCGGTCGAGCAGAACGCAGTCAGGCACAGTGCAAGTGAGGCGAAGGTTTTGTTGAAGAGTGGCATTTTTTTCTTTCCCTGGATTGTCAATTTGTCTTGCAGTCATGTCTGCAGAACCATCAAAAACGCAGGTGCCGTGCCAAACGTGTTTCACAGCGTACGATTTGCTATGAAAGCCCGTGTTTTACGGCAGTTTCACGCCTCATGGAAATTTTGAACCCGTCCGCCAAGCGAACTCGATTTGATGGCGCATCGCGACACCGAGTCGTCAGATCGACGACACTTTGCTTCCAAGATTTAAAACGAGTAGCCACGTTCTGGCGAGCGTCGTGACGAAACGCGGCGACCACTGGGCATCGATGGCTTGTTGAGTGACTGAGCCACGACGCGTCGGCGGCCGGGTCCCACGCGCTACCCGGTGCCGCACTTCCAATGCCATTGTCTTTGGTAGCGGCACAGTGCGAGCCGTCCGGTTGCAGCGAGAAGAACGTTCGACATTGACCGGGCGGGTTGCTGTTCTTGTCGTACGATGGACTTCCTAGTCCGTCGAATCCACCATTGACGGACGAGGAAGTCCATCATCCCCCCTTGCCGTAGGAAACTTCAATAAATCAACAAACCGTCGGCGAGTTCCGCGACGAATCCTATTCTGCGTTAGTCGTTTTTCCAGTCGACGAACGCGTGCGTTCGCGTGGTCAATGGCAATGAGACCCTTGCGGATTGCTGGACGTGGGAAGCGAACGTTGCGTGCACCATTTCCATCGTGACGCGTCCATCGGTATCGCTGCACAGCGGTTGCCGCGATTCGTTAATCGATGCGATTAAATCGCGAGCCGGCAATTCATGCTTGCTGACCAGGCGTTTGATGTCGGCGATCGGTTCAGGTTTGCCGATTCCGCCGCTGCTGATGTTGACCCAGCGACGTGGGGTCGGCGCGGGCTTGAACGGACTGCCCTGCAAGAGATGGACGAGTGGTTCGGTGTCCATCCGCAAATCAATCACTCCCTCGGTTCCGATGATTTGAATCCCAAACCCCGCTTTTGCGACTCCTGCGGCCTGGATCGAATCGAAGAAAACCGGAGTCCCGCCTTGCGTCTCGTAACGGGCATGCAGACGATCTCCCGCGATCGGCCCAATCCCTTCGCTGCCCGGCCTTACATCCTTGCTGGTCGCAGGGCGATCGCCAGCGTAGAACGTAGCCGAACACGCGATTGGATTGCCGGCGAAGTAGACGGCGATGTTCAATAGATGAGTCCCCAGCACCCACAGGTCCTGTCCACCGCCGCGTGCATCCTCTTTCCCGCGACAACGAATTTCGAGCACACGTCCGATCACCCCTTGCTCGATCAGCGTCTTGGTGACCGGCAATGCTGGATGATAACGATTGCGATGAGCGATTGCCAATCGCGTGCCAGAACGTTCACAGGCCGCGACGATCTGATCCGCCTGTTCCAAGGTGGCACAGAACGGCTTTTCACAATAAACACCTTTCGCCCCGCCCTCGATCGCCGCCATGATCATCGCATGATGCTGATCGACATGCCGCGGTCCGACCGCGACAATCTCGGGCTGTGTCTTCTCGATCAGCTCACGATAGTCGGCAAACGCATGTTCGCATCGGAGTCGCTGTTTGGCTTTTTCGCGTCCCTGAGGATCCGCGTCGGCAACCGCCACGATTTCAGTCTCTGGCAATCCCAACCACACCGTATCGATGCCATGACCAAAATCCCCGCGTCCCGTATGTCCGATCACACCGACTCGCCAGCGTTTCGAATCGTTTGCGTGTACCCGTAGTGGCATCGCTGCCAATGCGGCTGCCGTGGACGCAGCAAAACAGCGACGCGACATCGATGCCGACTTGTTGGTGTTGACCGATTGGATCGTTTCCGTCGGTCGTGTTTCAATGGAACGAGCGGGCGTACGCTGGTTAGCAGCGGAGCTGGGCGGGAGGGGCATTTCAGTGGTATGGGAACAGGGGAGCGAGGGAGGGAAGGGAACGGTGGGAATCACGTGGCTAATTTTCGTGAATGACCTTTGCCATTTTAGGAATCACAAAGGGAATGTAGACAAAGCCCGAGTAGTGGTTCCCAAGCATTCGCACATGGTGACTTGGATCCAGTCGGGCGGTGTGAGCCAGATCGATGGCGTTTTGGATCGGAACCACTTGATCATAATCGGCCGAGTATAACCATGTGTGTTTGGGGTTCAAACGATGAGCCAGTCTCAGTGGCTCGACGCGGTTAACGATCTCCGCAATCTGGTCCAACGAGAGTCCGGATTGCTGTAGCTGTTGACGGAACTTCGCCGCATCCTTCCGCCCACTTTGAATCACCTGCATCAAATTGCCACCAGCCAGCAGCAGGAAAACGTTATCGTATCCGCAGCCTTCGGCACCGCTGTCCAAACAAGCACTGGTTGCGGAGACAAACCCGCCTAGACTGGTGCCTTGCAAAGACACACGAGCATCCTGGACATATGGCATCGCTGCGACGGCATCGCGAGCTCGGCGGACATCCGCAACCGCTTGCGGGATCGCGTCGATCAGCTTTTTTCGATCGGGTCGCTGCTCGGCCGAGCGTCGATTGCCGTAATAGGGCAAATGGATCAGGAACGCGTGGACGCCGCAGGTCTGGAATCCTCGTGCGAACACTCTTCCGACCGCCATCTTTGATCCCGATTCGTGCACCACCACAACGGCCGGCGCTGTGATCGGAGTACCATCTTCATCGAGCGCAAAATAGCACTCCATCGACACGCGGTCGTTCCGCGGATCACCGCTCGGCAGCGGCGAGGGAAACACCGCAACCGCGTCACCGTTGCCCGGCAGTGCTGGTTCGCATGAGACCTCGAACGCGGTCGGCGGCCAGACCAAACCCATCAAACAGTGGCGTGCGTCGTCCGAAACCTCCTCGGGCGGATTGAGTGTGTCTTTCGCAGCGATCGCATGAAACGGCAGATTTGGCATTTCCGCGGCGGCATCCACCGCGGCCATGGCTATCCAAATCGCAGTCAATGCAAGCATGTGCCGGGTCCGTCGTCTAAGAATCATCCGCTACCGCCGTTGAGATCGCATCAGGGGAAAGAAATTGGGGGGAGGCTCCATACGGATCGCTAATATAGTCAATTCCATGTGCCGCCGGTGTCAAAGCCCATGCGATGGCACGCCGGTTCGTGTTCATTTATTTGACAAGATGCCCTACACTTCATTGGCACAACACATGCTGGACTGTCTTGATCGCCGAGGAATCTCGATCCACTTTCGCGAAGAATGTAATGATGAAACCCTCCCATCGCCTTGCCGCAATGACGCTCGCGTTGACGTCCATTTTGCTGCCGTCGACCTCTCACGCTCAGCTGGTGGAAGAACAGGTCATGCAAGCCTCGGCGGTCGTTTTTAACGAAGCGATGACCGCACCGCTGAACCGTATCCCTCAAGCGATGTTGTACGACGCCAATGCGGTGGCCATTGTTCCCAATGTGATCAAAGGCAGCTTCATCGTCGGAGCCCGTCGTGGCCGAGGACTGTTGTTCGTGCGGGAACCCGAAGGCGTTTGGCACGCTCCGGTCTTTATCACGTTGACCGGCGGAAACATCGGATGGCAAGTCGGAGTGCAGTCCTCGGACATCATCCTGGTTTTTAAAACAGAACGAAGTGTCCAAGGGATCTTGTCAGGAAAGTTGACGCTCGGCGCTGATGCGGCAGCGGCTGCGGGCCCCGTCGGGCGGGAAACCGCCGTGGCGACCGATGGTCAATTGCAAGCCGAAATCTATACCTATTCGCGAACTCGCGGATTGTTCGCCGGCGTTTCCATTGACGGGTCGGTGCTGCAGGTCGATCCATGGTCCACCGGCGCCTATTACCGCAGCCCCGCTCCGGGCCAACCCGTCATCGTGCCTCCACTGGCAGACCAGTTGACTCAAACGATTGCAAGTTACGCCAATCCACGTACGACCCCGCCAATTCCGGTCACCGGAGCCGACCAACAGAGCGGATGGATCCAGCAACATGCGGCGACGCATACCGAGGGACTCCGTGCTCAATTGGTCCAACTGTCGCCAAAATTGTACGACCTGCTCGACGATCAATGGAAAAACTACCTCGCATTACCATCGTCGCTGTTTCTCGATGGCATCCCCACGACGCCCGAGCAACTGCAGATCACGCTCGACCACTTCCACGTCGCCAACAGCGACCCCCGCTTTCAGGGGCTATCGGAAAGGCCCGAATTTCAATCGGTTTATAGCCTGTTGAAGCTATACCAACAATCGTTGACCCAGGACGCGGCGACTCTGCAATTGCCGCCTCCACCGCCAACATCACCATAAAAGCAAGCATATAATATTTAACCTGGATTGCTATTGATGCTGTATTCCGTGTATGCTCCAGGCCGGTAAACGCACGGACAGACTAAGGGGGCACCCACGTTAGGGACTGAGTCATGAAAGACAGTATAGAATCGAGGCTACGTGCGTCATTACAGCGACTTGGGTTCAATGAAATTGAAGTCGCCAGTGATGAGAACGGGCACGTGCGATTAAGCGGTACCGTGAACAATTCAAGCGACAGGACGTCCGTGCTGACGATTGCTCGCACGACTCCGGGCGTCAAGCGAATCGCCAATCAAGTCAACGTGCTGTCGTAGTCAAGCGTCCGCGGCGGATCCGATCACGCCGCATTTCCGATGCCAACCGCCCTGCTGCGATCAGTGATGATCGCCTGATCCAAAATGGAAGCGGCCGATGTCGACGTGCAGTCCGCGCCACCGTGTCGCTGGACCCGATGGCCGCCATGGTGCCCCCCGTGCCGATCAAAATGATCGGCCGCGGAGACGTCGTTTAGATCACAATCCAAACTTCTCTCTCACCTGTTGCCCCTTCCAAGTGATTCGGGCACTAGACCAAGTGCTTTTTGAAGAACGCGACCGTGCGTTGCCAGGCTAGCTTGGCAGCATCCTTGTCGTAGCGTGGCGTCGTATCGTTGTGAAAACCATGGTTCACTCCGGCGTACACAAACGCTTCGAACGGCTTGTTGTTCTCTTTCAATGCTTGCTCAAACGCTGGAGCGCCTGCCAAGATCCGGCGATCGAGTTCCGCGTTATGAATCAACAACGGGGCACCAATTTTTGGCACATCGCTGACGTCGGGTTGGCTGCCATAAAAGGGCACCGCCGCGTCGATGACATCCGGGATCTGCACGGCCAATTGATTCACCACGCCACCACCAAAACAGAAACCCACCGCCCCCACTTTGCCGGTCGACAGATCGTGGGTGTCCAAGAATTTGGCAGCCGCGATGAAGTCTTGTGTCATTTCATCGCGATCACGCTTGGCCTGCATCGCGCGGCCTTCGTCATCGTTGCCTGGATAGCCTCCCAGCGGCGTCAACGCATCCGGTGCAAACGCTAGGAATCCATCGGTGGCCAAGCGACGCGCGACGTCTTCGATGTAGGGATTCAGTCCCCGATTTTCGTGAATGACCAACACCGCGGGAAATTTGGTGCCTTCGGCTGGACGAGCCAGCAGCCCCTTCATTTCCCCCGCACCTTTGGGTGAGTCGTAGGAGGCCGTTTCTGTTTTGATGCGAGGGTCATTCGGATCCACTTGCTGAGCCCACGCATAGTTGGGACTCAAGTTTGCCATCAAGGCTTCCACCGTAAGCCCACCGACAGCAAACGCCGCCAATCGACTCACATACTCGCGGCGGTTCAATCGTCCGTGAGCGTAATCGTCGTAGAGGTCGAGAACTTCCTGATCAAACTGTTTTGCATCTTTTCGTTGCATCGCATGGTTCCGCAAGGGTCAGAGACGGTTGAAAATTGGGGTAGCAAACCGAAAGCGACGGCGTACCGCCCCCCTTACATTGGCCAAAGTATATCAGTTTGGCATTGTCAATGCATCGATCGGTAACTGATCACGACTCGCAGACCTAATTCTGCGTTTTTCCTGAAAACTTGGGAACGAGCCCCCCGACTTCTTTCATGTAGTGCGGATACTGCGGAAACCTCGCACTCATCGCATTTTCTTCATAATTCGCCTTGGCCATCAGCACTGCCAATAACGCGAACCATGCAGCGACACGCCACACCGAGACGGGCGGCACCAGCAACATGAACGTGAACCAGAGCAAACCGCTGTACATCGGATGTCGCACGATCGAGTAGGGCCCGCTCGTAACGAGCCGTGTTTTCTCTGTCGGATTTGGATGCACACGTACCTTGCGTAACCCCACCGCAACCCAAGCCGAAATCGCCAACGCAATTCCCGGTGCCGCCAATGCCAGCTGCAACCATGGTAACGGATCCCATTGAGCGGACAGCACGATCGCTGCCGCAAACGCGAATTGGGCAACCACAAAAAACCAAAGAATCATGCAATGCCTCTTCGTGACGACGATTCCGAAACCAATCTCTTGATACGATCGACTTCGTTCACGGCATGACGCAACTCATTCGACCGCAACGAGTATACCGCTCAGACTAGACCGTTTGGGTAGCGTCCAACACCGTTACTTTGGGTCGCGCTCGCCCCGCGAGCCCAATGCATCTATTTTTGCAGCGGTGCGGCGCGACATCCCCCCGCCCAGCGTCAAAGTAGATGCATCAGCCCAGCGCCGCAGAGCCTGCCACAGCAACATTGGTAGGAAGTGTTAATGAGCCGTTGCGTGAGTTTTCGCTGCAGCCGCTTGCTTTGCTTCGCGATGATCATGTTTGTCACGCACAATCAGCACGCTGCAATGGGCGTGACGAAGCACGTAACGTGACGTGCTGCCTAGAAATACCCGAGTCAACAACCCGCTATCACTGTCGCCAATCATCATGAGATCGCAGCCATGTTCGTCAGCGTACTGGATCAACGACTCACCAATATGGTCTCCTTCGACCAAATGGGTTTCGGTGTTCAGCCCCATGTCTTGGATGACAGACTCTAGCCCTAACATATGTTCGTGAGCTTGTCTTAAATAGTCGGTCCAAAACTCGGACGCCTTTTGCCGAATGTCTTGTCGATAGAATGAATTGACGTGCAAGATTCGCACTAAATGGACTTCGATTCCCCCGGCCCATTTAAATGGTCGCAACCAATCAATCATTCGTTGATCTTCGGGACGTCCCGACAACGCGATCACAATTTTGCGAAGCGAAGGAGCTTCGCTGGATTCACGCAACGGACGGACGATCAACGTCGACGTGCCGCTGTGCGTTGCCACGTAATCAGAAATGCTGCCTAGCAGCACACGTTGCAGCGCCGAATGTCCAACCGCTCCGAGCACAATCAAATCGGCATCGGTGTCCTCCGCGACGTTCAACAGTTCCGTCGACGGCGATCCGACTGGTACATGCGTACTTAACGAATGCACGCGGCCGCCTAATTCCGTCGCCGTTTGTTCGACCCGCTGTTTCGCCGCCTCACATTCTTCATCGAGAAACAACCCCAGATCCGTGGGCATCAACATCGTCCCGGAATCGATCATCATCGGTGGCACCACTGCCGAAACGATGTCCAAATCGATCGGACGGCGAAACGGCAGCGACAGTAAATAGTCGGCTGCCGCCTTGGAGTGTTGCGAGGAATCGTTCGCTAGTAAAACACGCATGATGAACTCCGGTAAGCATCGAATGAGGATGCGATCCACGTGTCGGAAAAGACACGTCAAAACTCGCTTGCGTTATCACTCCATGGCAATTCGGATGCCATCTTCCATTGTATTGCAATTCTGCGTTTTCGACTCCTTTCGATGATCCCCAACGCACGATTGTGTCGTCGTTGCCGTGCGTCCGTGCACAACGCATTCGGTTGCGATACGATTAGGACATACTCGTTCTCTGCCGCATCTTTGCAGCCGATTGTTTTTCGTGACAATAAGTGGGAACACGCTGAACAAGGAAATGGGATGGACGTTGAAATACTCAGCCGACTGCAGTTCGCGCTCACCATCATGTTCCACTATTTGTTCCCTCCGCTTTCGATCGGATTGGGACTGCAGTTGTTTTTATGCGAATGGCGTTACTTTCGCACGCGTGATGTGGCATGGGAGGCGGCGGCACGGTTTTGGACCCGTGTTTTTGCCGTCAATTTCGCCATGGGGGTGGCGACCGGCATCGTGATGGAGTTCGAGTTCGGGACCAATTGGGCTGCCTATTCACGCTTCGTCGGTGACGTGTTTGGATCGGCGTTGGCCGCCGAGGGCATTTTTGCCTTCTTCCTGGAGAGTGGTTTTCTAGCGGTATTGGTGTTCGGCTGGGACCGTGTCGGCGTGAAGATGCACCTGTTCAGCACGTTGATGGTGTTTCTGGGATCGGTCTTCAGCGCCGTCTGGATCGTCGTCGCCAACAGCTGGCAACAAACGCCCGCCGGTTACCACATCGTTTGGCACGACGTTCAAGGCGAGATGATGCCTCGCGCCGAGGTGACCGATTTCTGGGCAATGGTGCTCAATCCGTCCTCGGTCGATCGGCTGACACACACCCTGATCGGAGCCTTGGTGCTGGGTGCGTTTTTTGTGGCATCGGTATGTTCGTTCTACTTGTTGCAGAAACGTCATCTCGCCGTGGCCCGGCGGTGTTTGTCGATCGCGCTACCATCGGCGTTGCTGTTCACCCTAATGGCCGCACTGACGGGACACGACTCCGCTCAAAAACTAGTAGAAACGCAACCCGCCAAACTGGCTGCGATGGAGGCTCATTTTCACAGCAGTGATGCCCCCACCGGACTCTACCTGTTTGGTTGGCCCGATGCCAAGAACGAGAAAGTGCATTTCGGTATCCAGGTCCCGCGTTTGCTAAGTTTGATGGTCTACAACGATCCGGCGAAACCGGTGCCCGGCATGGATCAGATTCCCGAGGATCAGCGGCCTCCGGTGTGGTTACCATTCCAAACGTTTCACGTGATGGTCGGGCTTGGAACGATGATGATCATCGTGGCAGCGATGGCGTGTTGGTCATGGTACCGTGGATCGCTCGAAAAACGCCGATGGCTGCTGTGGACAATCGTTGTGATGCCTGTGGCGGCGATGACAGCCAATCAAGCTGGCTGGATCACCGCCGAGGTTGGACGACAACCTTGGATCGTCTACCCGTCGGTGCAAGCAGGCGTCGAGATGATGGGATTGCGAACCGCCGACGGTTTAAGTGAGTCGGTGACGGCCGAACAGGTGCTCAGTTCAATCATCTTGTTTGGCATCATCTATTCGCTGCTGTTTGCAGTATGGGTGTTTGTGCTGAACCATAAAATTCAGCATGGGCCGGAAACGCCCGAGGAATTGACACGGTACAAACGTCGACTCCGCGGCGAGTACAACGAAGAATCAATTCCCGAAGCCATTAGCCACCAAGGCACGAATCGAGGCGGCGGATTGATGGAAGAGGGAGTACGATGAGTTACGAAGCGCTGACGTTTATCTGGTTCGTGCTTTTGGGCGTGTTGCTTTGTGGCTACGCGATCCTGGATGGGTTTGATCTAGGCGTCGGGATTCTACATCCGTTCATCGCCCAAGACGATCGCGAGCGTCGTTTGGTGATGAATTCGATTGGCCCGCTATGGGACGGCAACGAAGTCTGGTTAGTGACCTTTGGCGGAGCACTCTTTGCCGCATTTCCAGTCGCCTACGCAACGGTGTTTAGTAGTTTTTACACCGCCTTCTTTTTGTTGTTGACGTGTTTGATCGGTCGCGCGGTCAGCCTCGAATTCCGTTCGAAAGTCCAATCGAAGCGTTGGCGATCGGTCTGGGACACAGGCTTTTTTCTCTCCTCGGTAACGGCAGCGGCGCTGCTTGGTATTGCCGCGGGGAACGTCATGGCGGGCATGGAACTAGGGCCGAAATACAAATACGAAGGCAGTTTGCTGAGCCAGATCTATTGGTACCCGCTGCTTGTTGGCGGGTTGACGGTTTCACTATTTGCACTGCATGGTGCGATCTATCTGTATTTAAAAACCGAAGATGAACTGCAAGACCGTGTTCGACGAGCGATCCCGCGGCTGTTTTACGTGTTCGCAGGACTATATGTCATCGTGACGATAGCCACATGGTGGCATGTTCCGCATGCGACCGAGAACATAGCGGCGAACCCCGTTCTCTGGGTCGTGCCGATATTGAATGCGTTAGCGGTGATGAATATCCCGCGAGCGATGCATTTGGGCAAACCTGGCTATGCGTTCTTCACCTCATCCATGGTCATCTTGGCGTTTGCAGCGTTATTCAGCGTCGCGATCTTTCCCAACTTCATGCTCTCAACGATCGATCCCGCGTTTAGTGTCACGCTCGACAACGCCCGCAGCAGCCAGCAGACCCTTGGCACGATGTTGATCATCGCCGCGATCGGAATGCCCTGTGTGCTCAGCTACACCGTCACGATCTACTGGATTTTCCGAGGCAAAGTCAAACTCGACCCCCACAGCTATTAATGATCGCTGGTTTAGAAGCAATCGTATAGACCGGAGGCCGAAACACGGACCGAGGGTATGTCGCCCGCTGGGCTATGTTTTCCCATCTCCACTAGCCGGTAGCTCACGCCACCGGCAGCGGGTGTGTCGGCCTCCGGCCTGTAATCAATGCCACTAAATCAGCAGTCTCTATCAGCATCCCCCGGGAAGCCCCATTCCCCACCGCTCCACAAGACATCCAATCTCCCACCCGACGTAACGTCGATTCAAGCGACAGAAACATCGGTGCGACAGAAAGATTAAAATCGCCCCGTCTGCCTAGCGAAATGTTTCTGTCGCACCAATCTTTCTGTCAACTCCACAGCAGAACCATCGCAAGTCGAATGCCGAAGGAAGCCAGCTGCTTCACCCCGCAACTCCTCCGTCGACACCTCTCAGAAATAGGATTCGTGAGTCGACGATTGCTCGGTCTGGTCACGCCGTAGATTTACGACAGAAACATTGGTGCGACAGAAAGAATGAAATCGCCCAGCCTGCATCGCGAAATTTTTCTGTCGCACCAATCTTTCTGTCTACTCAACAGCATATCCATCGCAAGTCGAGTGTCGGTGAAAGCGAGTTGATTCACACCGCAACTCCTCAGACGACACCTCTCAGAAACCGTAATCACGAATCAACGACTACCCGGTCTGGTCACGTCGTAGATTAACGACAGAAACATTGGTGCGACAAAAAGATTAGAATCACCCGGCTTGCATCGCGAAATTTTTCTGTCGCACCAATCTTTCTGTCTACTCCACAGCAGATCCAGCGCGAGTCGAATGCCGCAGGAAGCCAGCTGCTTCACACCGCAACGCCTCCGTCGACACTTATCAGAAATAGGATTCGTGAGTCGACGATTGCTCGGTCTGGTCACGTCGCAGATTAACGACCGACAAATTGGTGCGACAGAAAGATTAAAATCGCCCAGCCAGCAACGCGAAATTTTTCTGTCGCACCAATCTTTCTGTCTACTCAACAGCAGAACCATCGCAAGTCGAATGCCGAAGGAAGCCAGCTGCTTCACACCGCAACGCCTCCGTCGACACCTCTCAGAAATAGGATTCGTGAGTCGACGATTGCTCGGTCTGGTCACGTCGTAGATTAACGACAGAAACATTGGTGCGACAGAAAGATTGAAATCGCCCGGCTTGCATCGCGAAATGTTTCTGTCGCACCAATCTTTCTGTCTACACAACAGCAGAACCATCGCGACTTGAATGCCGATGAAAGCCAGTTGCTTCACTCCCCAACTTCCTCAGTCGACCTGGCTCAGAAACCGGTTTCGCGAGTCAACGACTACCCGGTCTGGTCAGCCCGCAAATTAACGATAGAAACATTGGTGTGACAGAAAGATCAAAACCGTCCAGCCTGCATCGAGAAAATTTTCTGTCGCACGACTCTTTCTGTCTACCCAAACGCAGAGTCATTGCCGCTCGATCGTTGTTAGTTGAACCTTGTGATGGACGATGTTGAGCCAGTGCAAGCGACGAACCGGACTGAGCGCGATTATTTTTTCGAAATCACGTCGGTTTTGCTTTGTGCAGTTTTTATACGTGGTTACGCTCAGTGCGATATCAGACGACAGCAAATGGAATCTTTGGCACCCCAGCGACGTACCGTCTGATCGCATTGGCAACATTTCCTCTCGCGTCACGTCTTGTCTAGTGCAGTGCAAGATTGCACGTCGATAAAGCGATGCATCGAGTCCGGTGCCCCAATCCTTGACCAACTCCTTCACGAGCAAGCAGAGTTCAAGATCCCCACAGAAAGCAGATAAATCAAAATCGAAACGGCGTCGCTCAACCGAGTCAACGGTCGCATTCACGAACCGCATCTGTACCGTGCGAGGTCGAAAATTGATCAACTTCCCATGACTCGCATCGGTTAAGTACAAGTAGTTCAGTAACTGAGAGACGTGCTTGCCAGATAATGTCGAAACCGTTTTAAGTTCATAGATCACTTTCTTTTCGAGTGCGAGATCCAATTTGAGAGGGATTGAGAAATCTCGAAACGACAGTTCAACCGGAACCTCAATTTGTCCGTCAAGATTGTTGCCCTGCAAGACTCTCAAAAGCTCTCTTTGATATACCCCCTCGTCTGCGAGGCAACCTATTTTTTGGTGCGTCGCGAACACGAAACTTACAACGGGATAGTCGATCGCTCGCATCTCATCGTCACAGATTCGCTGAAACGGGATCTCGCAATGAACCGGCATAATAACTCTGTGCGTTGTGATAAAGAGAAGCTAAAAGTTCAAGATGGCAAGATGACATAGGACCTTCACCTAACCAACATCCTTGTGCAGTCGCAGCAATCTTTCAGCTAATCTTACCGGAGAAACATCACAGTTCGCATATTTCCCAAATGCGATTCGCTTCACTCCGAACCACATCAGATTGTATATTCTCGTCATCCGGATACACGATACCACGGTTACTGGTCTACGCAGACCGCAATTAACGACAAAGACATTAGTACGACAGAAAGATCAACATCGCTCCGTCTGCCTCGCGAAATGTTTCTGTCGCACCAATCTTTCTGTCTACCCAACCGTTTCCCCATCCCAAGCCCAAGCCGACGATTGCGGCAAGTCGGCGGCTATACACAGCACCTTCTTTATCGGCGAACTCTCGTCATCAAGGCCTACGATCCCTCGATTGCTCTGTCTGTCCAGGCCGGAATTATGGACAGAAACATTGGTGCGACAGAAAAATTAAAACGCCCCGTCTGCCTCGCGAAATGTTTCTGTCGCACCAATCTTTCTGTCTACCCAACCGCAAAGCCATCCATGTCGACGATCGCGGCAAGTCGGCCGCTATATACGGCACCTTCTTCATCCGCGAACTTTCGTCATCAAGGCATGCGATCCCTCGATGGCTCCGTCTGTCCATAACGTAATTGACGACAGAAACATTGGTGCGACAGAAAGATTAAAATCGCCCAGCCTGCTTCGCGAAATTTTCCTGTCGCATAAATCTTTTTGTCTATCCAACCGCATCCCCATCCCAAGTCGACGATCGTGACAAGTCGACTGCTATACACAGCACATTCTTTATCCGCGCCCTCTCGTCATCAAGGCATGCGATCCCTCGATGGCTCCGTCTGTCCATGACGTAATTGACGACAGAAAAATTGGTGCGACAGAAAGATTAAAATCGCCCCGTCTGCCAATCGAAATGTTTCTGTCGCACCAATCTTTCTGTCTGCCCAACCGCAGCCCCAACCTAATTCGACGATTGCGGCATGTCGCTTGCTATACTCGGCATCTTCTCTATTGGCGAACTCTGGTCATCAAGGCACGTGATCCCTCAATGGCTCCGTCTGTCCAGTCCGCAGTTGACGACAAAAACATTGGTGCGACAGAAAGATTAAAATTTCCCCTTCTGCCTAGCGAAATGTTTCTGTCGCACCAATCTTTCTTTCTACCCAACCGCATCCCAAGCCCATGTCGACGATCGCGGCAAGTCGACTGCTATACTCGGCACCTTCTTTATCCGCGCCCTCTCGTCATCAAGGCATGCGATCCCTCGATGGCTCCGTCTGTCCATGCCGTAACTGACGACAGAAACATTGGTGCGACAGAAAGATTAAAATCGCCCAGCCTGCTTCGCGAAATGTTTCTGTCGCACCGATCTTTTTGTCTGCCTAACCGCCGAGTTCTTTAGGGTCGTCGCAACTCGCTGGCGTCGTAGCCACGCTAAATCAAGGCAGCTCAACGATTTAGAAATGCTGCTGTTGGTGGTTTGGTGGCACGGTCACGGATCGCTGCTGAAATGTTGTCCTCATCCGAGCTAACAGCGACCATACCACAAGAGAGTCCGACAAAAATCTGGACTTCGTTGTGAACCTGATGTTCGCACAGCGTGTCAAATTGTCGCCAGACAGAGATATGTCAATCCATTTCCATCGGAATTGCAGGACTATCATGAAAAACTCGATCAGCGCAAACGGTATCGCTACAGGAAACTTGTACCTCCACCGCTGGACGCGTTCAATTCATGGCCAAATCGATTTCCGTCTCGGATGTTAGCTTCCGATTTCCCAACCAGACTCCAATCTTCACCAACCTGAACGTCCACTTTGGATTGTGCCGCACCGCGATTGTCGGCCGCAACGGCGTCGGCAAATCGACGCTGCTGAAACTGATTCAAGGGCAACTGCTACCAAGCAAGGGAAGCATCGTGACGGCAGGAACGATCGCCGTGCTCAATCAATCGGTCCAGGCCGATCCGCAGTTGACGATTGCGGATCTATTTGGGGTCGGGAATGAATTTGCAACATTGCAACGGATCGAGCGTGGCGTTGGCAGCGAAGCTGATTTTTCCGCAGCCGATTGGACGCTGGAAACACGTATCACATCCGCGCTCGCACGCGTTGGGCTCGCCTTCACCGCAGACTTGCGTCTTGCAGAAATGTCAGGCGGACAAAGGACGCGAGTTGGTATCGCGTCACTCGTTTTTGCCAATGCCGACTTTTTACTACTGGATGAACCGACCAACAATCTCGATCGTGACGGACGAAATCAGGTTATTGAGTTGCTTCAAAATTGGCAAGCTGGTGCCGTGGTGATCAGCCATGACCGTGAATTACTCGAGTCAATGGATTCGATCATCGAACTCACGTCGCTCGGTGTTAAAACGTACGGTGGAAATTGGAGCGAATATCAATCGCAGAAGACTCGAGAACGGCAGGCCGCCCAGCGAGATTTGGCGGAGGCCGAAAAACAGGAAGTCCGCCTGACGAAACGGAACCAAGCCAAGGTCCAGCGGCAGTCGCGGCGGAATCGCACAGGGAAAAAATCGGTAACGAAGGGTGGGATGCCCCGAATCTTGGCAGGCGCACGAAAGGAGCGGAGCGAACAGACAACCGCGGACAAACATCTTGAATCCGTTCGTTTGCGAGAACAAGCGAACCAGAAAATGAGTGAAGCACGCGAAAAGATCGAAATCATCGATCCATTTCGAGTCGAGTTGCCGTCCACGAATCTCCATCCATCAAAGTCCATCCTACGCATCGATGACGTCACGTTCGGTTTCGAGCCGGAGCGTCCGATTGTTCGTGATTTCTCGCTGACCATCACAGGGCCTGAGCGAATTTCGATTAATGGCCGAAATGGCTCGGGCAAGTCCACGCTCGTTGCGTTGATCGCGGGTACCCTGCAGCCCTGGAGCGGCACGGTGGATCGTCGGTCCGAGTTCGCGATCTTGGACCAAGCCGTCAGTGTTATGGAGATGGACCGCACCGTGCGAGAAAATTACAAGCGGATCAACCCTTCGTCGAGCGAGAATGAGTGCCGAGCCGCGTTGGCTCGTTTCAAATTTCGCAGCGAAGCCGCGATGCAAGTCGCAGCGACGCTCAGCGGCGGCGAGTTATTGCGAGCGGGACTGGCGTGCGTCCTTGGCTGTCCCGTTCCCCCACCGCTGCTGATCTTGGATGAACCCACCAATCACTTGGACCTTGAATCGATTGAAACCGTCGAATCGGGGCTAAAAGCCTATGACGGCGCAATCATCGTCGTCAGCCACGATGTATCGTTTCTAAAGTCGATTGGGGTGACGCGTGAAGTCATGCTTGAAGACGACGAAACATAAAAACAAGCTTCAGTGAAGCAAGAAGGCTCGGCAATGAATCGAGTAGGAAGGTAAAAATGATCGACCAGCCAAATAACTTTTATAGCGAAGCGGCACGAGCCGCCCCGTCAATTTCGAACGTTTTATTGGTTGCAACCGGGCGGCGCCCCCGCGCCTCACCGCTACCCGACGCGGGCGGCCCTCGCCTTGCAAAGACCATTTACCATTCGATGAAATCAACAATCTGGCGACGAGTCCCGCAATCATCAATGCTACTATCACCTCAGGTTGTGCGAGCGTGCACAGCCTGATGATCGTGCTCGCACGGTCTTAGCGACGTGTGCTCTCAGCCGACGGCGTTGCTTCGTCGCTGGTATCGCCATCTTCGCGTAGACTTTGATGGCATCGCACACAACTGACGGTCAAATGGTTGTAGGCGATCGTGACACCATCGACGTTTTTCCGTTTCGATTGTTTGATCAATTCATCCGTGACGAATTCAAATGTGTTGACGTGTTTGCGATACTCTTTGTTACGACTCCGCACGAATCCTTCCATCGTATTAAGAATTCGCATTTTTTGGGCATTCGCTTGGATCGTATCAAAATCCTGCATCGCTAGACCACGCAAGATGGCGGTTGAGTATTCCAATTTCTTTTCCATCCAAAAATCAAGCGGTTTCTCTTCAGATTCAACAATCTCCGTGGCCGTGCTGGATGGCTCTTGTGCGAATGAAACCGGCAGCAATACTAAACTGGCAATGACCCCAAATAGTGTCTTCATAATCTGTCTTTCGATGGTTGCGAAACGAAGTGAGGAACGATTCACTTGCAACAGGGCAAACCGAGTGCCGCGATCAAAAGAATTATCGGTCGCTTCATGACGACGCCACTGCATCCACACGAATCACACACCACGCGGCGTCACCATCCACTTAACAAACCCTTTGCGTGAATTTCATTATGCCTGCACCACCCTCCGTCCCACTTTGGCAAGTCGACGCGTTTACCGAGCGTCCTTTTCATGGCAATCCTGCCGCAGTTTGCCTCCTCGACACCGCCGCGAATCCTGAATGGATGCAGCACGTCGCGGCCGAGATGAATCTTGCAGAGACCGCATTCGTTACTCGCACTCGCATCAAAAACACTTTTGATTTGCGTTGGTTCACCCCCACCACCGAAGTCGATCTGTGTGGCCATGCCACCTTGGCCGCCGCTCACGTTTTGATTGAACAAGGACAAGTCGACGAGTGCGTCCCCATCCGTTTCCAAACACGTAGCGGAGAGCTGAAGTGTCAACCGAAGGAAGGAAAAATCGCACTCGATTTCCCATCGACTCCCGCCAACGAATCACTCGATGCGACGGAGACACATGCATGCCAGTCCGTATTTGGCATCACCGCAATTTTTGCAGCACGCACGAAATTCGATATTCTGTTGGTCGTGGAGGCTCCACAAACCGTGCGTGAGCTGAAGCCAAATTTCGTCTCGATGGCGGACATTGAAACTCGGGGAATCATCGTGACCGCGTGTGCGGATGAAGAGGGGGTCGATTTTGTCTCGCGATTTTTCGCCCCACGCTGCGGAATCAACGAGGATCCGGTAACCGGATCGGCGCACTGCTGTTTGGCTCCCTATTGGTCAGCCCGGTTAGGACGGAATCCACTGATCGGATACCAAGCTTCCTCACGAGGCGGCATGGTCCACGCCGAAATCAAGGGCGACCGCGTCCAACTCAGTGGCAACGCTGTGACCGTGATGGAAGGCAAATTGTGGACCACCCCATGAATTCTGTGGCGCAAATCCATTTAAGGCACTATGATCCTTCGGACGCTCCGGCGCTCCTAGCCCTGTTTTGCGACACGGTGCGGCGCGTCAATTTTCGTGACTACACCCACAAGCAAATCGAGGCTTGGGCACCGGCCGACATGCCGATTGACCCTTGGGCAACCCGATTTGAAGGCAAAATTGCCTATGTGGCTGAGCGAGGGCAATCCATTGCGGGTTTCGCCGACATGACATCAAGCGGGTATTTGGATCGCTTGTTTGTTTCGGCGGACTTCCAGCGACAAGGCGTCGCCAGGAAATTGCTGCGAGCGATGTTGCAGCGTGCCGCCGACCTGCAACTTTCCGAAGTGACAACTGAAGCCAGCATTACTGCAAAGCCATTTTTTCTTGCCGAGTCGTTTGTCGTGGTCCAAAAGCAAACAGTGACTTGCCGTGGCGTCGAATTTACGAATTTCTTAATGCGACGCAGCATCAGCTAAGTCCGTCAAGGTCAACAACTCAGTGAAAGTCAACGATCACGGGACGATGGTCTGAACCAATATCCGGACCGACAAAATGACGGGCGACCTCGATTTCCGCCCCCACCAATACGTGATCGATCATTAGCCCCGGCAGCGGTAACGAGCTCGGATTCCAAGTGCTGTGTAGTCCCTGTCCATTTGATGAGTTTCGCAAACCGGATTGTTTTCTCAATCGCCGAAACCAATACGACCACGGCGTGCAGTTCAAATCGCCTGCCACCAAGGTTCGCTGGCCGCCCTGTTGTTTCACGTGCTCGGCGATAGCGTCAAACGTCCGGTTCCGATCCTGCCAGTTGGAGGGTCGCATCGGAGGCAACGGATGTGTCGCGATAAGCTGTATCGGATCGCCATCGGGCAACGCGAGATCCATCACCACCGAAGGTAATTGCGTCTCCAGCGAGAACGAGACCACATCGCATTTTGACCAGCGATGTTTGCTAAAGACCGACATGCCGAAATTGTCTTCGCGAGGCAGCAATCGGCGAAACGGATAGCTGTCGCGAAGTCCAAGCTCCAACGCACGCGTCCACTCCGCGTCCGTCTCTTGTAGCACAACCAAGTCCGGGTCGGTCTCTGCGATCACTCGCAGCACGGCGGCATGGTTCGTGTTCCGCGTCAACACGTTTGCCGTCATCAACCGGTAAGTCGTGCCGGTAACGGGATCTGTCGGCCAATAAAACGGTAACAAACTAATCAGCAAACCGCCGCCGATCACAAGCAGGATTCCGCCGACGCGATGCCGCCTAAGCAGCACCAACCCAATCCCCGCTCCCAACAAACCCATTGTCGCTTGCACACGCAGATGGCTGGCCAAGTCCAGCAAATAATGCCATCTACCAAACATTCCGGCGGTCATCGCGGCAATCGCGACCAGTGACGACGTGATCAGGAAAAGTTCAATGCACCGTTTTAACGCAAGTACAGAAACATGCACTGGACCGCGGCGATGTTCCGGTGGGCCCGATTGCTGGGCATCATCGTTAGTCATGCAGATCAAGTTGCGGGATCGAGTTGCGGGCAGAGTTGACGGTGGTGTCGATGACAAGAAAGTTGTCGCGTATAAATACACTCATCCATCATGGCTGCCGCGACGTGGCTGCCGGATTCTCATCGTCCTTCTTCGTTTCGGAGACTTGCCGACGGTAGCCGACAAGGTAAAACTCGCTATCTTTGGGAGCTTTGAATTCTTTTGGAAAATCGGTGCCCGATAGATCATAACAAACGCGCATCGCGTCCGCGTTTTTGATCTCGTAGATCGCCAAGATCGTCTTGTCTTTGTTGGGTCCCTCCATGCTGTTGATCGTCATTCGCTAGGGGGTCGTCGTCGGATCGAGCGTGAACATGCCGATGTCAGAGTGATCTTCTCCTTCGACAGCGACCTCGTACTTATTCTTGTTGATCTTCAACGTGATTGCCTTGAGCGCCGGAGGCGGAATCAGAACGCCACTGAGCATCGCTCCCTTGGGCTTCCAAATCCCGTCGAACGTAAACTTACTCTCGTCAGAAACGGCACCCGCATCGCTCTCATTTTGAGGTGGGTCCGCAAAGGCAGCGTGAACCGCCCCTAGGCAAAGCAGCGCAACGAGGAAGCAAAATCGCATCGGGACACCGTCGGTTGAAATGCAAAAAGGGCAGCAAAACAAGAATAATTTTATCGACGGACAGCAGGCCGATTACGGCTTCTTAAGCCGAATTGATAAAGCCTGGACCGCGGATAAGATTAGTATAGACGCCGAGAATCGTCACGGGTGTGTCGAATTGCATTTGTTCTGACAACGATACGGCAACCGTTGAAATTCATTTCCACTTAAAGAGGCCTTATGCAAATCCGACCGGCTCATATCGATGATCAAATCGACCTGGAACGCATCTATTGCGACTCGATTTCGTCGGCCGCCTGGTTGCCCGATTCCGTCCGCCGCAGCGTCATTTCCTTTGCGGCGGATTCTGAGGGTGAAATCGTTCACGTTGCGAGTGACGCCGGGAACAAGGTGCAGGGTTTCATCTCGGTGTGGCAGCCCGAGTCGTTTATCCATCACTTGTACGTCGCCCCTTCGTTTCAGCAG
This sequence comes from Novipirellula caenicola, assembly GCF_039545035.1. Classification (NCBI taxonomy): domain Bacteria; kingdom Pseudomonadati; phylum Planctomycetota; class Planctomycetia; order Pirellulales; family Pirellulaceae; genus Novipirellula; species Novipirellula caenicola. The sequence continues at coordinate 142,621 of NZ_BAABRO010000001.1, forward strand.
CAGGGTGTGGGAACGATGCTGCTACAGTCGCTTGCCACATGGTTACCACGTCCATGGCGGCTGAAGTGCACTCAAGCGAACGAAGCGGCGTTCGCGTTTTACAAGAAGCGTGGATGGAACGTCATCGAACCGGGGCAGAGCGATCATGGCCCCTACTGGCTGATGCAATGCGAATCGATCCCGATCGCAATCCAACGCAGATAAATTGCTACCGACTAGCGATTGGTCGATCGGTCGGCGATCCACATTGCGACGTTGGGCCAAAGTTGACGATGCGACCGCGACCCCACCGCCAACCCAATGTGCCCTGCGTCAATCGACATTGCCTGTACGTCTTTGGAACGGACGTATTTTTCAATCGCCAACGTAGAAGCAGCCGGGACGAGATCGTCGCGGTCGGCAACCAGCATGAGCAGCGGACAAGTGATCTCGCTGAGCCGAACCAATTTGCCATTCAGACGGAATTCGCCTTTGATCAGCTCGTTGCGTTGATACAGTTTCTTCACAAACTCGCGGAACGTTTCTCCAGCAATTGGGATGTTGTCGTTCGCCCAATGTTCCATCGCGAAGTAGTTTTCGAGAAAATCCTCGTCGTCTAACTTTTCATAAAAACTTTGATACTTTGCCACAAAGTTTTGGATCGGATCACGTAATTGAAACGTCGACTGCAAAAACGATCCGGGGCAATTTCCAAACGCATCGATCAGACCGTCGACATCAAAGTGCTCTTCACGAGTCCATAGATTCAGCAGTCCACCATTGTCGTCAAAGTCGATGGGAGCCGCCATCAAGATCAAATTACGTACCTGGGATTGGTACAATGCCGTGAACATCGTGGACATTGTGCCTCCCATACAGTAACCCAGCAGATTGACTTGAGGCGAGTCCGCGTCTTCGCAAACAAAGTCGACGACGTTCTTTAAAAAACCGCAGACATAGTCCTTCAACCTCAAAGAACGATCGGCCGCCGTGGGGATTCCCCAATCGATCAAATAGACTTCAAAACCTCGCTTCAGCAATTGACGAACGACGCTCCGTCGGGATTCCAAATCCAGAATATAGGGCCGATTGACCAGTGCGTAGCAAATCAAGATCGGCTCGGCCAAATCGACCGAATCGTTGCGAAAACGCAACAGTTGAAGTGCGTCTTCCTCGTACACCACGTCATGCGGCGAATGTGCGATCTGCACGTTGCCGGCGATCTTAGGCACCTTGGCCATGTTCAGCATTCGCTCTTGCATCCGAAACGTTTCTTGCCAAGCCATTTTTTGGTAGTCAAAGAACACATCCAAAAGAGGTGTCATGTTCACGGTTCCAGTGTGAGTGTCGAAGGTTGAAAGAAGCGGCGACCCGAAGCGGCGTTAGCGTTGCATTGGCCTACATTTTGATCCCGCCGTTAATGTCCAGCACATGGCCGGTGATAAATCCCGCGGCGGGTGAGGACAAGAAAGCGACGCCAGCGGCAATCTCGCTCGGGTCGCCCAAACGCCCCATCGGCGTTTGATTGATCACGGCTTGCAACGCGCTGTCGGGAATCCCCTGCATCATCCGAGTTTTGATGAACCCGGGAGCAATCGCGTTCACGGTAACCCCTTTGCGAGCGTATTCGCGAGCCAACGTCTTGGTTAATCCCAATACCCCGGCCTTTGCCGCGGCGTAATTGGCCTGTCCAAAATTTCCGACTTCTCCGACCACACTACTGATGTTGACGATCCGTCCCCAACCACGATCGGCCATGTCGTCGACGAATTGCTTCGCCATGTGGAAGACCCCCGTCAAGTTCACCGCCAACACATCGTCCCACATTTCGATCGACATTTTTTTGAACGAGCGATCGCGGGCAATGCCCGCATTGTTGATCAAAATATCGACTTGTCCGAGATCCTCCATCACATGAGGCCGCAATTCGTGAACGGTTTCACGGTCCCCGATATCATGGGCATAACAACCACTCAGCCGCCCCATGTCACGTATCTGAGCACAGACGTCCTCTGCAAACTTGCAACCCGTGTAATAGGTTAGCGCAACGTCCGCCCCTTGTGCGGCCAATGTCAAAGCAATCGCTTTGCCGATCCCACGTGACCCACCGGTGACCAGTGCCTTTTTGCCTTGCAGTGATAAACAGGGCTGTTCAAACGGTTCGTAGGTGACTTGTTGTAGCTCCGCCGACATCGAGTGGTTCCTATCGTGTTTCAGAAAGACTTTGTTGTGAACCGGGCCCTAAAGTGAAACGCCCGGATTGCCGCCGTTTGCGATTTAGTTTGCAGGTTTGTCGTCCGATGGCCCCTTTTGGCTCGCTTCGACAGCCGCCTCGAGTCCTTCCAAGCGATCTTGGATTTCCCCCAGTCGGGCCAGAATCATCTCATCCATTCCTCGAACCCGTTCAAACAAACCGCTGATATCGCTGGCGGTCGGAATGTTGGCGTTTCGCGTGAACTCCTTTTGCAGATCATTGACCTTCATTTTGGTTTCAATGATCGCATCCATATTTTGTTTCATCGCGTTCAAAAAGAACGGGCTGCGAAGGTAGGCGTCGATACTTTGGCTGGTCGCCTGCATCCATCGCCGTTGCCAAAGTCTCGGATCGGAGTGCCCATCGTCGCTTTGCATCATGCGCCGCGTCGTTTCATTGGCCTGTTCGAGAAATTGATTCCACATCTCGACGTAAGGTTGAACAAACGGATTGGTGGCAGCGTTTGGTCCGGGTTGGCTAGACATATTCGCGGTCTCGTGTTGATTCTGGTTGATTAAATGAGGGCCAAAGCGACTTATTCGATGCGTTCGACGGCCATCGCGACCGCTTCACCGCCGCCGATACACAGGCAAGCGATTCCACGTTTTCCGCCGGTGCGGGACAATCCGGTCAACAGCGTCACCATAATTCGTGCGCCGGTGGCGCCGATCGGATGCCCCAGTGCGACCGCTCCGCCGTAAATGTTCAATTTCGCATCGGGAACGTTTAGGTCACGTGCCGCGGCCATTGCGACATTGGCAAACGCTTCGTTGATTTCGAACAGATCGACGTCGTCAATTGCCCAACCGATCTTGTCGATCAGTTTATTGATCGCGCCGATCGGTGCGATGGTGAACCACTCGGGTTCTCGACTAAACGTGACCGAACCTACGATGCGAGCGATGGGTCGAAGCCGCAGGCTTGCACAATGCGAATCCGAGACCACCAACAACGCGGCCGCGCCATCGTTCACACTTGATGCGTTTCCGGCCGTCACCGTGCCCTGTTCACTAAACGCAGGTCGCAATCCTCGCAGTTTGTCTTCGTTGAACCGTGTCGGTTCCTCGTCATCGCTGATCTCTTTTGTTCCTTTACGCTGGGCAACGCTAACCGGAACCACTTCCTCGTCAAAAACTCCTTCGCTGGTGGCTTGGCGTGCCCGTTGATAGCTGCGGATTGCATACGCGTCCTGCGATTCCCTACTGAATTGGTACTCTGCAGCACATTGATCCCCGTAGGACCCCATATGAGCTTGTCCATACACGTCCCACAGCCCGTCTTGAATCATCGAGTCGATCAATTTGCCATGACCGATCCGGTACCCTTGGCGTGCTTGCGTCAACAAGTAGGGTGCCAGGCTCATGCTTTCGGTTCCGCCAGCGATGACGACGTGGGAATCCCCAAGCCGAATCGCCTGCTCGGCAAGCATGACCGCTTTCAGCGACGATCCGCAAACCTTATTGATCGTGGTGGCCCCGACCGACGCCGGCACGTCCGCGTAAATCGAGCACTGCCGGGCCGGATTTTGTCCGATTCCGCCACTGACGACATTTCCCATGATCACTTCGTCAAGCTCATCCGCAGCCACGCCAGTTCGCTGCAGCAATGCACGGATACAGGTCGCCCCCAATTCGGTCGCAGGGACCGTCGAAAGCACGCCGCCGAGCGCACCGATAGGAGTCCGGACTGCCGCGACGATTAGGGCTTCGTTTGGCATACTTGAATCCATTTGTTCATCGCTTCCTGAAACTGTTGCATTTGGGATTCGGATGTCTCTTTCATCAAATCCAATGCATTGCGACAGAGCGACTCGCAACGTTCACGAAGCTGCTCGGGGTTCTCTGACTCCGCGACACGAAACGCCTCCTCGAGCGATTTGATGCCGGCGCGGTATTGTTGATCGAGCATTTCACGGTGGCGTTGCATCAAGTCCGTGACGGTGCTGGCCCATTCTTGTTGCACGCGATGCGTATTGTTGCTCCAAGTGGCATCAGCACCTGGGAAGCCCGCTGACCACATCTTGGCGTATTGGCCATAGGTCTCTTGTTGCATCTGCAGAGCCGACTGCATCGCCTTGCGAAAGCTGTCAAAAGCCTGCTCGAATAATTTACTGGTGGGTTCGCTTGCAGTTGCCATAAAGGCTCCTCGTTCGGGATTCAAATCAAAGGGTCTAGAAATTGACGGTTTGCCATACGTTGCCACCGACAAATGTTGAGGGAAAGCGGCATTGAGATGGTGTACAGGTCCCGATCTAGTCGGTCTGAGGCATCTCTTCATCATCTTCGTCTTCGTCGTTGGCTTGGTACCATTCGTCCCAGCACCGCACCCAATGATCCTCGGGGAATCGTCCGGTAGGCATCGCCGGCGGAGGGGCGGCTTTGCCATTGCTCGCAGCCATGGCGGCGTCCAAGTCAACGATCGAAGGTGGTGAGTGATCGTAGGGGACAATTCGTCCGAGCACGTAACCGGTCTCGTCACAGACCTCGATCGGCAGACGAGTGGAAACCAGAATCGACGATTGGTTTTGATCGAGAGATAATGCAGCCATCTTTTAGAAACTCCCTAAAATGGATTGGACACGATTTATGATGCGAGTTCCCGCTGTTCAACAACGGGTGAAAAAATCAACGCGTTACCGGCATGATCCACCGACGCAGTGGCGGGAACGAATTTGACTCGCAACCCGACGTGAAGATCACCTCGAGGCGGAACAATCTTGCCGGTCACCAATGCCCCGTTGGACAGTTGGATCAACGCCAACACCCACTGGACGTCTTGGCACTCCACGTTGCCGCCGTTCGCGTTGTTACCGCTCGACTTGGCCGAACTGCGTGTTTTGCACGAACGGATCGTGGTGTACGAGTAGACTTCGCCAAACTGCGACACCGCGTCGACGGAGTCGTGTTCACAGCGAGAACAGGTTTGTTCATGTTCATCCGCCAAGCGACCGCAGTGACGACAGAAACCAATGCTTCGATCGACCACCGGAGGACGCTTTGCCGTCGTCGGATGTAGATCGAGATAAAGGGTGTTCATGACACGCATCCCATGTAATTAAAAATCAGCCGGCAGCCATGCCGTAACACACGACTTCATCCGTGGTTCAAGTCGATCGTTGCAAAATGTGCGTGACGACCGTCGCCCCGCTGCCACCAATACTTTGAGTCATCGCAATCGACGGATTGCGAACTTGATTGGGCCCCGCCTGGCCGCGTAATTGCAAAGCCGCTTCCACGACTTGATAGGCGCCACTTGCACCGACGGGATGGCCGCGTGCTTTTAAACCTCCGAACGTGCCCACCGGCAATCCACCTTTGCGGTCGATCCCACGCTCGCGTGCGAATTGAGGTGCCGTTCCTCGTGCGGTAAAACCACTCGATTCGAGACTGAGCGCGGCGATGATCGTGAACGCGTCATGCAGCTCTAATAGATCAATGTCGTCGTGACAGACCCCGGCTTGATCCATCGCCGCTCTTGTCGAATCCTCGGCCGCTTGCAACCACAATGGGTCTTTTCGCTGCTGGACGCTGAGCGTGTCGGTCGCACTTGCGCTGCCAATCACGTTGACCACGTTGTCTCGTTTTTTGGCGAATTCCTCACTGCAAATCACGACGGCAGCCGCACCATCACCAATCGGGCTAGCGTCATACAATCCGATCGGGTCAGCAACCATGGGCGACGTCAAATATTGCTCTTTCGAACACTCGCTGCGTAAGCGTGCGTTGGGGTTGAACACGGCGTTTTGGTGAGCGACTTCGGCGAAGACCGAAAAATCCATTCGCATCGCGTTGTATTCGTACAAGTAACGCTGCATCAGTAGTGCATTGAGCGTGATGAAGCTGGCGTCATTGGTGACTTCGCGTTCGAAGTCCGCGGCAGCAGCCAAAGCACGCGTTAGTGTTTCACGTGCGATCCCGGTCATCTTTTCGACGCCCACGGCAAGCACCACCTCATGGGTCCCCGATGCGACCGCCATCACGGCTTGGCGAACCACCGCCCCTCCACTGCCGCAGGCGGCATTGACCGTCAAACACTCGACCCCGTCGTTGGAAAGCTCAGACGCAATGAGTGGTCCGAGGTGAGATTGCCCGGTCACTTCGCTCGACAACATGTTGCCAACGTAGATCGCGTCGACATGATCCACGTCGGCATCGGACAATGCCGCGCGGCAGGCGTTTCGAGCCAGCGATTGAATCGATTGATTCTCATGCTTGGCCACCGGTGTCTGACCAACACCGATAATTGAAACATTACGCATGACTCAGTTCCCATCCCTGTGCTTGCAAGTTCAGTCGTTGACTTGATCACCGACTGTGATGTTACTCAACACAAAAAAGTTTTCGTCACGCACTGCGTCAAGCAGCGTCGTGTTCGGATTGAAATCTAGCGGGGGGATTAGAGTTGCAAATGGGGGATTCCCTGAAACACCAATGGGCGAATCGCATCACTGTTCCGTTGTACCCGTGTGCAACACACGCCGGCTTAACGCAAGCGACACACAAACCATTGAACGTTCTTTGCAATGCGATCAAGGAACATTTGCGAATGCATTCGCCGCACGAGAATCGTTACACGTGCATGCACCGGTTTCATTCAGATGTTTTGCGCATCAGGGATCATTGATCCTTAATGCCAAAACAAATTGGCAGCGCTGCGACAAAACGTTAACGGGGAACTCGGCAACATCAAAGCCGACCCTAGGGAACTCGCCAACGCCATCTTGACGACGACCCATTTGATATCTTTCGAACCCGATGCTTAGACAGGTGAGACAATCCACACACCGCACTAGCAGATTCTTTATCGAGCACACCAAGACACGCAAATTAGTGGTCTCGTGACGCTCCCTTAATGTCTTTGCTGTGGATCGATGATTGCCACACGCGAAGCGAATCCACCACATTTCGAGCCTTGAATTGAGTCAATCTTGCCAAGCGAATTCGAAGACGCTGCCCTGCTTGGACGGTTTGGGTTGACGCGGTGTCCTCAGAGTTGCCGAGCTTCATTCGGCAATAAAAATTGATTGCTAAGCTCATCGGCACGACTGCAACACGAAGCCATGTTCGCACATTCCCGCACGGCAAGTGATGCGATTGCGAAGTCGCGGCTACTGGACACTAATGTTTAACGGCAAATCACGTCAACAAGATTCACGTTTACGAGAGTATTCCACTCGAGAGGCGGCGTCGTTTAGGGTGTGAGGCGATGGCGTTGCCTTCGCGCCTGCCGGAATGATCGGATATCCGATTCGGGCTGTTTTAATGTCGCCGTGATCAGCATCGCTTCGATGTTTGTCAGCGTCACACCAAGCATTGCGATGCGTAGCGGCCAAGTCGACCACTGCAGAAACACTGCGATCACTCCGACAATCATCAGCAACCAGCATGTTTTTGCTGCGCGGGTATGGTAGCTAGGGAATCGCTTGAACTTGAGCAAACTGAAACCACATGACCCCGCATAGCTAAGCACCGCCAAACCAATCCACCCCGCTTCCTGAAGCAGCAAGTCGCTGCGCAGATAGACAAGCGATAGCAGCAAACACGCGTACAGCGTGACATCAGCAATGGTGTCAATTTTCGGGCCAATCGAAGATCGTTGGTCGAGCAAGATCGCTAGTTTGCCATCCACCCAGTCGGTTGCGGCAAGGAAGAGAAACATCCCAACCACCCAGTGTGGCAATCCTGCAACGGCAACTCCGACCATCACCCATGAACCGATAAATCGAATAACGCAAAGGGCATTGGGAAGCGTCGCCCATCGATCGGGCGGCCGTGGCACCGAAACGGCCTTGGAACTTGCAGTCGGACTCATCGATTCACCCATTGAAAATAGTAGTAGAAGAGCGGTGCTGTGAACGTCAAGCTGTCAATTCTGTCGAGAATTCCGCCCTGTCCCGGCAAAAGGGTTCCGCTGTCCTTAACGCCAATCTCCCGTTTCACCGCCGACATGTTCAAATCGCCAAGCTGCCCGGCGATCGACAGCAGCATTCCGGCGGCAATGCATTGCAGTGGTGTCAGCGCGGTCAACCACGCGCCCAGCAACATCGCGATGAGCGAGGTGATGACCATGCCACCTAAAAAGCCCTCCCAAGTCTTCTTTGGGGAGACGGGGGTTAATTTCCGACGTCCCAATCGACGCCCAACAATGGCCTGGGCAATGTCGTTGATTTCGGTGATGGCAATCACAAATAGAAACAACCCCGCAGGCCCTGACTCGGGATTGCTCGACGGGGGCAATGTCACCAACAATGCAATGTGCCCAACCGCATACGTTGTCACCATCACGATAAAGGCGACCCGCCCGACATGCCGAAGATACGCATCGACATGTCCCGAGACAATCAACACAAACGCGGGAACGGCGATGGACAGCAGTGGCACTGCAATCACAAAGAACGATACCCATTGCCACGCCACCGCAGCGTAGCTGACCAAGATCAATCCATACGTCGCAAGCGTCACCGAACGCGGGATCGCCGGCTGTAACGGCAGGGCGACAAATTCACGCAATGCCAGAACACTAAGGCCCCCCGCCACTGTGACCATCGCAAGCGGCCCTAAAACCGCGGACACGATCACGACAAGGGAAACGATCCACCAGCTTTTCAAACTACCAAGACGCGACTGTGCGACCTCGGGTGATTGTCCATGCATCGTCGCCATACGGATGCATGTCCCCACCAACAGAGCCGAAACTGCGATCATCGCAGCAAATTGCACGTTCGGAGGGACAGAAATGGACATAGCGTGAAGAACCCAGAGATTTACAAGCGTTGAGAGAGTGAGTCTTCGTCCAATTCTTGATGACCATGCGGAAACCGTCGCAGTGCCCACCGCGTCCCGATCGGTAGCAGCGCAAAGAGCGAAAGTAGGCCGAGCAGTTTCAAATCCACGATACTCCATACACCTTGCTGGGCCATCGTCCGTAAGGTGGGCAATTGGGAACCGGCGAGCACAAACACGATCGTGCCTGGCAACATTCCTACCCACGTTGTCCAAGCGAACGTGGTGACCGGTACTGCGGTCGCCCCCGATGCGTAATTGACCAACGAATAAGGAGCATGGACAAGCCGAAGCGAAAGCAGGTAACTGCCTCCGTTTCGCGAGATCGCTCGGTCGATCGCCTCGATAATCTTTGACAACTTTGCCTCTACCACGCTTCTCAACAGATAACGAACGATTAAGAAATTAATCACGGCTGCGATCGTCAACGCCGTGCTAGAAATGACCAATCCAATCCAAAACCCAAACAACCAACCATAGACAATTGATTTACCAGGCGTTCCTGGTACTAAGGACAGCGCCAGATAGATGGCAAACCCGGATATTGGCGACCAAATGGGATGTTGCTGGACATAGCTGCGTAACGCGTCCTCTCGTTCAAAGATCGGATCCAACGACAATTTGTCGCCGAAACCAAGCCATCCGATCACCACGATCAGCAACAAAACCACGACGAGCCAACGACGCCAATGCATCAACCGCAACCTCTATCGACGAGACGACGTGGAACGCGAGCGGCGTTGGTTCGCCCCTTTGGCGGCCCCGGTAGCGTTATTGGACAATCGAATCGCATTTTCCAACGACTCTTCGGCTTCTTGGCACTGCACGCACTTGTCAGCAAAGGGGACATTCCGCAACCGATCAAACGGGATGTTTTTCGAACAATCAACGCACCGTCCGTACGCTCCCTCATCCACTCGCAGCAGCGCCGCTTGAATCGCCGCTAACTCTTCGCTTTCAGCTTCGGCCAACGTGGAGTTGACGGTCGCGTAATCCAATTCCACTGCGGCATCGGCGAGATCACCGGCGACGGCATCGTCCGAGTTGTGAAGCTGCGAGAGTTCGCCATCGAGCAATTGCAACAATTCAGTACGTCGCTGCACTAATTTCTTGGCCAACGATTTGATTTGGTCTTCGCGTTTCATCATCCTTCCTCCGTCATGGAACGGCCGGCTTCGGACACGGTTAATCAATTCCCCTTGTCGATGCCGACCTATTGGAAAGCCCAATCAAGGGCAACATTCATGCCATTTGCCATCAAAATCTTGCGGTTCAATCCGAAACCGGGCATCGAGGGCGTTGGACGAGCGACGACGGTGCCGCTGCCCCAAACGTGTCCGTGACCGCAGCGTCGTTATTAATGCATTTTACCCCCATTTTGACTGCGAACGTTGGTATGCGTTGTGCACGAAGGTCAAATTCAGACGGATCAAGCTTGATAAACACGAAGTGACCGCCGAGGCGTCACCGTTCCGCAAACAAGGCATCCAAAGACTCATTCCAACCCTGAATGCGTGCCATGAAGATTTTGCACATTTCCGACCTCCATTTTGGGCCGCCCTACCTGCCACGTGTGGGGCAGGCAATGATTGATTTAGCGCCAAAATTAAACCCTGACGCCATCGTCGTCAGCGGTGATTTGACTCAACGCGCCAAACGCGAGCAGTTTGTCGCCGCTCGCGAATTCCTGGACCAACTTCCGAAGTGTCCGATGTTGGTGATTCCCGGGAACCACGATGTGCCGTTGTACCGCGTCAAAGAGCGACTCACGGATCCCTTGGGGTTGTATCGTGAAATCATCACGGACGACCTCGCACCGGTATTAAAGATGGACGAAGCGATTATCGTAGGGCTCGATTCGACTTCGCCCCGGCGAGCAATTTCCAATGGCCGGATTGTCCCGTCCCAGCTCGAGCATTCCGGCCAAGTCTTTCGCTCCGCCTCGCCGGAGCTTTGCAAGATCCTGGTAGCCCATCATCATTTCGCTCCGGCACCGGACAACCTTCGCGACAATGCGATGCCCAAGGCAAAGCGAGCGATCAACCAGTTTGTCGATCAAGGGGTGGAAATGATCTTAGGCGGCCACCTGCACCGCGCCTACATCGGCAACTCACTCGACTTCTATTCGGGAAACCATCGCGACCGCGGGATTGTGATTGTCCAGTGCGGCACGACGACATCGCGACGCGGCCGAGGGCGTGAACGCGAGAAGAACTCGTTCAACTTGATTGAGATCGCGTCGGAGACACTTACGATCACCCATCATATGTTCTTCGACGAGCAAGGTGATTTCGCCGCACTGAGCCGTCATCAATTCCCGCGGCACGGCCGCGTGTTCAAATAACTGCCGCTAGAGACGAGCGGAAAAGCAGAAGAAGTTAAGACGATGCCAGCTTAAAAAATAGGAGCAGTTGAACGTCCAACCATGAAAGGCTGAAACCGGTTGACTTCTTGGTTACCTTCGACCGCTCCGGTTCAGTCGCCCACCCACTACGGCCACACCGCTGCGTCTGCGTCCTTAAGAAACAGAAGTCCGCCTCTCCGCTTATTTTTGTCGCACCAATCTTTCTGTCTATCCAACTGCAGAGTCATCGTAGGTCGAGTGTCGCAGGAAGCCAGCTACTTCGCTCCGCAACTCCTCCGTCGACACCTCTCAGAAATCGGATTCGTGAGTCGACGATTGCTCGGTCTGGTCACGTAGTAGATTAACGACAGAAAAATTAGTGCGACAGAAAGATTAGAATCACCCAGCCTGCAACGCGAAATTTTTCTGTCGCGCCAATTTTTCTGTCGACTCAACCGCAGAGTCACCGCACGTCGAGTGTCGTTGGAACTTGGCAGCTTCACTCGGAACCTTCACCATTCGTCTAATCTCAGCGACCAGGTTCACGAAACTACGATCACTCGGTCTGACCAGGCCGCAATTGACGACAGAAACATTGGTGCGACAGAAAGATTAAAAAGCCCAGCCTGCACCGCAAAACTTTTCTGTCGCACCAATTTTTCTGTCTACTCAACCGTGGAGTCCTCTCAAGTCGCGGATCGTTGGAGCTTGGCAGCTTCACTCGGAACCTTCCCCACTCGTTTATTCTCAGCGTCCGGGTTCACAATTCAACGACTACTCGGTCTGTCCAGGCCGTAATTAAAGACGGAAACTATGGGTGCGACAGAAAGATTAAATACTTCAGCCTGCATCGCAAAATTTTTCTGTCGTACAAATCTTTCTGTCTACCCATCCGCAGAGTCATCGCAAGACGAGTGCCGTTGGAACTTGGCGGTTTTACTCAGAACCTTCTGCACTCGTCTATTCTCAGCGTCCGGGTTCACGAAACTACGATTACTCGTTCTGTCCAGGCCGCAATTGACGACAGAAACATTGGTGCGACAGAAAGATTAAAAAGCCCAGCCTACCTCGCGAAATTTTTCTGTCGCACCAATCTTTCTGTCGACTCAACCGCAGAGTCACCGCAGGTCGAGTGTCGTTGGAGCTTGGCAGCTTCACTCAGAACCTTCTGCACTCGTTGATTCTTAGCGTCCGGGTTCACGTAACATCGATCACTCGGTCTGACCAGGCCGTAATTAACAATAGAAATATTGCTGCGACAGAAAGATTAAAAAGCCCAGCCTGCATCGCAAAATTTTTCTGTCGCACCAATCTTTCTGTCTACCCATCCGCAGAGTCATCGCAAGTCGAGTGCCGTTGGAACTTGGCAGTTTTACTCGGCACCTTCCCCACTCGTCTATTCTCAGCGACCAGGTTCACGATCCAACGACTACTTGCTCTGACCAGGTCGCAATTGACGACAGAAACATTGGTGGGACAGAAAGATTAAAAAGCCCAGCCTGCATCGCGTAATTTTTCTGTCGCACCAATTTTTCTGTCTACCCAACCGCAGAGTCATCGCAAGTCGCGGATCGTTGGAACTTGGCAGCTTCACTCGGCACCTTACCCACTCGTTTATTCTCAGCGTCCGGGTTCACAAATCAACGACTACTCGGTCTGTCCAGGCCGTAATTAAAGACGGAAATATGGGTGCGACAAAAAGATTAAAAACGCCCAGCCTGCATCACGAAAAGTTTCTGTCGCACCAATGTTTCTGTCTACTCATCCGCAGAGTCATCGTAGGTTGCGCGTCGCGGAGAGTCAGACGGTTCACGACCGAACTTCCCCAGTCGAGAAACCTTAACTTCCAGATACACAATGCCACCACTCACCGGGGCAGTGCACTCGTTCGGGGCCAGTGGCCTGAGGCCGTCTTGCCAAAAGTCTTGGCGACTTTCGCTACGGCGTGCTGTGATGCTCGAGTGTGCAAATACGGGCGATGGCGGTGTGCGATTGTCGCCTTGATTTCGGAATTCGGTCGATGCGAACGTGTGCAGTTGGCGGATAACGTCGTTTTTGCGATCACAATTTGTCACAATCGTTTGGCACCGATATTGCTTCGCTTGGCGGCGATCGATCTTGGGAATCGAATTCCGCAATCTCCAAAACGTTCTCTCGACACGATGACCACGGGAGGATCGAATGGCCGCGACGGTGTCCAATAGGGTGCATGGTATCGGCCTGCAAATCCATGTCATGGGTAGCAATGTTACGACAAGACCCGCTGAACAAGATCGTATGCAATTGGCGGACACACGATGAGTGACAATCCGCGACATGTGCACCCGATCTATGACCTGTTTCCCATCGAGATCGACGGCTTCGAATCCTTAGCCGAACTCGCTTTAGACCTTCGGTCATCTTGGAACCATGCGACCGACGAGGTTTGGCGTCGCTTGGACGCGGAATTGTGGGAGATCACTCAAAACCCGTGGGTCGTGCTGCAAACGGTTTCGCGTCAACGGATCGAACACGTCCTGGGCGACGCGGCGTTTCGGGCGAAGGTCGATCGGTTGGTCGAGATGCGCCGACAAACGGCGGAGCAACCTGCGTGGTTCCAGCAAACTCATTCGGAATCACCACCGCTGACGTGCGCCGCCTACTTTAGCATGGAATTCATGCTCAGCGAGGCGTTGCCGATCTATTCGGGCGGCCTTGGAAACGTCGCGGGCGACCAACTCAAAGCGGCCAGCGATCTTGGTGTGCCGGTCGTTGGCGTGGGGCTGCTGTATCAACAGGGCTATTTCCGCCAATCCATCGACAACGCGGGACACCAGCAAGCGTTGTACCCCTACAACGATCCCGGCCAGCTGCCGATCCGGCCGTTACGGGACGCCGACGGTGAATGGCTGCGTCTAAAGATCGAACTGCCCGGTTATGCAGTTTGGCTGCGTGCGTGGCAGGTTCGAGTCGGACGCGTGAAACTGTATCTGTTGGACAGTAATGATGCCGCGAACTTCCCGGCGCATCGCGGCATCACAAGCGAGTTGTATGGCGGCGGTCACGAACTGCGTTTGCGACAAGAGCTGATCCTGGGGATTGGGGGTTGGCGGTTGCTTGCCGAGCTCGGGATCACTCCCGAAGTTTGCCACTTGAACGAAGGGCACGCTGCGTTTGCGGTTCTGGAACGAGCTCTTCAGTTTATGGACGCATCGGGGCAACCGTTTGAAGTCGCGTTGGCGGTCACGCGTGCAGGAAACTTGTTCACCACGCACACGGCGGTGGCGGCAGGTTTCGATCGTTTTGCACCTGCGTTGATCGAACAGCATCTGCGTCGCTATGCCGAACAGAAACTGGGGATCTCGTTGCACGACTTGATGGCACTGGGTCGGCTGAACCCAAACGATGAATCTGAACCCTTTAACATGGCGCTGTTGGCGATCCGGGGAAGCGGCAGTGTCAACGGTGTCAGTCGTTTGCACGGCCAAGTCAGTCGCCGCATCTTTGAACCGCTGTTTCCGCAGTGGCCCGCCGACGAGGTGCCGGTGGGACACGTGACCAACGGCGTTCATGTGCCAAGTTGGGATTCGGCTGCGGCGGACGACGTTTGGACACAGATGTGTGGCAAAGACCGCTGGCTAGGAACCAGCGAGACGCTGGAGTGTGACATTTGCCGTGTCTCGGACGAGAAACTATGGCAGTTTCGCGTGGATGCCACTCACCGATTGGTTGACTACGCCCGCAAACGATTGTCGCGACAATTGGCGAGTGCGGGCTCATCCTCCGAGGAAGTCGAAGCGGCCAAACATTTGTTTGATCCGAACCTGTTGACGCTTGGTTTCGCACGCCGCTTTGCCACCTACAAACGGCCGAATTTGTTGCTGCATGATCCCGATCGGCTACTGCGATTGTTATCGGATCCCGAGCGACCCGTTCAACTCGTGATCGCCGGCAAGGCACATCCTGCGGACCGGGCCGGCCAGGATCTGATTCGCCAATGGATCGATTTCATTCGGCATCCGATCGCCCGTCAACACGTGATCTTTATCAGCGACTATGACATGTTACTGGCCGAACAATTGGTGCAAGGTGCCGACGTTTGGATTAACACCCCTCGGCGGCCTTGGGAAGCAAGCGGAACCAGCGGCATGAAGGTGTTGGTCAATGGTGGCATCAATCTATCCGAGCTAGACGGTTGGTGGGCCGAGGCCTACACACCCGAAGTAGGCTGGGCGATCGGTGATGGCAACGAACATGGCGACGATCCCGCTTGGGATGCAGTCGAAGCCGCACAGCTTTACAGCGTACTTGAAAACGACGTTGTCCCTGAATTCTATCAGCGAAATGAACAAGGCATCCCCACGCAGTGGATGGCCCGCATGCGAGCGAGCATGTCGCAATTGACCCCGCAATTCTCTGCGGTTCGCACAGTGCGTGAGTACACACAGCAACACTATCTTCCCGCCGCCATCGCATACCACCACCGCGCAGCGTACAACGGTGCGGGCGGCACCAGTATTGTCAACTGGGAACATTCGCTTCGTGAGAAGTGGGCATCGCTGAAGTTCGGTGAGGTGAGATTGCAATCGAGCGAAAACGAGCACACGGTCGAAGTCGACATCTACCTCGACGGACTCGATCCGAATTTCGTTCGAGTGGAGTGGTATGCCGATCCTCTGAACGGCGAAGACGCGGTTCGTCAGGAAATGTTGCGAACCGAGCCGCGTGAGTCCGCCACAGAAAACTGGGCGACTTACCACACCTCGGTAACCGCGACGCGCCCCGCATCCGATTTCACGCCACGGATCATACCGAAGCACGCAAACGTCGCGGTACCCCTAGAGCTGGATCTGATCCGGTGGCAGCGATGAAGCGAATCCCCCCGTAGCGAAACTCGCCAACGGCTTGTTGTTTTAGTCGTACGATGGACTTCCTAGTTCGTCGAATCCACCATTGACGGACTAGGAAGTCCATCCTACACCCCGTGCCGCAGATACCTTCACTAAATCAACAAGTCGCCAAGAGTTTCGGCCAGCCACGCTCCGATGTTCATGCAGCACCGACGGCGGGAAGCGATGTTGTCGACCTTTGGTCGCGGCGCTGCTCTTTATGAAGCTGCTTTTTTTACGAAGCTTCGTTGGCGATCAATTCGTTTTGAAAGTCGGTCCAAAACGCTTTGCCATTGGCGTACTGGATCGGATCGATGCGAGATTTGAAGGCTTCAAGATAGCTTAGATAGCTGTCGGCGTAGTCGACGTACGAGTACTCGGGGTCCGCCATGGGATTGACGAAACGCGGGTCGCCCGGTTCGACTTGGTAGGCGAAGGCCCCAGATTCATCGACGTGAAAATTCGCCAGCAGCGTTGGCAATTTCATCTGCAATTCGTAGAGACCTCGTTCGCCCCAGTCCATGCCTTCGGTCGCAGCCTCGAAAGCCTGCGCCACCGGTTTCGGGGTGGTGCTGTCGGGAAACCGCAGCCCCCAAGCAGCACCGGACTGGGTAAGACCGTCGCGATTCATATCGACCTGAGCCGCCGGCGGAATCAGCAAATTCATCGCGCCTTCTTCGCTCAACGAATCGACTTGGATCGGATTGGCTAAATGATGGATGCCTTGGACCACGGCCATCTCATCTTTGGAAAGCGACGATAAATACGCTTTGGGCGCAACGTAGCCGCCATTTTCATAGGCATTTTGAATGAGTTCGCCGTACTGTTTTCCGAGTTCTCGCGGTGCCTCGGTCGTGCGGTAGCGGCCTTGCAACTCGAGCTGGAACCATCCGTCCCACGACTCCTGGATCTGCGTCGGAAGCGGTTCGTCGGATTCGAGCGGTTCCGCCGAGGCATAGCCTGCATGCCCGGCGCCAGCCAACACTTCGCTAAACACGTTTTGCAGACTGTGTTCCGCGTCCAAACGTCTTTGCTGCAACGTGCGAAAGGCGGGGGTTGTGTCCGAAATTTCCATCGTTGCAGATCCGAACGAAGACGACGACAAATAGCGTCTATGATCGGATCATACGGCTTTGACTCTTGAGCCAAATCAAGGAAATGCACCGTGATAATCCACGTTGTGTGGGATGGTGACGTTTTTACGTAGCGGAAGTCGTTAACGGCTTGTTGATTTAGTCGTACGACGGACTTCCTAGTCCGTCGAATACACCATTGACGGACTAGGAAGTCCATCATACACCCGTTGCCGCAGGAAACTCCATTAAATCAACAAGCCGTTGACGAGTTCCACTACGAAATCATGTTCCAGCGTGCGCCGAAATGGCTACCAAACTCAGCAAGCTCCTTAGCCGAGGTGAGCATCGAGCCCTTGCATCTGATAGCGGAAATCGAACTGCAAATCGGGATGCAGTTTCTCCATCGCCTTATCGATTTTTTTCAACTGGGTCGCGTACATATTCGCACTGACTCTGCAGCTACGAAATCGAATTTTCCGCTCAACAAATTGCCGACAAAAGTGGATGCGGATTCGCAGTTCGGTTTCTTTGTTGCCAGAGTAGCGAATGTATTTGTCCATCCAGCGTACGATCTTTCGCATCGTCTTTTTATGGATGGTATGAGCCGCAGGGAGTTGTTGATCGATCTCGTCACAGACCGCGTCCGCGTATCCAAGTTCGTCATCCGCGTGCATCAGTAGATAAGTCAACAATTCTTTGTTGTCGACTTTGTATTTTGCCAGACGAACGCATGCATCGAGCAATTCGTCGCGGTCCAGGTTCGCGAGCGATTTTTTCAGCTCATGGATCGATGCCGCCTTCATGGATTGTTTTTTTTGTTTGGGTGGGGGGAATCCGTGGCGAAAGTCGCCAAGACTTTCGGTGGCCTGGGGTGGCGGAAAGCGGATTGCGTTTGACGAAACTCTTGACAGCTTGTTGATTTGATCCAAATGCAAATCGCAACGGTGAGCCGTGGGCCGTAAGGCACCGGGTCTTGCGTGGGACCCGGCCGCTGACGCGTCGCGGCTCAGTAAATTAACAAGCCGTTGACGAGTTCCGCTACGGGAAGCCATGTCCGGACGAAACTCTTGGCGAGTTCCGCTACACAGCGAGGTTGCACACCAAAGGATGAGCGTAGAATAACGCGACTGGGGCCGGACTCATTGCCGGGCAGCGTACTCGGATTCTTCGATCCACGTCAGATCACTCCAATACCCCGTATCGTTAGATTGAGCTTCGCCAGGGGTGGTGCGGCCATTCAAAACGATATCGGTGAGCTTCTTTTGCAGCGAATCGGCGATCTCGGGATGCAGCGAAATGACGTTCGACGCTTCCGCCGGGTCTTTGGCAAGGTCGTACAACTCGTATTTGGCCTTTGCGTGCGGCAGCACCAATTTCCATGTTCCTTCGGTGACCGAGAAACGTCCCGCGACGCTGTGGTTGATCAGCGGTAGTCGTTCGTGCTTTGCATCGGGATCGACCAGCACCGAGGCAAAACTTTGGCTGTCTTCGCCGGCGTCTTCGGGAAGCTCGACATCGAGAATGTCGGCCAACGTCGCCAACACGTCCAATTGTCCCACCAATGCGTCACAGCGGCGACCGGGCTGGGCAATCCCGTTTGGCCAACGCACGAAAAACGGGACGCGATGGCCGCCTTCGTAGATATCGCGTTTGCCGCCTCGATAGATCGAACTGCTGTCGTGATCAAATTTTTCGATCCGCTGTTTCCACGACTTTTCCGGGCCATTGTCGCTGCTGTAGACAATCATGGTGTTTTGATCCAAACCCGATTGCTCGAGAAACTTCAAGATACGCCCAACGTGGTAGTCCGTTTCGATCACAAATTCGCCGTAGCCGCCTGCGTTGCCTTGCCCGTGGAATTCAGGCAGCGGGCACACCGGGTAATGCGGCGAAGTGTAGGGCAGATAAACAAAAAACGGTTTGCCTGATTTTGCATCGCTCGTCTTGCCCTCCATCCACTGAATCGCCTTGTCCGTGAACCGGGTCAAACATTGGTTGTCGATGAAATCGGGTGCCACCTCCATGCCTCTTGTGCCGACTACCTTGGCGGTTTCCTCGGGTGAATCTTGGTAGGGTGGCATGATACGATAGTCGACGTGCCGATCGTTGGGTTTCTTTGCCGTGAACATCGTCGGTGGCACCTTGGCATAACGCCCTTCGAACCATGCCAAGACACCATAGTTCAGCGACGCCGGAACGCCGTAGAAATAGTCGAATCCCTTGTCCAGCGGCATGTCTTTTACCGGTTTTGTCCAATCACGATCGCGATAACTTGAACCGGGAAAGTCCATCCCCAAATGCCACTTGCCCACCATTGCGGTGTGGTATCCGTTATCGCGGAGCAACGACGCCAACGTCATGCGGGAATCGTCAATCAAACACTTGCCTTCGGCGCCCATCACGTTTTTCTTCATTTTCGTTCGCCATGAATAGCGGCCTGTCAACAATCCATAGCGAGACGGGGTGCAAACCGAGTCCGAGCTATGGCCGTTGGTGAACGCGATCCCTTCGGCAGCAAGCCGATCTAAATTGGGGGTCTGGAACTTCGCCTCCGGGTTCAAACAGCTGGCGTCCCCAAACCCTTGGTCGTCTGTATAGATCACGATCACATTGGGT
This sequence comes from Novipirellula caenicola, assembly GCF_039545035.1. Classification (NCBI taxonomy): domain Bacteria; kingdom Pseudomonadati; phylum Planctomycetota; class Planctomycetia; order Pirellulales; family Pirellulaceae; genus Novipirellula; species Novipirellula caenicola. The sequence goes on from NZ_BAABRO010000001.1 coordinate 162,540, forward strand.
TTTTCGGCAGCGGCCAAAAGCGTTTGCGGAACAATCAACAAGGCAAATAGCAAAGGTACCAGTGACTTCATGGCAGCGTGTTTCTTTAGACAAGGGAGAAGAAATGGATCGAATCAGGTTTTGCCGGTACGACTCAGGCATTGCGGATCGAACGTCACGAAAGTCCGTGAAGCAAGAGGAATCTCGGCGACGTATCGAACAATCATTCCGACGCTGGCCTTCCGACGCGGACCTTCCGATGCTGGCCAGCGATGCCCCCCAGCCGTCGCCAAGGATCCCGCCGCCGTGTTCTCAGTCATGATTTTAACGGAACAAGCATGACCAGCGTAACAAGATTTATCGTTTAGTTTCGTGGTGATGAAGCGTCAAAAGGTTGATACGTGAAAGTCGGTGGTAGACAATAGCGGTCACGATCATCCACATCTGCCGATTATGATAATCGATTTTGACGCCAAAGCGTTAAACGAACTCATTGCGAAGCCATTTTATGACTGAATCCGAAGACCACGCTACCCCGGACGCTGTGTCCCCCGAGGCCGTGTCCCCCGAGGCCGTGTCCCCCGAACCCACAGGCCCGTCCAAAGAAGAATTGCGTTTGGCGATGAAGGCGTTTCGAAAACGCCTGAAGCTGACTCGATTGGACGATGAGTCGCGTTTGGGATACGGCCCGATGTCTTCGGGCCAATCCTCGGGCGTGGCCGCGATCACGCCACCCGACTCGTACCCCAAATCCGTTTGGCAAGAATTAGCCAATCAAGGAAAGCTGAAACGCGAAGGCGGCGGTCTGTATTCAATCGTCGGTTCCTAAAGCCCCCTTTCCTGTCGTCCCCCACCGACCAACGTCAACTTCCCTCCCTCACCCCCTTCCTGCCTTTTTCTAGAAGTAAACATGAAACGACTTGTTTTAACAATTTCCCTGTGCCTATTTGCAACCGCGAACCTGTTACACGCCGAAGACCGCGAATCCGCTGATTCGTCCCAAAACGCGGTTCTTTTCGACGGTAAGACTTTGGAAGGTTGGCATACCAAGCCATCGGAATTTGCGTCGCACTGGACCGTCACCGATGGGATGATCATCGGTGACAATCCTGACAAAAAAGGATCGGTGTTGTGGACCGACGACGACTACACCGACTTTGAATTGTCCGTCGAATTCAAGACCGATTCACCCGATTACGATTCGGGCGTCTTTTTGCATGGCGAATCGCATCAAGTTCAAATCGGAATTTCACGATCGTTGAAAGTCGACCTCACTGCATGCATCTACGCGCCGGTGGACAAACAAGGCTCGTATCCGGCGAAATCGGACAAAGTCAAAACCGTTCACAAACCGGGCGAGTGGAATACGGTGCGAATGGTGGTCGATGGCAAACGCATCCAAACGTTCCTGAACGATGCACCGTTTGTCGATTACACCGCGATCCGGTTTCCGGAGAAAGGTAAGATCGGACTGCAACTGCACGCGGGTGTCCATCAGAAAATGCTGTTCCGCAATTTCCAAATAACGCCCGTAAAATAAGCCGACACAAACGCGACGTGTAAACGGTTCAGCGGGGCGGGACGATCCGTTTACGGCGACCAAAGTGCTTGCCAACGAATCGTCGGGTCCCGCGCGGTTAAAAATCGGTATTCGCGATCATCGGTGATTCGCGAGCGCTGTGATGCAACTCGTTGTGGCAAATAACGACCGCTGCGTTTTGCACGCGGCGCTCGCCCCAAAATGGATGGTTGCAGCGTGAATGCGAATCACCACGTTCTGGCGAAAATAGTAACCAGAAAATCCTTCACCGCGTTTGGACACACGGTTCTAATAAGTTGACGCAAACGGATTGTCGTCGTCGGATTCCGCTTCTTCTACTTTCGCGGTCAGCATCACACTGCGCCGCTCGGCGATCCGAGCGGCAAGTCGATCGGCCCGTTTTTGCCGTAGTCGTTCGGCACGTTCTTGACGTTGGGCAAGCAAGGACTGTTCCCACTCGATCTGTGAATGTTGTCGTTCACGGTAGGCATCTTGCTCGTACGTTCGCTGTTGCATGGCCAACATCTGCTTTTGTTGCAATTGAGCCAGTTGCATCTCGTACAACTGCCGTTGTGCTGCCACCGTCTGGATCGCCGCAACCGCGTCGAGCGGTACACCACCACGCGGCGACACGGTTGCGATTCCGCCGCCCGTAGGGCCACCGCCTCGTCCGCCCGAACACTGTGCTTGGACATCCCCTGTCCAACACGCCGCTGCCATCATGGCTAATGGAATCACGGCCCTTGATACAACTGTCTTGACCTGCACTGACATTTCGCTTCTCCCCGAGTAACGTTCCGACATCTGCTGGGAAGCCTCTGCGTCCCTATCAATCAGGGTCGTATCGCGTTGATGATTGTCACGGGGTGATCAAGTCAAGCGACGTTTGTCGCATTTGATCCAACTCGAAGTTCTCCGCTGGGGCATTCCCGGTCAACAGAACCGTGGCCTCGCGGTGCAACACGATCGCTTCGACCAAATCGAACCACGGAATGTCAATCGAACGTGTCGGTTGATCACGTAATTGTTGTCCCCAATGGCTCAGAGCATCATCGGCCTTCGATAACGCCTGGAGTGCTTCGTCGGCTTGACCGCTTTGGTGCAACGCGATCGCCAGCGGCGCGTGAACGATATCGCCGCCGGGCCAGTTCGGATCCTCGCTGGCCTCGCGAAGTCGATCGACCGCGCTCGCAAAATCGTTTGCCCTAAGATGCGTCAACCCAGTCACATACAAACAGACCTCACGAGGCAAAAAGTCGCCGCTTGGCGGGCCTCGAAATGGATCTCGCGTTTGACGCGAACTGTCAAACGGCGGTGGTCCGGGAGGCCCAAAGCCACGCCCGTCCGGTGCATCCCTTCGTCCGCCCATTCGATCGTCATCATCCGCTGGCGAATTCCGCGGCGATCGTCGATCCGGAGGTCGTCCTCCGCCGCCGCGACGGCCAGGAGGCGTTGACGCTTGAGCCAACCAAGTCTCAGCGTGGTTGGCAAGCTGGTCAAATGAAATCGAGGACGACGGCTCGGACGAAATCACAAGATCGCGAAGCGCCGACCAACGAGGTGTCTCGGTGTCGCTTTGGATGCGATCGAGATCCGTCGCGATCAATTTATCGTAGGCTTGCTGTTTTCCGGTCAATTGAAACAATGCAGGAACGCCCCACCACTGTGGCGAATCGGTTGGTGCTCCTAAATCCAACCCCTTCTTAAAATCCGCCGCAGCTTCGTTCCACAGTTTTAATCGGATGAAGAACTGGGCTCGTTGAATCCAAGGTAGGTAGTAGCTTGGTTGCATTTCGATCGCGTCGGCGTAATCTTGACGCGCCTCGGGCCACTTCTCGGCATCGGCATGCGCTTGCCCACTCGCTACCAACAGATTGGCCGAGGTCAAACGTTCGGCAAACTGTTCAATTTCGCGTCGCGCCGCGGTGGCTTCGTTTTTTGCCTGCACCGCCTGCTGCAGCGCGCGGTCTTTTTTATCCCGTTCGTCGATGGCCGCCGACATCTGCCAGAGGCTGGTGACCATCCCGATGATCATCGTCACGGCAACCAAGGATGCCGTGATCAACGGGACCCGGTTTCGCCGAGCAAATTTACGGATTCGATAACTACGACTCGGCGGACGCGCGCTGATCGGTTCTTGATTCAGATAATGACGAATATCGCCCGCCATCGCGGCAGCCGATTCATATCGCCGTCGCCGATCTTTCTCGAGTGACTTCATCACGATCCAATCCAAATCGCCTTTGACCGTTGATGTCAGACGGGTTGGTTCGGTATGCCGTGACACCGAAACCGTACTCAAACGGTCCCCCATCGTGGTCAATCGCGTGCTCGGTTTGGGCGGTTCCTCTTCGCGAATGATCCGCCGCATCTCGTCGTAACCCGCAGAATCCAATCGCTCGCGATCAAACGGCGTGGTGCTCGTCAACAATTCATAAAGCATCACGCCCAGCGAGTAGATGTCGCTGCGTGTGTCAACATCCAATCCACTCATCTCCGCCTGCTCGGGGCTCATGTACAGCGGAGTGCCGATCATCGAGAAAAAACGGGTGTAGATCGTTTTGTCGGTCAAGGTTTGCCCGATCGCTTTGGCGACGCCGAAATCGATCACTTTCACCACCGGTTTATCATCGTGAAGGGTCACCATCACGTTGCTCGGTTTGATGTCGCGGTGGATCACTCCCTTTTGATGCGCATGCTGAACCGCCGAACACACGTCCGTAAACAAGCTTAAACGCTCGACGATATTCAATTGATGATTGTCACAGAACTCGGTGATTGGAACACCGCGAACGAGTTCCATCACGAAATAGGGACGAGCATCCTCCGTGACACCGGCGTCAAAGACCTGCGCGATGTTGGGATGGTCCATCATCGCAACGGCTTGTCGCTCGGCTTCAAAACGTGCAATGACCTCTTTGGTTCCCGTCCCCGGTTTGACGATTTTTAGCGCGACAAGCCGTTTGACGGGACGTTCTTGTTGAGCGACAAAAACCAATCCAAATCCGCCCTCGCCGATCTGTTCCATCAAGCGATACGACCCGATTTTCATACCGACGTGCTCGGTTGATTTCGAGGGCTGGTCGATCGCCGTGAGCGTCGGCAGGTCACACATTCCCTTGCCCAGCGGAGTGTCCAGCGGGTTAGAGGGACGGTCGTGAGCCGCCAACAACGCTTCAACCGAGGCTCGCAACGCCGCATTATCACCGCAAACCGAGTCAAGATAGTCGTTGCGTTGCTGCGGTGTCGGCGAATCAATCGCTTCCAAAAAAATCGATCGTTCGTTGGGACTGCTCATAAGGACCTAAAACTCGATCGGCACGAAAATATCTCGCTCTCCATCGTCATGCGTGATACAAGTCGGATACAGGCCATCGATTTGCTGGATTCTTCATTTTCACTGTAGACGCCGCAAATAAACGACAGGAACGTCTACTCTTGAGCATCGAGTTCTCGTCGCAACCAAGCTCGCGCATAAGTCCAATTTCGCTTGGTCGTCCGCGGCGAAACACCGAGCACTTCAGCCGTCTCGTCGATCGTCAACCCAGTAAAGTAGCGTAGTTCGACGAGTTTTGCTAATTCCGGATCTTCGCTGGCGAGCTTGGTGAGAGCTTCATCGAGCGACAACAAGGTCTCGAAATCATCCGGGTCCAATACGGCATCGTCATCGTTCAATTCAGATCGGACCAGCCCGCCGCCGCGTTTTTCCGCGTTGCGTCGCCGCGCACTTTCAATCAAGATTCGCCGCATCGCCTCGGCAGCGGCGGCAAAAAAGTGCCCACGACTGTCCCACTGCGCACGATCCTCGCCACCCACCAAACGCATAAAGGCTTCGTGAACCAAGGCGGTCGGTTGCAGCGTTTGCCCCGCTTTTTCTTGCGCCATTTTGTGCGACGCCAAACGGCGAAGTTCGTCATAGACCAGCGGCAACAACTGGCCCGCCGCCTGCCGGTCGCCGCCATCGATGGCCGTCAAAATCTTGGTGACTTCACTATTCATATTCGAAAGTATAACCATTTCGCCGTGTTCGATCCAACGGATACAGGAAGAGTGGAAGAGACGATTACAGCCCAAAGGCCGACACTCCCTCTGCCGTCGGTGGGTCGGCCTCCGGACTTACGCCCCTAAACCGTTGGCTCACGCCAACGGCAGGTGATGTTTCGGCCCTCCGGCCTATGCGATTGCGGATAGTCGCCGGTGGAGAGGCATCTGCATTGTGGGGCAATAACAAAACTAGCGCCAATACGCGATGCCCCCATCGCTGCTTCAACCAATCCAGCGATACCACCGTGCCGCTGCTAGGGAGTCAACGTCAAGTTGATCCCTCTCAGGTTCACGTCACCGCTGCTGATCAGGATATCGACGGTGCTAGCTTCCACATCGCCGGTTGACGCGATGCGAATTTGATACGCTCCGGAATGATCAAACGAGTCAAATTTATAGTTTCCCGAAACATCGGTCACCGCGGTATCGACCACATTGCCTTCATCGTCGAGCAACTCAACCGTGACGCCTTCGACTGGCACTGCCGAACGGAAACGATCGGTCGGATGGCCGCCGTTTCGAGGGAAGCGTTTGTCATTGTGATTCGCTGGCGCCGACTCAACCCCAGGCGTTTCTGCGAGGACCGTCCCGGTGACCGAAGGCTCAAAGAAGAATACGTTCTCTTGCAACGAATTGATGTCGGTGTTTCGCTGGATCACATCCGCCAGCGTGGTGTTTTCGATCACGCGAATCTCGCGGTCCGAGAGCGTATTTTCATAGTAGAAGCGATCACCATCGCGAATTCGCTCGAACTGGTCGGCAATGATCGTCGAAGCGGTCTCGCCAAGCGAGCTGTCGTCGGCGTGGTCTTCGGCTAACAAACCAACCCACAAGTCGATGTTGTTGACGTCGCCGTACAGACTTTCCAGTTTCGCACTCAGTTCGCTGTCACTGGTGATCTCAGCGAACGATTCATAGGCATCCAAACCGTATGCGGTACGAACCGAATTGAAATCGGCTAATCCGTGATCACGACCTCGTTGGATGTTTAGCGACACCAAGTCGAATCCGCCCGATCCAGGAGCCCCGAACAGAAAATTACGCAAACTATCGACGACTTCCAAATCGACTTCTTGCGACAAACTCGATGCCCCCGCTTTCATGATCGAATCGATGCCGGTTTCTTCGAGCAGCGACGGGTTAAAGAACGCATTGGCAAGCGAGAGAGCCGCGCGAACTTCGATCCCATCGTTACCAACGAAGTCGACTTCATCGCTGAGCGTGGTGTGTCCAAACCGGAACGCCGCCGTGGAAAATTCGTTTGCAATCGACGTATCGACACTCGCATCGTAGCCTTCGTAGTCAGAGACGGCATCTTCACCGAGCAACGCGGGCAAAAACTCGTTGTACGTGATCGACTGAATTTCTGCGATCACGATCGTCCGGGCCGCTTGAAAAATCTGTTCATCACTCCAATCGGGATGGTCGTCGGCGATGTCGTCGGCAATTTGATTGTGTTCCCTCAGGAACAACGTCTGCATCGATGTCAGCCCGAGGTTTTCCGCAGCTCGAATGTCCCCCGCCTGGACGTTCCCCTCTTCATCAGTAGGCAGCAAGTCACCATCGCTGGTTCGCATTCGGCCACCGCTAAACTCGCGCAACAGATCGCTCGTCTCTTGATTGCTTCCGTATACCTGAGATCCGTCAATCCACGCGGTGATCGCATTGACCTGTTCGGCCGGATTGTCCGTCGATGTCCCGGTGCCGCTTGCGATCACGGACCGGGTCAACGAGATCAACTCCTCTCCGCTACCGGTCGGATCGAACAAGGGATCCCCGCTGGGAACAACGATGTCAAACGATTCCGCATCGTCCCCCTCTTGCGTCAGCGACAAATCGATATCGTGATCAATGAATTGCCCCCACAGATAAACAAAATCACTCAGGTTTCGGTCGTTGGTGGTGCCCTCGGGATTCGCTGCGGAAAGGGTGTTGCTGATCTCGCGAGCACTTGGTCGATCGGTTCCCGCCGGTTCCGAGATGCCGTCGGCATAGTCGGCGTCGGCGACCCGCAACAAGGTCGTATTTGCCGCGCCGTAGTCCGGGTTTTCCAGATTGTTGTTGCTGCCATCAATCGAGCGAACATCGACTGCCGGATCGGTTGCCGGGTCATCACCCCCGGGTGAAGTATCTGGATTTTGCGTCGGAATGTCGGGAACCGAATGACGGTTGCGTTCACGGTTCAACCGGTTGATCACCATCAATGCGTCAAGCGAGGTGTGGCGTCCATCGTTATTGACATCGGGTTTGAACCCCAGTTCGTTGACCGTGTTATTCGTGTCACCGCCGATGCGTTGACGATTCATTTCGTTGATAACCGTCAAGGCATCCACGGCCGAGACGACTCCGTCGTCATTGACATCCTCGGGCATTGATTGGTTGTGAAACAGATTGGCGGCCAACAACTGACGCGTCTCGAGCGATTCGGTACGCAATCGCCGCCGTGGCGCAGCAGGACGCCGCTTTTCGCTTCGTGACATTTGCAGGAGCTCGAACCATCGATTCAATAAGCGAGCCATTGGGGGTGACCCTCCAGTAACAAGGTGGTGCATTCAGAAAAGGCGTGAAGAGTGGCGGACCGAGTAGATCCAATGCATTGAGGACGGGAATGCCGCAAAATTGTCACAAAAGAGAAGGAGAATCGTCCTTTCGAACTAGCGACAACACGACCGCGTCGGAAAAACCCTGCCAAATCTTTGACAAACCTTGGCCCCTCGCTGCCCGTGACGACGCATGGAATGCTGGCAACCGTGGTAGCGAGAGAGAGTGGTTCAACGCAACCAAGCGTGGTTCAAGACAACGAGTTCAAGACAACTGATCGAGTGGCAGTATCGGTAGCGTTTTTTCGCAGTGAACCCATTTCCCGACCTTTAACTGAACGAAGGCATCCCATGTCGACAGCCCCCCCCAAAGAATCGTCGGACGCTCAAATCAGCGTCTCCGAGATGCTTGAACAAGTTCGTCACGGCGACCTCAATTCACTTGGCGAATTGCTGCAGCTTTATCGCAACTACCTGAGCGTGTTGGCGACCACTCAATTGGATGGTCGGTTGCGACGGCGGATGAGTCCGTCGGATTTGGTCCAAGAGACCATGTTAGCGGCGCACCGCGATTTTGCCGCTTTCCGAGGAGGCAGTGAAGGCGAATTGTTGGCGTGGTTGCGTCAAATTCTTAGCAATTGCCTTGGACATGCCATCGAAGCAAACGTGTTCGCCCAAAAACGCGACATTCGACGCGAGGTGGCTTTGGACCAAATCGCCAAAAATGTCGACGACAGCATGGCAAGATTGGCGAACATCTTGGCCGATCGCGGGCTGTCACCCAGCGAGGACATGGGGCGACGCGAATTGTCGCTGCGTTTGTCGGATCAACTGGCGAAACTGAAGCCCGAATACCGTGATGTGATCGTGTATCGCAATCTGCAAGGTTTGTCGTTCGACGAAATCGCAGAACGCATGAACCGCAAATCGGGCGCCGTGCGGATGATGTGGCTGCGTGCAATCAACAAGTTCAAAGAAACATGCGACCCGATCGAATAGCCCCGAGAAATCGCCATGAGTATGACAGACCTTAGCGCCGAACCGTTCGCCACCCGGCACTTGACCGATGCCCAGAAAGAGCACCTCAGCATGCTGCTGGAACGTTACATGTCAGGTCTCGAAAATGGATTGCCGCCGACCGTGGAAGAGCTGACATCGGATTCGCCCGAGTTACGTCAACCGCTTCGCTATTGTGTCGCCGGATTGCAAAATCTGCATCGCATGGCTGCGGGATTGGAACCGGCATCGTGTGCCTCGTCGTTCGAGCAGTCCACTGCGTCGCTTGCTCCATCGAGTTATGCTTCACGCAGTCTTTCTGCAAAGAAAACGGCCATTGACACTCGAAACCGCGAAGGCCAACCGTCGCCACACGGGCGTCGTCTCGGCGATTTCTATTTGCATGAACAGATTGGGCGTGGAGGAATGGGAGTGGTCTACCGGGCCACCCAACGGTCGCTCAAACGCACCGTGGCGATCAAGCTATTGCCGCTGCCTTCGATTCTCGATTCGCGTCAAATCACGCGGTTTCAACACGAAGCCGAAGCGGCCGGTGGGCTACAACACCCACATATTGTGCCGGTGTATGCCGTCGGTTGCGAACGTGGCGTGCATTACTATGCCATGCAATTCATCGATGGGATGTCGGTGGACGAAATCATTCTTAAACGCAGCCTTGAGTTTCAGAGTGTTGACCAAGGCGACACGCTGAATCAATCGGTTACCGATGATTGGCGAACAACGGTCGGCCAGGCCATTCAAGCGGCCGAAGGGCTGCATGCGGCTCATGAATTCGGAGTGGTGCATCGCGATGTCAAACCGTCAAACCTACTGATTGACCAAAACGGCAAGCTGTGGGTGACCGACTTTGGTTTGGCGCGGGTGCAAAGTGACGTATCACTCACCCAGTCCGGCGATATCGTCGGGACGATGAAATACATGAGCCCCGAGCAGGCGAGAGGGGAATCCGCGATCGTCGATGGACGCACCGATGTTTATTCGCTGGGGGTGACGCTGTACGAGATGTTGACGTTGCGTCCGGCCCACGAAGGTGATGACGCTCCGGCAATCCTTCGTACGATCGAAAACGACGCGATCGTGCCACTGCGAAAGCGATGTCCGCATCTGCCTCGCGATCTCGCGACGGTGGTTGCCAAGGCGATGGCGAAAAACCGAGACGGACGCTACGAAACCGCGAAAGCGTTTGCCGATGATTTGCGCCGCGTGTTAGCGGGTGAACCGACCATCGCCCGTCCGCCGACGCTATTGGACCGGATCGGTCGACTCGCCAACAAGCATCGCCGAAGCGTTGCCGTGTCGATGATCGTTGGCATGTTCGCGATGGTTGGCTTTGCCATTTTCACGGTTATGTTGGCTGCCGAAAAACAAGTCTCCGACGCGAACGAGGCAATTGCACTCGCTCATCAAATGCGTGCGACTCGCAATGAACAGATCGCTCGGGACTGGATCGATCGGATCGGATCGCAAATGGCCGAACTGTTGGACGATATCCCTGCAGCCGCTCCTGTCCGTCGCCGGTTGCTTGGCGAAACGCTGGACTATTACAAACGTTTTGCCAGCGAAGCAAGCGACGATCCGACGCTACGCAAAGAGTTGGCAGTGACCTACGGAAAAATCGGCGCGTTCCAAAGTGAATTGGGGGCCAGCGAAGAAGCAATCGCAGCACTTGAGCGATCCGAAGAACTCTATCACGAATTGGCTCGGCAATCACCCGACGACGCCGCGCTGAGTTTGCAGTGGTCGATTAGCCAAAACAATCTCGCCGAAAAATTCTCGCAAACCGGTCGAATCGAACAAGCCGCGCATTGGTTTGGCAATGCAATTGTCACCCAGCAGCGTTTGTTGAATCAGCACCGCGATGCAAAGGACACGTCGATGCCCGAGAACCTCGATGCGAGGGTCGTGACTCGAGAATTGGCCACAACGCTAAATAACCTTGGATTGTTGTTGGACGAAGCTGAGAAAACGCAAGAAGCGAACACCGTTTACCGGCGTGCCATCCAATTGTTGGAAACGTCGGGCTCCGAAGCGGGCTTGTTGGCATCGATTCAATCGAATTTGGCGGGGCTGCTTTCAAAACGATCGCCAGAGCAAGCCATCGAGTTCGCTAAAAAAGCTTTGGCCCAGCAAACGAAGTCGCTCGCACAAAACCGGGGCGACGCGAAATTGGCAACGCAGGTTGTGTTGACGCTTAACTCACTTGGCACTTCGCATGCCCAGCGATCTCAACACGCCGAAGCGATCCAATCGTTCGAAGAGGCGATCGAGATTGCCCAGCAACTGCAAACGCGATGGCCCGATTCACCGGCCTACTCACGCGATTTGGTGATCAGCTTCAATCATCTTGGTTTGTCGCTGGCCGCCATTGGAAAACGACATGAAGCAAAAAACGCATTTGAAAAAGCGTTGCCATACCAACGATCACTGGCCGCTTTGTACCCCGACGATGCGGAAGTCCAAAGCATGCTCGGTGGCGTGCTAAATAATTTGGGATTTTTGCAGCAACAACTTGGCAATGGCCGCGTCGCTCGCCAGTATTTCATCGAAGCCGCAGAACACCAATCTCGAGCCGTCCAGCTTGCACCGGAGGTCCCACGGTATCAAGCGTACTTGGCAAAACATCAACGCAATTCACTCACGCTTGGCAATGCGAGGAGATCCTACGATGACTGACACCTCTGCATCTCGTCCTCTACGTTTTGAACAATTAGAAAAGCGTTCGTTGTTGGCGGGCGGTATTTTTGTTTTTGACCTCTCGTTCACCGCGAGCCAATCGGCCAACCGTCAAGACGATACCGCCGGGCAGCTTGCAAGCAGTGCATCGTCCGCGATCCAAGCACAACGACAAACACAGTTGGCCACGCTCCAGCACGCCAGCATTCAAGAGAATCGCGTGTTAGCAAACGAGTCACTGGGGAACAGCGGACACAGCAATCGCGGCGGAGCCAACGGGATCGACCGAAATCATCATGCGGCGATGTCGTCCCGCCAAGTCTCGTCCTATCGGCAAGACACCTCCTATCGGCAGGACACCACAGTAGCGCTGGCCACCCAGAGTACAACTCCGACGACGCTGGGCGTCAGCAGCACCGTCGCGTCGCAAACGAACCCAGGTGTCAACGACGTTGCCAACGATCGCCGGGACGTTAACGCCGCATTGCCGCAAAACAACAACGGTTTGGTCATTCCGTCGGCAGTCGACGCGATTCTTGCGTCGTTGCAACCGCTGGAACAAAGCGACACCGCGCCGGATGATCAAGATGCGCTGCAGGCGGTCGAGACGGTATCGACCATCTCGGCTGAGAATGCGGATGCGGTTGCGGAGATCAATACCGCCGCGGAAAGCGAATTAGAAGCGACGTCGTTTTTATCCACCTCCGAAATCGAGCGTACCGATTCCGATCGCGTGGACGACCTTCGGTCGGGTTTGATCCCGTCGGATCCCTCGTTTCAATTGCATCCACTGCAGAGCTTGAGCGACAGCGACGAAGATCCTTGGCAGCTTGACGATGGCATCCTGCCTCGACTGCAACGCCATCTCCACTCGACGCTGCGTGCAACGCCTCAAGTCGTCGACATGTCGATCCTGGATTGGTTTTCGGGTCCGGGTGGGTTGATTGACCTACAACGGGCGAATTTGCCGTCGAGGATTGGCGTGATCACGGGAGACGCGATCAAGGTGCAATTGGAATCGACGATCGGATACCACCGCTGTTTGGACTTGATCGCCGCCGGTGCAGTGGAACCAATCTCGGGTCCGCTGCTCGATTCGATCCTGGCATCGATCGAATCGATGACGACTGAAGAGACACAACCGACGTCCGAGCCCGCGCCGCTGCGGGTTACCAAGCTGGCGTATCCCGCCGGGGCAGCCATCGTTGCGGGCAGCATTGCCATCGCGGCCCGGCGAAAGCATAAAACGCCACCATCGGATCCTGACCAGGAAGACCTCTTTTAATGTGACAGCATACGTTCACTCTCGACCTATGAAATAGACGAGCGTCGAAAGAAAGCGACGCGTTGCTCTTCTCTCATTCAACATAGGTCGCGGCATTTTCCCAAGGATGCAGCGGTACGGGAGTTTACGATGGACATGTACCTGAATGTGGACATGAACCTTGCACGTTGCATTTGTGTGCTCGGCGGCGATACGGTGCTCGGTCGCCAAGTCATCTCGGTGGCTCGCCGTTGTGGTTTCCACGTCAAAACGCAAGTCCAAGATCCGAGCTTCGAGCACGCTGCCAACTCGCTCGAAGTGGTCCTCTGCGAATTGAACGACCAACGCTCGTTGACCGATGTGGTCAGCGATTGCATGGCCGTCATCAATTGCTACGGTCCCACCATGCGAACCTGCGGCAGTGGGGCCATGACAGAGGCGGCGAAATTAACTCGGTCACTGCTTCCCAAACTGCACCGCAAAGGCGCTCGGCGGTACATTGTCGTCTCGCACTCAGGAGTGGTTTTGCCGGGCGATCGACCACGTCCCTTGGGGACGTTTGCCACGCGTGTGGCAGGTTCGTTGGGACTTCACTCGCGATTGGTCGACAAGCAAAACGAAGCGGCGGTGTTGATGCAGAGCGATCTGGATTGGACGCTGGTCCGCTGCGCAAAATTGAAGTCACTGCGAACCGTTGGCGCTTGTATTGCCGATCGTCATTCGTTGCGAGGCGGATTCGTCAGCACCGATACCCTCGCTCGATTTCTTGTCCACCAAATCGACTGTACCAGCTATCTACGCAGCGGCGTTTTTGTCAACAGCCGCAACTTAAACTCGCACGTTAGCGAATACCTTCGCACCCATGGCTGATCATGACCGCTGATCACGGCCGCTGATCACGACCGCTGATCTCCATGGCTGTCGAATCACCGCAGTCGAGTCACCGCCGCACTCATCCAACAGCCTTTTTTTCGAATCGCCGTCTTCCTCGTCCAGGCGAATTCGTATCGCGTCCCCGCAGGCTTATCATGTTATGGAATCAACGCAGCGCAATCATGTCGCGAATCAAAGTTGTCCCCTCACCTAACAAGGTCGTCAAACCGCTCGAAACCGACGAACGTCGTTTCACCGACCCCTACAGCTGCCGCGATCGACCACGACCGTTGGTATTGGTGGTCGATACGGATCGCGAGTCGCGTGCTGATTTGGAAGGCAAACTAAAACGCTACGCCTATCGCGTGGTGGGCGTTGAAAGTGCATCGACCGCGATTGAATTGATGGAACAGCAGCGTTTTGACGTCTGTTTATTGGACATGAACTTCGCGGAAATGGATGCAGTAGAATTGATACATCGAATACGCAGCTCACCCACCACTGGCAAACCATCGATCATCGTCGTCGCCGACGCCGACGCCCGCTTTGCAGCCGCAGACGCGATCGAAAATGGAGCCGATGACTATCTGGAAAAACCGGCCGATGAGCGATTGTTGCATGCCAGGATCCGTTCGAGTCTGCGTCAAATCGATGCTCGATTGGCAGAGCTGAGCAAGTTCTTGCCTCGGAACATTTTGAATCAAGTCCTCTGTGACAAAAATTTGCTCGACAAGCCGTGTCCCGCAGACGTCTCGGTCATGGTGTGTGACGTCCGTGGATTTAGCCGCACCAGCGAGCGTGTGGGTCCGGTACAGACGATCACTTGGATCAGCGACGTGATGAACGAGCTGAGCCGAATTGTGCTGGACCATGGCGGCACGATCGTCGATTATGTCGGCGACGAAATCATGGCGATGTGGGGGGCCCCGATCGCTTCGCCACAACATGCCGCCGAGGCGTGTCATTGCGCGATCGCGATTCAAAAGGCGGTGGTCCAGCTGAGCGAAAAATGGCGTTCCACGGTCGGAGCCGACACACGGATGGGCATCGGGATCAACAGCGGGTTGGCGGTCGTCGGCAACACGGGATCAACCCATCGAATCAAATATGGCCCGCTCGGTGACACCGTGAATTTGGCCAGCCGGGTGCAAGGAGCGACGAAATACTTGCGGAGTTCAATCCTGATGACGCAGAGCACTGCCAGCCGGGTGGATGCGAAACTGCGTGGGCGACGCGTTTGCAGTGTTCGCGTTCACAACATTCGCGAGCCGGTGCAGCTGTACGAGCTCGGGAACTGTGGGCAACAGGATTTGAGTGCCAGTTGTATCGCGTATGAGATGGCGCTTTCGGCATTCGAGTCGGAAAAACACGCCGAAGCACAAGACATCCTGGCTGAACTGCTGCTGGAACGCCCGCAGGACGGGCCAGCGAAATTACTGATGTTGCGGGTGATCCAGTCGCAACTCGGGGGCGTCTTTGACCCTGTTTGGACGCTGCCGGACGGCTAGGCATTGTCTGAGAACGCATCCGAGGCGGAAACATGGTAGCGGAATTCGTCAAGAATTTCGATTTCCCAATGGGTTCTGCCATGCTGCCGAAAGTCTTGACGGCTTGTTGATTTGGTGAAGTTTCCTGCGGCAAGGGGTGTAGGATGGATTTCCTAGTGCGTCAATGGTGGATTCGACGGACTAGGAAGTCCATCGTACGACTAAAACAACAAGCCGCCCGCGACTTCCGCTACGGTTTTCAGCCAGAGCCTAGAGGATGTCATCTACTTTGCTGGCGGCACGGCGCGGGGCCCGTGCCGGTTGCAGCAAGTAAAACGGTCGATATTTACCGGGCGGGCCGCCCCGCGTCGATCCGCTATAAGACCACCCGTTGAGTATCAAAGTAGACGGCATCGGACGCCGCTATCTTTCCGCATTCGCCCTTGGCATTTTGATCGTCCAAACGTGCTCGGCAGCGGTGTTTTCTTGCTCGCTGTGTCTATTCTGTCGTGCGTTTTGGGGGGCGACAATCGGCTTCCTCGTGGTCCACTTTCTTCAAAAGGGGCTCATCGAGTCGAGACGGACCGATTTTCGTTGAAAAAAATTGGCCCAGGGGGGGGATGTTTTGACGCATGTCTAGATGCCACCGGATTGGACGGCGGAAACGACGCCGCCCAGCAAGTCCGATGAGCACGTTACCCCCAAAGAGACAGAAAGTGAAATTCCTTCCCCGTTACGAGTGCACCTTTGTCCTGGATGACATCGCGGCGACGGCCTTGATCGAATCGGCTTCCCGCCGGATGGATCCTCCGGCTTCCAACGACGTCAGCGACCTGTTTTATGACACCGAAAATTGGCATCGTCCGGCCAAAACCAAAGCCATCGACAAAACGATTTACCGGGTGCGCCGTATCGACCATGCTTGGGACGTGTTCCTCGAGCAACAACGGCGTGAAAAACAGACGAGCAAACTGCGCCGCAGCATCGTCCCGTCGAGCGAACTAAAACGGCTTGAGATGGACGAAGTGGACAAGACATGGGAAGCCGCTTGGTTTCATAAAAACATCCTCAAACATGGGCTGCGGCGAAGCTTGAAAGTCCGATTCGACCGTCTCGCATTTGATGCGGATTCGATCGAGGGACCGCTTCGTTTGACCATCGACCAAAATATCCGCTGCCAAGTGTTTTCCGACTTGGTCAATCCCAACCAAAACCCATCCACCCCAATTCCAATGCATTTGGTGCGGATGAAGTATTTTGTTTCGCTTCCTGCAATTTTTAAATCACTGATCTATGAATTTGCGCTGCTGCCCAACCCGACGTCGATGTATCGGGAGTGTGTTTTGTGTTGCCCAGTGGATCAATGTGCGGCGATGTGCCGTTCGCTACATTCCACCGAACACAAAGTCGCCGAACCCAAAGTTACCGCCCCAAAAGTCACCAAAACGCAATTAACCGCACCGCAATTGACCGAAACCGCATCTACAGTTGAGGTGGCGACATGCCAATTTGGTTAACCGAAGCGGTGGGCACCCCGTCCGAAAGCACAGCCCTGCAGATGACCTTTCGTTTGGTGATCGCGTTTTTGTGTGGTTGCACGATCGCAGCAATCTATCGTTGGGTACGACCGAGCGAGAAGATCATGCCGACGTTCCCAGCCACGCTGGTGTTGTTGGCGATTCTGTGTGCGATGTTGCCGTTGGTGATTGGCCAAAATGTTGCATGGGCATTTGGATTGGTTGGCGCCTTGTCGATCGTTCGCTTTCGCACGGTGGTCGAAGACACCCACGATATCACCTTTGTCATCTTTGCCGTGTTGGTAGGGATGGCGGTTGGTGCAGACCAATTGATCGTCGCCATCGTCGGCATGGCCGTGACCGGCATCGCGGCATTCTTGGTGCGACCGCGACACGACAGTACAACGGCAAGCGGATTTGCCGGAGACGCTCGATTGTCCATCCGACTTGGAATCGGACGCGATCCCGATTTGATGCTGGGCGACATTTTTGACCGTTTACTTTCCAAGGTGGAATTGACGTCTGGGGAAACCAGCAAACAAGGCGCGTCGCTCGATCTGAACTATCGCGTCCGATTGAAACCCGATGCCAAACCCACCGACCTGATCAACCAATTGAACCTAATCGACGGCGTCCAAAGCGTTGAACTTCGTCAAAGCCGCTAATCCACTTCAAAGTCCAGGAAAACATTTCAATGAAACGACTACGTGTCCCTGTTTGTCTCGTGACGTGCACCGTAATGGTGCTGGGCGTGATCGCATACGCTCAACCCCCAGGTTCGTTTGAATTTGGCGGTGGAGGACCGGGTGGTCCAGGCGGCTTCGGAGGCCCAGGCGGTTTCGGAGGTCCGGGGATGCGAGGCCCCGGCGGCATGAATCGTGAAGAACGCAAGCTGCTCGAGCAGTTTGATCAAGACAAAAATGGATGGCTTGACCGATCCGAGCGAGCGGTGGCACGTAAAAGCATCAAACAGGAAAACGCGTCGGCCGCAAACCGACCGGCCCCCGATGGGGAACCACGTGCTGCGGGGCGCCGTCCCGGTGGACCTGACGCCGGTGGACCTGACGCCGACGGAGCGATCGAAGGTGGACGCCGGGGAATGCGTGGACCTGGGGGAATGCGTGGCCGCGGCCCCGCCACCGAACCTGGAACCCCGGGACCGAAGGTTTCGCCGGCGGACGTTGCCAACTACCCTGACAAACCGCTTTACGACACCGAGGTCTTGCGTACGGTATTCCTGGAATTTGAAAATGACGACTGGGAACTGGAACTCGAAGATTTTCATGGAACCGACGTCGATGTCGCTGCTCAGATGCAAATCGACGGAAAAGTCTACCCCAATGTCGGCGTTCATTTTCGCGGCATGTCGTCCTACGGACATGTGTCTCGCGGCAGCAAACGCCCCTTGAACATTTCGCTTGACATGGCGGATGACGAGCAGCGGATCGATGGATACAAGACATTGAACCTGCTGAATTGTCATGGCGATCCGTCGATGATGAGTTCGGTGGTCTACTCGCATATTGCTCGGCAATACATCCCCACGCCCAAAGCCAACTTTGTCCACGTCGTCATTAACGGCGAAAGCTGGGGGTTGTATGTCAGCGTGCAACAGTTTGACAAAATCTTCCTCGAGGAAAATTTCGGAGCGTCCAAGGGCACACGCTGGAAGGTCAGCGGAAACCCGGGTGCGGATGGCGGCCTGCGTTACCTTGGCACGGATCTCGACGAATACAAAGCCCGCTACGAGATGAAATCCAACGATGGCAAGAAGGCGTGGATGTCGCTCATCGAACTATGCCGAACGCTGAATGAAACTCCGCCGGATCAATTGGAATCCGCGTTGGATCCGATCCTCGATATCGATGGTGCGTTGAAGTTCTTGGCGTTGGACGTTGCCTTGGTCAACGGCGATGGCTACTGGACGCGTGCGAGCGACTACAGCATTTTTCTTGATGCAGACGGAAAGTTCCACCTCGTGCCACACGATATGAACGAAGCCTTCGCATTGTCGGCGCACGGTGGGGGCCCTGGAGGCCGAGGACCTGGTGGATTTGGTGGACCTGGTGGCCCCGGTGGATTTGATGGTCCAGGTGGGTTTGGCGGTCCCGGTGCCCCTGGTGACGCCGGTCCCCGTGAGCCCGGTCCTCGTGAGCCCGGTCCTCGTGAGCCCGGTCCTCGTGACTTTGGTGCCAGAGAACCTGGCGGCCAGGAACGCGGCGCCCGAGATTTCGAGGGGCGTGGCCGTCAAGGACGTCGAGGTCCCGGTGGCGGTGGTCCGGGCCACGGTGGGGTCGACTTGGATCCGCTGGTGGGGCTCGACAGCGAACGGATGCCGCTGCGTAGTCGATTGTTGGCCGTGCCCGAACTACGTGAGCGTTACATGCAATACATCGCAGAGATAGCTAACGAGTCGCTCGATTGGTCGACGCTCGGTCCAGTGGTCACCGGTTATCGCGACTTGATCGCCCCGGTCGTGAAAGCGGACACACGCAAACTCGATTCGACCGAAGCGTTTCTCACCGCGACGCGATCTGGTGACGGTTCGCACGAAGGAGCAACCGAGCCGATGTCGCTGCAAAAATTCGCGACCGAGCGAAGCAAGTTCTTGAAGTCAAAGCTGTAGCGCGATCTCGCGGCGTTGTTTTCGGGGGAAAAGTCGATGGAGGTCTCGCGTCGTTCTTGATGGCGGCGCGAGACACGCCACAATTGACTACACTCATTGCGAAAGTTTTCTTGCTTCCCCCCTTCCCCAACGCCTCCGAGTATCACCATGAAAGCGTTCTCGTGCATTTGTACCCTCGTATTTCTTTGCTTTTCGCTCCCTTCGGCCCAGGCACTTGAAACCAAAGGGTTCTCGCCTGACAAGCGACTTGTCTACAAGTCGGTGGGGGACACCAAGCTAAAATTGCACGTCTTTGAACCCGCTGATCACAAGGCCACCGATTCACGCCCCGTGGCGGTCTTCTTTTTCGGCGGTGGCTGGGTGGGCGGCAGTCCAAGCCAATTTTATCCGCATTGCGAGTACCTAGCCTCACGTGGAATCGTGGCAATCGCCGCGGAATATCGCGTCAAAAGCAAACACAACACGACTCCCAAAGAATGTGTCAAAGACGGCAAGTCCGCGATCCGCTGGGTTCGCTCGCACGCCAGCGAGTTGGGGATTGATCCGAACAAGGTGATTGCTGGTGGTGGATCCGCCGGAGGCCATGTCGCCGCTGCTACTGCAACCACCGAGGCGTTCAACGAAGCAGGCGAAGATACCAGCGTTAGCTGCGTCCCCAACGCGTTGGTGTTGTTCAATCCCGTATTTGACAACGGCCCCGTCGGCGGTTGGTCGCACAGTAAAGTCAAAGAATATTGGCAAGACATTTCACCGGCGCACAACATCAGCGCGACGACGCCACCGACGATTGTGTTGCTCGGCACCAAAGACAAACTGATTCCTGTCGAGACGGCCGAGCGATACAAAAAGAACATGGAAGCGAACGGTCGCCGCTGTGACTTGCATTTGTACGAAGATCAAGAACATGGATTCTTTAATTTCAATAAGCCTGAAAACTACCAAGCGACGGTCAAAGCGATGGATCGATTCTTGGCCTCGCTGGGATACCTACAAGGCGAACCGACATTGAAGTAAAGCGGTAGCAAAGGCTGCAAAGTAGCACAGGCTGCTAGCCTGTGAAGCAGCGATCGCGTTTCCGCTACTCATCTACATCGCAGGCTTTCGCTCAAAGCCCCAACGAAATTCTTGACGGCTTGTTGATTGAATGAAGTTTCCTGCGGCAAGGGGGTATGATGGACTTTCTAGTCCGTCAATGGCGCATTCGACGGACTAGGAAGTCCATCGTACGACTAAAACAACAAGTCGTTGACGAGGTGCGTTACGAGGATGCCGGACGAAACTCTTGACGGCTTGTTGATTTAATGAAGTTTCCTGCGGCAAGGGGTGTATGATGGACTTTCCAGTCCGTCAATGGCGCATTCGACGGACTAGGAAGTCCATCGTACGACTAAAACAACAGGCCGTTGACGAGGTGCGTTACGAGGATGCCGGACGAAACTCTTGACGAGTTCCGCTACAGGGGGTGATGAGGATTGCTTTTGCGACGTGAGAACTAACTTGTGCGGATGACACAGTGGAAGCCAACGCCAAGTTGTTCGCAGTCATGCTCGTTCGTTGATCGGGACGAACACTCTCGGGCCGGGGCCGTGGTATTCGGCGGCTGGGCGAATCAAACGATTGTTACTGCGTTGCTCGAACACGTGAGCGGACCAACCTGCGGTTCGCGCAAACACAAATAACGGCGTAAACATTGTTGTCGGAATGCCAAGGCAATGAAAAACGGTAGCCGCATAAAAATCGAGGTTCGGAAAGAGTCCTTTCTCACGCCGCATCACCGCTTCGATTCGCTCGGAAATCTCGTATAGCGGCAGCAGTGCGGTTTCGTCACAAAGTGTGTGCGACCAACGCTTGATCACGTCCGAACGAGGATCGACGGTTTTGTAAACGCGATGACCAAAGCCCATAATCTTTTGTTTCGCAGCAAGTTGGTCGAGCACGCCCTGTTCTGCGGCGTCGGCATTGACATAGGTTTCAATCAATTCCATCGACGCTTCGTTGGCTCCACCATGCAGCGGGCCTCGTAATGTTCCAATGCCAGTCCCGATCGCGGAATACAGATCGGACATCGTCGATGCCGTGATCCGCGCTGCAAACGTGGACGCGTTGAATTCGTGTTCGGCATACAAGATCAACGACACATCGAGCGCACGACGCAGATGTTCGGCAGCCGGATGACCATGCAACAAATGAAGAAAATGGCCCGCGATACTGTCGTCATCCGTCTCCACTTCAATTCGTTGGCCCCCGTGATGAAAGTGATGCCAATAACACAACATCGATGGAAACGAACTCAGAAGCCGCATCGCAATCTCAGTCTGTTGCTCCGGCGATTCCTCCGGTTCCAAACATCCCAACACAGAACAACCAGTACGCAATACATCCATCGGATGTGAAGTCCGAGGCAAAATCTCGAGAACCTGTTTCAACCGATCAGGCAACGAACGACGAAGACGCAATTCTTCAGAAAAGGACACCAATTGCTCGTAAATGGGTAATTCACCGTGAAGCAATAGCCAAGCGACTTCCTCAAAGGACGCGTGCTCGGACAGATCTTCGATCGAATAACCCCGGTACGTCAGCCCGAATCCTTTTTTGCCGACCGTGCTGAGCGCCGTTTGGCCGGCCACGACGCCCGCCAATCCAGCTTCGGATGTAGTAATCATGACTGAACCTCGCGAAGGAACCCACGATTCAATGTGCCGCCACATCCTTTATCGTATGCCCTCGGCATCGCTGCGGGCCAGCAAATCCGGACACAATTCCCTAATCGCTCCGATTTTGCGGCCTCTTGGCCGCCATCAAAAGCCGGACGATCAGGTTCTGCGAATCCGCAAAAAACCGATTGGGAATCGGGCGGATCCGGATATTGTTCAGAAATTCCCCCCCGAAAGTGAGCCACCGGATAATTGTGTCCTATCTTTGTAGGACTGCCGTGGGAAAACCCTATCTCCAACCAAACAGCGAAACTTTTCTATCCCTTCGAGTGTTAAATACGTGTGTGTTTAAGTCCGGGGCTAGACGATGACGTCGGTGATGGACGTCGGTGATGGGCATGGCGGAATTTGGCATCGCCGCTTGCGCCGCATGGGTCTCCCTGCAATGCTTGGCTCGATTTCAAGCTCGCTTTCCCAAATGCAACCAATTGTATTGGTAATTAAAGCGACGGCGCTTCAAGCGAAAAAACTCGAGGAAAACGCAGCATTGTGTAGACAAACGCTTGCTCACGCGGGCGAACCGGGCTAATGCAATTTAGACAATTATTCATCGAGCCTTGTCAAACAAGCAGACGATGATGGGATTACAGAGGGCGATGTCAGCAAACGCACAGTCGAATTGAACTTTTGTATAGCTTCACTAGTCCCGCCGGGTGGCGTCTAATGGGGGCCTGTGACGGAAAACGCAGGTGGCAAACGCTCGCGTTTGAGCTAAAAGATTCCGCTGTGACCTCTGGCAACGCCTCGATCGCTCGGTCCATCGCAAAAACAGTCTCGCAACGCTGCTGACAAAACAAATTTAATTTAGACGTTCAGAAATTGAGCACGAATCGGATATCGCATTCATGACGGAACGGATCCAGCATGAAGTCACCTGTAGTAGGAAAAGGCAAGACATGTCATCGGCAGTAAACCAACCTCATTCTGTGCGAATTTTGCTGGTCGAGGACAATGACATCAACCAAATGCTCGCGCTTGAGGTGTTAGGGCGACAGGGATGGGAATGCGATACCGCGTTGAACGGCGTGGAAGCAATCACGAGACTCAAAGCACAGCCGTACGATTTGATCTTGATGGATTGCCAGATGCCGATCATGGACGGATTCACGGCGTCCCGAGAAATCCGGCTGATGGAATCCAGAGGCGAGCTCGAGGGAGAGTCAATCATCGTCGCGGTCACGGCCAATGCACTCAAGGGAGATCGCCAGCGTTGTCTTGACGCCGGAATGGACGACTATCTGGCAAAACCCTTCAGTCCCCCGCAACTGCGCGAGATTGTGGCGAAATGGTTGGCAAAAGCGAATTTGTCCGACGCTGATTCGCAATCCGATGCTCCGCAGGACGAAATTCCATCGGGATCACCGCCGATCTGCAAACAAGAGTTCCTGAATCGTTGCATGGGCGATGTCACCTTCGCCGAACTGTTGCTTCAGTCCTTTGAACAAGACAGCGTCGCAAGGCTGGAGCAAATCGTGTCCCAGGTGCAGACCGGCGACACCGCTGCGATCGGTGAAACCGCCCACTCACTAAAAGGGATCGCTGGGATCCTTGCCGCACACGAATTACAAGCGATTGCGTTTGAAATCGAATCCGCAGGAAAAGCGGGGGAATTGGATCAGATCCACACACTTGTCGATGATTTGCGGACCGAGGTGAACCGCTGTCTCGCATACGTCCCGATTTTGAAGCAGCAGAGCCAAACCGAGGTTGCGGCGTCGTAGAAAATCAGCGAATTCATGCGTTGCGTCCAATCCGGTCGTGGTAGGAAAGCTCGGGCAAATCGATTAGAATTTATCGAGATGCACTGAACTGTCGTGACCGCACCGCGTGGCAAACGAATACGCTTCGGATATTTGGCGAATAAACAAGACAACGATTGTCGCTTCAGGACGTTCCCTCTTTATGCCGATCCTGCACAGTCGATCGATGAAATGGTATCTACCATTGGTGCTGTTTTTCGCGGGAGTGATCTGCACCAATTACCTGCATCATCAGATGCGAAACCTCGATCAAAACGCCATCCGAACGGGATTTCAACGGGCGGCACAAGAGCGCGTCGCGGTATTTGAATCCGAATTCGCTCGCCCGATCGATCTGATTCGCGCGGTCCACGCGCTTTACAGCAGTTCCCAAAGTGTCAATCAAAGTGAATTTCTGCGTTTCGTCGACCAGATGGAACCGGCACGCGTCGGTTTCGATGCCATCACTTGGGTCGAACATGTCGATGCCCCGCAGCGATCGGCCTATGAGCAAGGTGAGTCTGGACAGGACGAGACTGAGCAAGATGGGACTAAGCAGGACGAATTTGAGCAGGGCGGGTCTGATTCCGAACCAGCCCGACGCATTGTCCAGCGTGGCGAGGACGGGCAATTGCAGCCCGCGTCGCAGCGTCAAACGTACTTTCCGGTCACCTACAAATATCCCGAAAACAACCCGCGAGTCGAGCTGGGCGAAGATCTAAATTTCGTCCCTGCGTTGCGGGATACGTTTGCAATCGCGATGGCGTCCAAGCACGTCACGGCATCCCCAGCGCTTTCAAGCGACGACCCTGCGGAACGGTTTCAGGTGATGTTGGTGTCGCCGGTTTATCACCAAGGCGACCGAACGTCCGAAATAAAATCGTCGCCAAAGTTGAAAGGGTTTGTGGTTGGACGATTGCGTCTGGATCAAGTACTCGAAAATGCGCTCGAGCCATTAGCCCCGGCGGGAATCGAAGTCAAACTGTTTGAAAACACGGCGCCGCGTGACACACGCCCGGCCTATTTACACAAATCAAGGCTGGCCCAAACACCTTCCGCCGAATCCGCATCGGCGGAATGGGAGGCGGGGAATCGACCGGCACCTCCTTATTACGAGGGTTTTATCCAACAAGCCGGGCGGACCTGGACACTTCACTGCACGGCAAACGCCGACTATATCGACATACGCCGCGCTTCGACCCCACGTACGACGTTATTCCTCGGACTGCTGACGTCCGTCTTCTTGAGTGTGTTTGCAGCCTATGTGTTTCGCAAAACCGAAATGGTCGAGCGACTGGTCGACCGGCGCACGGCTGATTTAAATCAAGCCAAGCAGAAAGTCGAAGAGCAATTGGCGAAGCAAGATGCACTTGAGAAAGAGCTGCACGTCAGTCGCGAACAGTTCAACGTGCTGATGCTCGGATGCAACGACGGCATTTTCGAGTGGGATCTGGAAACGAACCAAGTATTCTTTTCGCCACGATTTCTGGAGATGTTGGGCTACCAACGCCATGACATTGGCGACGACGCTGACGCGGCGCTCGAGTTGTTACATCCCAATGAACGACAAACCGTCGCCGAGAGACTCGATCAATACATTCGCGGAGAAATCGACAAATTTGAAATCGAATGTCGAATCCGACACAAAGACGGGCATTATGTGCATGTGCTCTCTCGCGCCTTTACCGTTTGCCGCGACGGTGATAGTCGTCCGTATCGGCTGGTTGGCAGCCACGTCGATTTAACGCAGTGGAAGAAACACGAAATTGAGCTGAACCAATTCAAAACAACGCTGGACCAAACGCACGATTCGGTGTTCATGCTCAACCCCGAAACTCGTCGGTTTTACTACGTCAATCACGGTGCCACGAAACTACTGGGCTATTCGGCCGAAGAGCTGTACCAACTAGGACCACGGGACATTGATGTAGGAATGTCGGCAGATGATTTGCAGCGGATGATCATCAGTTTGCAGTCGGGGGAAACCACCATGCAGCGTGCCGAGACGGTGGTTCGGCGAAAGGACGGACGCGATGTCCCGGTCGATCTGTTTGTGCAATACATAGCGCCGGACGATGAACCGCCACGGTTCGTCACCGTGGTGCGAGATATATCCGAGCGAAAACGAAACGAAGCAGTCCTGGCCGAACGCAATCGTTTGGCGATGTTGACGGCCGACGTCGGAGTCGCATTGTCGCGTGCCGATTTGCTGCACACCGGTTTGCAAACGTGTTGCCAAGCGATCGTCGACCGACTGCAGGTATCCTTTGCGCGGATTTGGACGATCGATCCTGGACAAACAGTGTTGGAACTACAAGCCAGCGCAGGGTTATACACGCATCGTGACGGAGATCACTCACAAATTCCTGTAGGCCAAGGCTGCGTCGGCGGCTTGGCGGAACGCGGCCGACCTTTCTTAACCAACGAATTGCAAAGCGATCCTGAACTCGAGGATCTGCAATGGGCACAAACGCATCACCTCGTTGCGTTTGCCGGATATCCATTGATCGTGGGTGAGCACGTGGTCGGCGTGATGGCATTGTTTAGTGAGCATCCTCTAAAAATTGACACGCTCGAATCACTTTCGTCGATCGCCGACACCGTCGGGGTCTTTGTGGACCGCAAACGGGCTGAGGACGAATTGCAACAATCTCATCAATTGATCTCGAAACTTTCGTTAGTCGCCAGCAAAACGCAACACTCCGTGTTCATCATGGATGCGAACTGTAACATCGAGTGGGTCAATGAAGCATTTACGCAAATGACTCAATACGAAGCGTCCGAGGTGGTGGGACGAAAACCTGAGGATTTTTTGATCGGCGAACATACCGATCTCGATACGGTGCGTGCGATCGATGAAAAGATCCAAAAGCGAGAAAGTGTCGCCGTTGAAGTCTTTGTCTATAAAAAATCACGTGATGGGATCTGGATCGACTTGAAGATCGATCCGGTCTTTGACGAATCCGGTGTATTGTGCAACTTCATCGTTACCCAAATTGACATCACCCAGCGTCGCGAGAACCAACAGGCTTTGATGGCTGCAAAAGTCGAAGCCGAGCGGGCGAGTACTGCGAAGAGCGAATTTTTGGCAAGCATGAGCCATGAATTGCGTACTCCGCTGAATGGTGTGATCGGGATGACCGAATTGTTAGCCGATTCGCCACTGGATGACCGACAACGTCGCTTCGTTAGTGCTTGCCAAAGCAGTGGCAAGGCGTTGTTGGAATTGATCAGCGATGTGCTGGATTTCTCTAAGATCGAAGCGGGGTGCATGGAGCTTGAGCATCACTCGTTTGACCTGCATCAATTGCTTGACGACGTCGTGCTCAGTATGCCTCCGCGATTGGGCGACAAAAAACTCGAACTTCACCACACGGTCGATGACGCCGTTTCGTCACGAGTGGTCGGAGACAGTCATCGACTACGGCAGGTGTTGGTGAATCTGTTGAGCAACGCGATCAAGTTTACCGAACAAGGCGAAATCAACCTGCGGGCCGAACGTCAAAAGCAATCCACCCACGACACCACCATCCTGTTTTCGATCACCGATACAGGCATCGGCATCCCCGAGAGCCGGCTCGATCGATTGTTCCAATCGTTTTCTCAAGTCGACAGTTCCGTCAATCGCAAGTACGGTGGATCGGGACTGGGGCTTTCGATTTGCAAAGCCATCGTCGAGAAGATGGGCGGAGAAATTGGTGTCGAAAGTCGCGAGGGTGTGGGATCACGATTTTGGTTTACTGCCAAATTCCCACTTTGCGAAGCGGGCGTTTCGCCCACACCGGACGCCAAACCCGTGGCACCAAAACCGGCGATGCAAAAGCGGACATCGGGACCTCGCATCTTGTTGGCCGAAGACAACAAGATCAACCAACTCTTCACGCGTGAAATGCTGCTACGATTTGGTTGGAATTGCGACGTCGTCGAAAACGGCCTTGAAGTGCTCGAGGCGTTAGAGCAGCGGCCCTACGACATTGTGTTAATGGATTGCCAAATGCCTACGATGGACGGATTTGTTACGACGCAACGAATCCGCGAAAAGGAGACCGAAAGCGGAACGGACGCGGGAATTGTGATCGTGGCACTGACCGCGAATGCCATTCAAGGCGACCGAGAACGTTGTCTGGCGGCCGGGATGGATGACTACCTCGCAAAACCCTTCGATCCTACTCAACTGAAATCGACGATGGACAAATGTGTTGCCGAACTCACCCGCCGCTCGGTTTGTGAACACGCCGGTAAGTAACGTCCACACGCAGCCGCCAGCAAATGCGATTTGTACCACGTGATCTCGACATTATCTGAAGCTCACCCACGTAGCACAGCTCGCAACGCTGGCGAGAAGGAATTTCCGGTACATTACGACCTGTAGCATCCGCAGCGTAGCGTGCTGGTCTGGGGCGAGTGGTGCTATTCGCGATGACAGTTCAGATCAGCGGCGGTTTCGATCTCACTCGGATTTGTCACGATGCCCAGGCGGTGTTGCCATTCGATTCGGAACACGCACCCCAAGCAGTAAACGCGATAACGCCGCTCTTTCGGATAGGAAACGCCACGTTGAACGAGCCCGCCATGACAGACAAGCCACGAATGCCAATCAGGACGCTAACGGTTGGGCGTCGACCCGGGCTGTTCCTGCTGGTCGGTTTGTGTAGCATCGGCTTCTTCGTCGCCGACGTGGCAACGGCAACCTGCCTCAGAGAGCCAATTCCTGGGATGCTGGTGCTGGGGATCGTGACAGCGCAGTTGACAGTCATCTGCGTGTGGGGAACCCTGGTTCGAGGCACGTTTTGGATACGGCTTCCCTGGACGTTGCTGCTGCTGGTCGTTTCCTGGTGCGGCCTCGCGTGGGGGATCACGCTTGAAAAAGGAAATACCAATCCCGACGCGTTGCTTGGCACGGCGGTAACATGGATGTTCGGATTCATCACGAGCTTTGTGCCATTGAAGATCGCCGCACTCTGTTTTCGCTGGCAGATCATCCACGATACGGATGCCAGTCCGAACGCAGGACGAAATTTCAACTACGCGATTCGTGACATCATGATCGGAACGTTGCTGTTGGCGATGACCATGGGGATTGGCCGCGGCATGCTGACGGGCGAAGACATTAATTTCACGCGGGCTCTGTATGCGAGTGGGCTGCATGAACCCGAACTTTTGTTCGTGATTTCGCTCTATGGGGTTGTCAGCTTGCTCGTAAAGCTGCCCTGTATTTGGATCTCGCTGGGCGAGAAAGCCGAGAAAATCCCATCAAGAATTGTCGTCTGGGTGGTCTACTGTTTTCTATTAACGATTTTCGAGATCGGAATGCTGGTTACCGTGCTTGGAAATCCCGGAAGCGATTCCGGAGTGATTTTCACGGGGATGATACTGAGTCATCAATTGATGGGCGCAATAATGTTGGCCGTATGCTGCACGCTGCGTGGATTGGGCTACCGGCTGGAGCGGTCTCGAAGCCCGCAAACGGACTTGCAAACGGAACTTCGATCCGATTCCACTGCCGTCGCTGCTCACCCCGAATCCGTTTGACGTCGACAACGCTTTCTGCGGATGACGCCGGAGCCCCTGAAACCCGCGTCCTCTGCTTAACGCCCGAGAAACCATGTTCCAAACGTCTGCCGCAGGGTGGGCACTCATTGCAATAGAGGTCCGCGTTGAGTCCCTTTTCGTCGTCGTCATGTTAACGTTTCTCGTCATTGCACTCGGGTGGTGTTCAGATTCATCTGATTGTTCGAGCAATGAGCCGTAATTGCGTGACCCTTGGCGTCCTCCGCTGCATGGCGATACAAACGATCACGTCGAAATGCCAACGGAGATCACTTTGTCGTGAATTTGCGAACACCGCAACAACAATTCGCTAGCTGGATCCGTGCGACGACGGTATGGTAGGCATGATTGAGTTCGATATTGCGATCCGCAATTGTTCCGCGTTCCACCGCTTGCATCTGTGCGGCGTCATCGAATGCAACCGCCAAGGACAGTCTTCTGTTGCGACCGGAGCAATCCGGGTCGCTCTCCGTACTGAAACAAGTCATGTTTAACGTCGACCGCCCCAAGATTATCGTCCGCACCGAGCGTGACGCAACGTCGGACGCGTCACAACAAACTCGCGTTTGGCTTCGCGATCACAACTGGAGGACGAATCATGACTTCATGAAAGCGTTGTCATCGCTCGAGCGTGACTCTACCCCCTTATGTCTGGCTGCGTTTCTTGAGGACACGCAGGTCGGTGGGCTGATTGCGACGACGCACCTTCGTTGGCTTAAGATCTCGATCATGTCCGTTCACCCCGAATCGCAGCGGATCGGCATCGGTTCTCGTTTGCTGCAGACGGCCGAGTCGATTGCGCGGGCACGCGGATGTTGCTACGCGTACGTTGACGCAATGGCAAACCAATCGCCGGATTTCTATCCATCATGTGGTTACACAACCGCCGGGATCATTCCGGATTGGGATTCCCACGGGCACGCAAAATACATCTACTACAAAAAGCTGCCTGATCCTGGATCGGCGTGAACACGGTTGTCGAACCCCATCGAGGGCCGAACCAATCGGCTGCGACTAGATCGTTCGCGCTGGTGTACGAAAATTCGATGACGTTGTAGGATGTTGAAAATTGATTGTCCGATGGATGTAGCCCAGCAGCGTTCCCATTGATCCTCCGCGTTAGGATCACACGGCGAACCGCGGCGATCTTTGATCTTTCATTCCTACGGTGACCGAGACGTTGTTGACAACCCATCTGTATTTGACTGGCTATCGAGGCACGGGGAAAACGTCCGTGGCGACACGGTTGGCTGACTCGCTCGGTTGTGCGGTCGTGGATCTGGACGTACGCATCCAAAGTCACGCGGGCTGCAGTATCCGCGAAATCTTTGCCAATGGCGGCGAACAAGCTTTCCGAGACATCGAATCCGAGATATTGGACGTCGTCGCAACGGAATCGCCATCCGTCGTGGCACTTGGCGGCGGAGCGATTTTGCGAAAATCCAATCGTGAAAAGATCCGAAGCAGCGGCCACTGCATTTGGTTGGTCGCAAACGCAGAGACGCTCGCAGCGCGAATCGCTGCAGACGAGGGGACCGCCGCCAACCGGCCCGCGCTTACCCCATTGAGCCAGCTGGACGAGATCCGCGAACTGCTGACCACCCGTCATCCGTTTTACGATGAGGTGGCCAATGCCCAGATCAACACGGAGGGTAAATCGCTCGAGCAGGTCAGCGAGGAAGCGATCGCCCTTTGCCGCCAAAATAATTGGTGCTAATACGACGGGCGGCAGAGCCCCCACAAACGTGAATTTACTGTAGAATACGCTACGTTCGCGGTTGCTGGGCGACGTGGTTGGAAGTCCTCGTCGTAGTCCGCCTCGCTTGCATAGTGGAATGGTTAGTTCAACCGTTTTAGGGGGGCATTACGAGGTCCGTAAAAACGCCGTCGGCAATTACTGCGAACGCCCTAGCAGGGACTTGTCGATCGACCATCCCCTGTGAATCGCCTCCGCTTTACGTTGCTCGTCGCCCAAGGAGTCTAGCACCTCATGTTTTCGCGTCATCAGTGGACGATTGTCGTATTGTTTTTGACGCTGGGCGTTTTTGTGGCGAACACGTTCAATAGCTGGACGACGCTGATCGTAATCACGGTCGTTGCATCGGCGGCGGCGTGGATCCAGCGTTGGTTGGAACACCACTACCGCGCCGCGGATGGCTCGCTAAAGCGGTCGTGGTGGCGATCACGTCCTTTCGCTCTCTTCACTGGACTTCTTTGTTTGACGACGGTTTTTGTCGCTCACATGTTGCCCTACATGACAATGAAATCGGTCAATCCGTTCGGGATGGGGGCCGATTTGTTGTCGCATACCGCGTTGGCATGGATCGCATTTCTGTGGGTGATGCGTCGAGCTGACGGCCATGGTTTGATGTTAGTGTTGGGGTTGATCGTCGTTTTGATGAGCGTGGCGGCCGGGGGTGTTACCAAGAGTAACGCGGGACAGACCACGATCGGATTTTGTGTTTGTCTCGGTTACGCGATTGCATCGCAAAACATTTTAGGTCGCGGGGCATTTTGGAAGACATCATCGTCGTCGCGATCGACGTCAACAACACGCCCGTGGAACACCCCCGCCCTGAAAACGGGGCCCGCAGGAAATCGCAATCGCACCGCCATTGCGCTGTCAGCATTGACGCTAACCGCGATCGTGATTGTCACCGGCGCGATTGCCCAGGCGACGAGCGCGACGCTGCCACAGGTACAATCGAAAATTCAATCAACGCTAAAAAACACCCTTGATACCACGTTTAACAACATGGCGGTTTCAGGAACCCGCTATGTCTATGGATCTACGATTGGATCGATACGCAATAACAAGGTAGCCAGCCCCGACGAAGTCGCCTTGTGTGTTTTCTCGAGCAATTCACCTGGATACTTGCGAGGCACGGCATTCGATTACTACGAGAACCGGCATTGGCACATCGCCACCCCGCACGTCATTGACGAATATGCCTACCAAACCTCGCTGATGAACCACAGCGTGGAATCATCCGGGCCGGGGACCACGGCCCTAAAAAGCAGCCGCATGGCAAATCTGCAACGATTTTATTTAACGAGCGACGCCAACGAAGACTCAAGCACTGAACCGGTGCAAACGATCGAAGTGCGAAACATCCCCTTCAAAGGCACCACCGTCTTCATGCCGCTTGGCAGCCGTTGGATGGAAGCCAAAAGTGGCAGCTTGGTCGTAAACCATCACGGATTGGTCGATCATGGCGTGGATGTGCGACACCCTTACATCATCGCGACCGCGTCGCAGCCACCCAAAGACGAATTGGATCTGGTTCGATTGCAAATGCTGACGCATATCCCGAGGCGATTGCGTGGCGTTCTAAAGCCGCTGGCGTACGAAATTTGTGGCGATGAAACGGACGTACGGAAAAAGGCCGACCGCGTGGTTCAGTTCTTTGTGAACAATTTCGACTACTCACTCAGCCCAACCATTCCTCCGAATCGCGTCGATCCGTTGCTCTATTTTTTCGAGACGCGGCATGCAGCGCATTGCGAGTACTTTGCATCAGGCACGGTCGCGTTGTTGCGAGCCCAGGGGATTCCGGCACGGTATGTGACGGGATATGTCGTGGATGAATTGGAACCGGACAAAGCGTTTTGGCTCGCCCGCAACCGCGATGCGCACGCTTGGGCGGAAGCCTACGATGCGAAAACGCAAACGTGGTTCCCTGTCGAATCCACGCCCGGGCATCGTTATTCGACGCTGAATGTCGATCCAACTCAAAACCA
The DNA here is from genome assembly GCF_039545035.1 of Novipirellula caenicola. Classification (NCBI taxonomy): domain Bacteria; kingdom Pseudomonadati; phylum Planctomycetota; class Planctomycetia; order Pirellulales; family Pirellulaceae; genus Novipirellula; species Novipirellula caenicola. The sequence continues at coordinate 195,844 of NZ_BAABRO010000001.1, forward strand.
ATCGTCCTCACCGACTTGGTCACCCCAACTGACGGACACAACAATCGCGGACTCGGTTTTGTCTTCGATCAATGCGTTCATCGTAGCAATTCGGGCGAACAATCCACTGTTGGCAATTTTCCGCATCGTGCAAGGCCCGATGTTTCTGATCCTATCCGTGATTGTGTGGCGACGATCACGCCGTGTCCAACTGAACTTGATCGATCCAATGGATCGTATCAGCCACAAAATGCTCCGCAAAATGGATCGACGCTTGAAACGATTGTCGATGATTCGTCACACGCATGAAACGATGCACCAATTTGCCGATCGCATCGAATCAATCGAGCCGACCGCGAGCAAGCGAAGTCGCGAGTGGATCGAAACGACCGCCAATTGGTACCGCGAGTTCGCTCAGGCACGTTACCAAGGCAAACCTCCGGGCCCAGTACCTAAGTTCTAGCGGGACCGCGAACTTGGACGTAATCCGCTAACAAAGCCCAGGCGGATGGACAACCAGCATTTCAATAAAAAAACGCGGCGGACCGCTTGGTCCGCCGCGTTTTCGATTCTTGCGAAGTCGATGTCGCCTTAGCGTTGGAACGAGCTTGCGGGCATCGTTGCACTTGCTGGCAGTACGCCTTCTTCGGCGGACTTGTCTGCCATCTTGATCTCAGCCGAAGGCGTTGACGCTTTGTCGGCCAACAACGAATTTCGGAACATTTGCAGTGGTGCTTCGCCTTGTTGCGCCGCAGCACGTGAGGAACGTCGCTTGATGGTTGTGGTCGTCAAACCCGAAGTTCGCGTGTTGATCGATGCGGCGGCGTCGCGGTACTCTTGGTACTGAGCCGACAACTTTCGCTCTGCTTTCGCAATCTTCACCTCGGCGGACTCCTTCCCTGGCAGCATCACGGTGGCGGGAACGCCTTGAACCGTATGCCCCTCATCGGTGCGGAACGATGCCACCAGCGAGATTCGACGAGCTTCACCACCGACCGCATCCCAAGGCACCCAAATGCTATAGGAAGCACCAAGGTCGCATTGGCTAAAGTGACGCGTAAACTGCTCAGGCGTAAACTCGAACCGCTTTGTCGCTTTGTCGCTGGTTTCGGCGTTTTCGTCGAAACCGTGGATCACGAGCGTTCCCTCGACGGGCACGGCGTGCGATTTTTCATTGTAAAAGAAGATTCGTCCGCCGAAGCCCCGCGTGGGGGTTCGATTGGTTTGCACCAAGGTGTCCGGAGTCCACGTCACCGCCATTTTCACCGGGTTCGGGTACGGCTCGGGGACTTCATCCTTCTTTTTGGCCCAAGGCATTTTATCGGCGAGCGATCCGCCGGGCTTGGTAACGCGTTTCCCATCGGGGCCGACGGTGATACAGCCGACGGTCGAGCAAAGGATTGCCACCGCTAGCGATTTGACCGCCATGTTACCGATAAAACGGCGAAGGGATCGCCGACGGGTGACGCCGGCACTCGATACGTTCTCGAAATGGGTCATTATCGAATCCATGTTTGCGGGGAAATACTGGGAACCGTTTGCACCGGCTGGGTCGCGGTGGGAACTTGCGAAGGATTGGGATCGACCACGCCTAGTCGCTGAGGACGGTCGCTTGATGCGGCGGCATAGTCAATCGTTTTTCCGGCGTTTGCCGTTTGCATCCAACTGACTTGGTTCGCACCGGACTCATTTACCGCTTGCGAGTAGGGGTTCATCGCGGGACCACTGATCGGCGGACGACTGTTACCCATTTGACGGGGCCCATCCATGTTCGGCGGTGATTGCCACTGAACCTCTCCTTCGTTGCCGCTGCGAGTCAACGGTTGTGCCGGCCGAGGTCGCATCGCTCCTTGAGCAGCCGCACCACCGGAGCCATCTTGCGGTGGCACTGGGTTGCTGCGAGTTTGCGGAATGGCTCGCGGCATCGCATGCTCTGGCACGGTCGACGACTCGTAAATCACCGGCGAATCCTGTTGCGACGCTCCCGCGTCAATCATGGTCGGTTGATCCGAAATGATCACCGAGGACTCATTGACCGCACCAGGCGGACAATACGTTTCGCCGTTGAGCAGCTCGCCTTGATGGAACTGGTCCACGGTGGGCTGCAAGTCCGGATAGATCGTGCCGCCTGTCGCTGGTCCCCACAATCCATAACCGCCGCTCAATCCCACGTCGCCGTGCATTTCAACCACATCGGCCAAACACCAACTCATGCGGCTCGACTCGGTTGCCTTGACGTAGTCCAAGTCCTCTTCGCCAGTCACCAACATTGGGGTCATGATCACCAACATCTCCGAGCGACGCTCGAATTCTTGGTCATACTTGAAGAAGTAGCCCAACAAAGGGATGTCAGCAAGATAAGGAACGCGGCGGCTAAAGTTGCTACGTGTTTTCTGGATCAATCCGCCGAAAATCACGGTTTGGCCACTGTAGGCTGCGACAGTCGATTGCGCGGTCGTCACCAAGATATCCTGGATCAACACCGAGCCGTCGCCCGTAGGAACTTGGGTTCCGTTGGATGCGTCACGGTCCGACCGTGTGGCATCGATGTCCATGATGATCAAACCATCCGCACCTACGCGAGGACGAACTTGCATGATCAAACCAACCTGCAATGGTTCCGTGACAACCTGGTTGCCGGAAATCCCATTTTGGATCACTCCGGTCACTTGCGCGATCGTACGGCCGACCTGGACAAGGGCTTCGGTGTTGTCCATCGTCATGACTTGCGGACGGCTAAGGATCTGCAGTCGACGTGCGTCTTGCAACGTTCGCAACAACAGGCTGACCGACTCGCTTGCCGCACTCAGGACGAAACCACCGTAGTTAAGATTGCCATTGGTGGTCCCCACGCCGAAGCTGGTCAAGCCACGTCCGGCCAAGCTCTCTTTACCGAACGAGGCGAGGTTTGGCGTGCCGTTGCCGTTATAGTTGAATCCAGGTGTTGACGCAGGGAATGCATCCGATGCGATGCCTCGGTCAAACATCAACGAGTCTTGCAGACCAATTTCGCCACCGACTTCGAAGATGTCGTCAAGGCTCACTTCGGCAAGCAGCACTTTGATCAGTACCATTGGCGGCCGCCGGTCAAGCTTGTCGATCAACCCGCGGACGTCCTCATACAGCCGCGGTGAAACACTCAGCAGCAGGCTGTTGGTGATCGGCTCGGATACGACGATGAGATCGCGATCGGGCAGGTCATACGGGCTAAGTCCGCCCTGTTGAAACTGCTGGATCGTGTTCACTCCGGTCGTCCTTTGTTGGACGTATTGTTGGATCGCGGCTGCGACCGTATCGCTGGCCTGGTGACGCAGCCAAATGACTTCGGTGATGCGTTCGGCGAACCCTGCACCGTCCAGACGCAGCAAAATGCTCTCGACGACCTCGAGGTCTTCGGCCGAACCGCTAGCGATGATGCTGTTGGTCCGCAGGTCAGTACTAAATCGCAATGGCACGAGCGAACTATCGCCACCAGCGGTCGTGGTCGGCAATCCACCGAGGTTGCCCGCACCGATGCTGGTTCCACTGGACGCAGCATCGTCGCCGAACAGCTGTGTCAACGCCGTGGTCAACTGCACCGCGTCACCATTTTCGATCGTGAACACTTTGACGAGCGAGTCGATGCCGGGTGCTTTATCAAGCTGGCGAATCAACTCGCCAATCAGTGGCATGCTGGCCGCCGGAGCGCGAACGACAATCGAGTTGGCTCCAGGATCCGCCGTGATCACGGCACCGGCTAGGATGCCCGAATCAAAGATTTGATCTCCGTCGCCGTCGACGGCAACGATCGACAACGAGGTCGACGGCGTGGTCACACCGGTGTCGCCTCCGGCTTCGCTTTCACCATTGATCGCTGATTGGATGACCGGAGCCAAATCTTCAGCGACTGCATTGCTCAGTGGGAAGATCTTGATCTCGCTTTGAGCCGAGACTTGTTGCACGTCCAAGTCATTGATCAACCGCGTGACCTCTTCCATGTCTCGCGGTGCCCCGCTGACGATCAACGAATTGGTGCGATAATCGGCCAACACGCGGACCCGCGGTCCAACGCCGGGACGCAGATCGTCGCCCACACCGGGTCGATCGACAAAGAAGTTGCGAATGGTTTCTTCGGCGTCCGATGCTGAAGCGTGTTGCAGACGAAAGATCCGCAATCGGCTTGAATCATCGACGGGAATGTCGACTTTGGCGATCAAATCACGTACACCATTGATCGCTTCGGCGCGACCGATCAGCAGCAACGCATTGGGCGAATCAAGTGCGGTGATGCTAACCTCGCCTTGTCGTGCGGAGAGCACATCATCGTACAATTGCTTCAGCAGCGTCGCGACCGCATTGCTATCGGCATGCCGTAGATTGACCACCTCGATGTCGGGGCGCGTCAGATCGCTTTGCTTTTCGATTTCCTTGATGACTTCCATCACTCGTTCGACGTCGCGTTTGGCTCCGCGAATGATGATCGTGCCGAGTTCGGGGACAAATTGAATTTGGGTATCTCCGATGACGCCCGATCCGCCTTGATCATCGGAGTCAGCGTCGCCGTTTGCCGTTGCCGGCCCCGCGTCCGGTGCGGGCGTTGCTGGGGCAGCGTCCTGTTGAAAGACCGCGTTTTGGAAAGCGTTTTCGGCGGTGATGGGCTTGACGCGGCGAGCATCCAATTCGCCTAGCAGACGGATGGCCCGCTGAATCGGAGCCGGCTCGGCGTTTTCGAGCCGCATCAACTCGGTCACCTTGGACTGATCGAACGACGGAACGTCCAACGTGTTGATGACTTTCTGCCACCCTTTTTGGTTTTGTTGGGCAGCCATCACGGTCACTAGGTTGCGACGACGATCAACCTCGACCGTGGTGCCCTGTAGCGGAGCCGCGCTGAGCTGAAACGACGCACGTTCGCCGTTACGGGTCGTCGTGATCGGCAGCGGAAGCCCGGCGAGTCGCTTCAGATCGTCTTCGAACTCGCGCCAAGTCACATTCTTGAGCTGCACGTGAACGGGCCCTGTCGCTGAAGCTTGCAACACCGCTTCGGAGTTCATTAGCGACTGAACATCCTCGGCAATCTTGCGTTGAGCCGATTCGGGGGCCATGACCACCAATTGGTTGTTCTTCGCATCGGGCGAAATTTGCACACCCGGAACATCACGATAGATCAAGCTGAGCTTGGTCGCGATCGAGCGAGATTGGGCTGCGGGAACCGAAAGTTTACGAAGTGCGGGACCTGATGCATCTTGCGCGAATGCAAAATTGGTACACGGCACCAATGTCATTCCAAGAGTCAGGGTGCTGAGGATCCATCGCCGCATTTGCGACCACCTTTATTGTTTGTCGAGAGACGTACTCCATGAACAGACCTACGTGCGCTCTAGCCCGTTCAATAGGAATCATCGGATCAACCGGAACAATCGCTACAGTCAAAATCTCTCGCATTGTTTGACAACCCGCGAAAGTGAGCCGTAGCGGAACTCGTCAACGGCTTGTTGTTTTAGTCGTACGACGGACTTGACGGCGTTCGTAACGAACCGGTCGATACCCGTGGTACACGTGATCCGCCCGATGCCGCAAAAAAAACGCACGGGACGCGTCAAACCGTGTAAAACGGATTTCTGCGTCCCGTGCGGGAATGCGGTGAGATTTGATCGGAAGATGGCCGAGTCCGAACTAGCCTTGCAGGTTGAGTCCACCCGAAATTGGCGTGTCGGTGGCGACCGGAGCCACGGCCGGAGCGCCAGTCGAAGCGCCGCCTGACACTTTTGCTAGCGTCTCGTTTGCACAAACCATTCGCCACGTATCTGCTTCGACTTCCAAGACCTGACGCAGTTCGTCGATCGCGTCGGCATCGCTGGATTGCTCGGCAAGCAGCAGGTGTTTTGAAAGGAAAACGTATAGATCCGCGACTTGAACGCAAACCTCTTCGTTGCCCGTGATACCGGACAACAACTCGGTCAGCAAATCCAATAGTTTCAGCGAGTATTCGTTGCAGCCCTTTTTTTCGGGTTGTGTCCGCCACGCATTGGCAAGCACGCGAGCGACCTCGACCGACCGCTCTAGCAGCATCAAACGCAAACGAGCTGGCGTCGCATGTTGGATGCTCGATTCGAGATAGCCATCCGTGGATCGCCGCGATTGCTTGTAGCCGCTTGGTTGGAAATTCGATGCGGGCTGCGAAGGGGAATAGGACATGCGTTACCTGCCTCCTTGCAGGATTCTTGAATCAGGAGAGGAAGAATAGGAAGATTACGAATCGATCGTAATTCGCTCAATTTGAGACAAATACGAAGAATTTCCTTGAATTTTGCTGATCGCTTCTTCGGTCGAGTAAAACTGCTTCAGCAAACGTTCGCGTTCACTTTCGAGCCGTTCGTTCAGGGCTTCGATTCGCGAATTGTTCTGCGTGATCTGCGTTGCCAATGTTTCAGTTCGCCCGATCAATAGACTGTTCGAAACCCCCGCAATTCGATCGGCGACTGAATCGAGCCGTGCCGAAAGCCCGGTTTCCGAAGTGGTGAAGAACGCTTCGACTGCGGCAGAGTCTTCGCTCATCGCGTCGCCAAATTTCTCAGCATCGAATTCGAGTTGCCCTTCGCTATTGAATCGAATCCCAACACTGCCGAGCGACTTTAAATCGCCCGCCTGAGTGATCGTCCCCGACAACAACCGGCTGTACGAATCGCGGATCCGATTGGCTTCGCTCGATCCGAACAGCAACCCTACCTCTTGAGCCTCGGCATTGTAGTACGTCAGCGAATCGAGCTTGTCGATCAGCTTGTTGTATTGATCGACAAAGGTTTTGGTAGCATTGGAAACTACGGTGGGATCGTCTTTGACCGTGATCGTGATTGGATCAGTTGATAGTTCTTTGAGCGTCAAACTGATCCCGGTCGCAGAATCGGTGACATCGCCATCGGCCGGTCCCACCAAAGCGGAAACCGATTCGCCCCCAATCGTTTGTGTGGTGGCTTCGCCGGCAATGCCAAGATCCGCGGCGGATCGACCAAGCCCGACATCTTCAATCGTCAGCGTTTCACTGCCGCCGGCGGTATCGACGACGGAGATCCCAGTGCCATCGGCGTTAATCGATGCGGTAACGCCGATTCCGAGGTCGTTGATCGCTGCCGTCAATTGACCGACGGTGGTGATCTCTTCGACTCGCAGATTCACGGCACTCGTTTTTCCACGGCTGTCGGTGATTTTAAAACTACCAAGCGAAATTCCCTTGCCGCCTTTCAGCGAAGCTAGCGGAGTCGATCCATTGATCAGACTCGATTCCTGACCGTCGGTCCCAAGGTCAAAGACGCCATCACTCGAACTGACGTACCGCTCGGTTCCGCCGTCGGTCGAAACCGCGATCAACGCGTCCGCACCGCGTGATTCGGTTCGCAAGTCGAGACTAAAACCGGTTGTATTGATAGCAAGTTTTCCCGCCTCGCCACCGCGTTGGCTGCGAATCCGCAGCGAGAACGATCCATCGTCATTCGTCTGAATCGATGCGGTGCCGTAGCGACCGTCGGCGTTGATTTTGCTGACCAACGACTCGAGCGTATCGTCGGCAGTCACTTCGATCACATCGGCGCTGGTGCCGACGATGGCCGACTTGGTTTGTCCGCCAATCGTTTGGTTTGTCGCCGTTCCAGCGATGTTCAAATCCGATGCCGTCGTCGAAGTTCCGCTGTTGGCAATCGTTAATTTGCCGCTGCCGCCTGCGTTGTCGACGATCGAGATTCCATCGCCGTTTTCGCTGATCGATGCGGTGACATTGGCCGACAATGCATTGATTTTGTCGATCAATTCGCCGACATTTTTCGCCCCAGCCGTTTTTAAATTGATCGCGCCAAGAACGCCTTTGCTGTCCTTGATCGTGAAACTTCCGATATTGACCCCGAGACCTCCGTTGAGGTCTTCGAGCAAGGTATCGCGGGTGACGTTTTGCCGATTCAGATTTTCGCCAACGACAATATCATCGGTCGTCGACGCGGTCAGCCCGAGCTGCGAGGCCGTATCGTCGGCAGCATCGATCGTGAATGTGCCGGATCCCCCCGAAACGTCACGAATTTGAAAACCGTTGCGAGCGTCGTTTAGCCGCACCGTCAAACTTAATCCGGATTCCGAAATCGCGTCGATCACCTCGCTAGTCGTGGTCGCTGACGACAAATCGATGCTGGCCGAGGAACCATCCGAAAGCGTGATATCCAGATTGGTGAGCGGACCGACGCCGCTGCCACCGCCCAATTCGCTTAGTGCGGCCCCGCGAACCGATTCCGTTCCATCGGGCAGATCCAACTCGAGCCCCGTGACGGTGCTGCTAGCAACGTCAATTCCCCAAATGCCTAGGTCCGCGGCGGTTTCCGCGTCGCCGAGTTGTTCGACGATCAAATTGCTGTTGGTCGAGCCGGTATTGTCAATCAATTTCAGCGAATTGCCCGACGTGGTGGCTCGGACGTTGATGTCCGCGTCGTTGATCAACGTGATCACGTCGTCCATGTCTCGGGCACCGGAGAAATCGATCTCAGCCGATTTTCCCGAGCGGTCGGTAATTCGCACGACGCCCGCTTCGACGCCACGGCCATTATTCAGACTCGAAAGCGCTACCGAATCATCGATCAGACTCTCACCATGATTGATACTCAGTTGGCCCGTAAACCCCAACGCGGTATCAGTCGCACTGAATCGCTGCAGTGACGTGGTGTTATGAGTCGACGCGGTTTGCAGCGTCCGCACCACATGGGTCCCCACTTGGGCTGCACTTCCGCTTTTGACCGACAACGCATCGCTGTTGGACGACGTCGACGTCTTGCTTTTAAACAGCGTGGAACTCGCCAACCGATTCCCGGCAAGCTGGACCCCAATCACCGACGCCGTCAGCTCGGCAATCGCCGCTTGCTTATTGGCTAGCAATTCGGTGCTAGCGATCAAACGGTCACGCGGCTGGGCACTGATTGCAATCAATTGATCGACCGTACCGACAATATCGGTTCCGGTGACCAGTCCGACGGATGATTGAATTCGCCCCATGAGTGTTTTGCAACGTTAGTAATAGGAGTGCAGCATTGCGAAAAGCCGCAACCTGCGTCTTGTACGGTCGAGAAGTGCCAAAAAAGCGGCACCGGTCCATCAGCACGCACCCCCATTACTGGATCTGCGCATGACGCTCCACTATTCCCTACCTCACAATCGACTATTACCAGTCCATTCGTCCAGAAAAAGATCCGTAAAGATACGGCACTCGATGACGGTCAGAGCGGTTTTGCGAGAATGACATATAGCCGGCCGAGATCGCTCTCGACCGGCCGTATGCCAGTCAAACAGGAACATTTGGGTTTTATCGTAGTAGCGACAAAACGTTTTGCGGGTTCTGGTTGGCAAGCGACAGCACGTTGGTACCCGATTGAACCAAGATCTGAGCTCGTGTCAGGTTCGCCGACTCTTGAGCAAAGTCTGCGTCGCGAATCGAACTTTCCGCCTCTTGCAGATTGGCCATCGTTTCATTCAAGCTGACCAAGTTGCTTTCGAGCGTCGTCGACTGGAACGCACCAAGTCGGCCTCGAATGCTGGTCACTTGATCAATTGCTTCGGTGACAATCTGTGCGGCCTTGTTCGGGTCGTTTGTCAGCGATGCGGCTTCGCCACTGCCGAGTTGGAACAGTTTTCCGGAGGTTCCGCCGAGTCGAGCCGATCCGACGCTGCCGATGCCAATTCGAGCTTGTTGGTTGCTGACCACATCCGAACCGAGTTGGAACAGGGCTCCACCGCCAGTGATGGTGAAGTCGACGCTGTCGCTCGAGCCCGCTTCGACGGTGATCGCTACGTCCAAGGTCGAGGTGTTGATCGAAAGCTGGTTGCCTTTTCCGTTGGCATCGACCCCATTGATCTTAGCCTTGATGTCGGCACCTGTGTCACGAGCTCCGGCACCAATCGCGGTCTCGAACGTTCCGCCCGATTCTTCCGAGATAACTCGAAGGTCGACGACCGCGTCCGAACCGTATTCGCTCGAGGTCAACACCAGCGAGGTTCCATCTTTGGTCGCAGTGACGCCGGTCGCGTCTTTGACCAAGTTGATCTGCGTGACGAGGTCATCAATCCCGGTACCGGCACTGACGTTAAACACTTCGGAGCCTGATTTACCCAGCAATTCGAAGACAACGTCCTTCGCCAAACCGCCGGTCGCCAAACCGCCTCCGGCAAACGCCGTCGTGGTGTCGGTATCGGTGCTGCCGTTGAAGGTCGTCAACGTATCGCCCGCATCGGCTTCCGCTTCATAGGTACCTTCGGCATTGATCGCAGCGACAATGTCCGCGACCGCAACGTCGGTGTCGTCCTCGACGGTGATCGTAATATTTCCGCTGCCATCAACCACGGCGGTCGGAGTCGTGGTTCCGTCAACCTTGCTGAAAGTAATCGTGGCACCGTTGGCGGTTGCCCCATTGGCGGTTGCGGTCAACGAGATCGATGACGTCAACGTCGCTGCATCCACACCGCCGGTCAAATCAGTCGCCGTCGGAGGCGCAGTCGTGTTGTCGTAATCGCCAACAGGAGGCGTGTCGGTATTGGTGATCGAGGCACTGAACCCACTAATCCCGTCAATTGCGGCTCGAATCGATTCCAAAGTGGTCGTGCCGTTGTCATCAACGACCACTTCGATATCGCCATCGCCGTTGATGCTAGCACTGGTGGGCGCTCCGTTGGTCTTGGTGAACACCAACCCGACGTTGCCAGCCACGCCGTCTGCGTCCGCAGTGATGTCGATCGTTGCCGTGCTGGTCGAAGCATCTGCACCACCGGTCAGCGACTCATTCCCGCTGGTAACGACGTCGGTGTTGTCAACGTTGACTGCTGCGACACTTTGGAAATCAAAGTCAGCGTTGCCCGACAATTCTGTGGCGATCGCTGCTAGCGTTTTCCCCTCTTCCAAGGTGATGGTCACTTCGCCAGGCGTGGAACTGTCGATCGACGATAGCGTTCCTGATCCAACGGTCTGAACGATGATGTCCAAACCTTCGCCAGCGGCTCCCTCAAACGCTCCGCCTGTTTTAGCGGCGAACGTGAAATCCCCCGCATTGGGCAATGTGATTGTGCCCGAGGATGCTTCGGTTTGAGCATTCGCTTGCGAGAACTCGAACGAACCGGCCGCACTTGCCGGAGCAATCGTACGGCTCAGGTCGAGTGAGCCTGCTGATTTGGATGCGGCAGTGGCATCGGGGATATTGGCGATCGAGACCGTTGCTTGTTCTGCTGCGGCGGTAACCGAAACCGAAACATTTAGCGAGCCGTTGGGGCCAAGATTCGCTTGGTCGATCTGCAAGTTGCTGATCTTGTTGAAATTGGTGCCGGCGGTGGTCAAGAAGTCCAAACCACCATCAAGCAATTTACGGCCTTGGAACGTCGTCGTTTGAGCGATTCGGTTGATTGCTTCCAACGAGCTGTCAATCTGCAGTTGGTTTGCCGCGATTTCTTCGTTGCTCAGGGCGCCGGTGTTGGCCGCTTCGACCACCAAACCTCGAACGTCGTTAAGCAGGTTGCTGACCTGCCCCAACGCACTGTCGGCCGTGCTGATGATTTGGCTTGCACGCTGCGTGTTGCTGACTGCCTTTCCAAGACTGGTGATTTCCGATCGTAACGCTTCACTTGCGATCAAACCTGCCGGGTCATCCGATCCACTGTTGATTCGCAAACCGGTGCTCAAACGCGTCAATGCGGTTTGCAGGTCATTGTTGCTCGATTGCAATCGGTTCTGGGCGACGAGCGAGGGAACGTTTGTGTTGATTCTTGTCATGGTCTTAATTATTCCTGCGGCAAATCGAAAACGTGAAGGTACGAATCCGGCCGAAGTGAACCGGTGTTCCTGGAAAGGCTACGGAGTCATCGCGACTCAAACCTCGGATCGACACTTTTGCCGACAGTGTGAAGATCGGATGTGGCCCTAGAAAGTCTGCGGGTATTGTCATCAAAACTGAATCGGTCGACTCGAAGATGGTCCGATATCAGGCATAGTCGTTACAGATTGACTAGATAACGCAGTTTCATGATCCGATTAGGCAAAATGGATTGGACTTTGCCAAGTTAGAAACCCCACAACACTTACGACCTGCCCCCCTCTGCTTGGGGCAATTGGTTCGCATGCGATATTAGGGTTGGCACATAGGCGGCAAGAAAAGGGGTTGCCAGCAAACGAAAACAGGCCGCTCGAGAATAAACTCGAGCGACCTGTCGTTATTAAAATCGTCTCTTCCGACGTTGACTTCGAAATTATCGAAGCAACGAGAGAACGTTTTGAGGATTCTGGTTGGCAAGCGACAACACGTTGGTACCGGATTGAACCAAGATTTGTGCTCGTGTCAAATTCGCCGACTCTTTGGCAAAGTCCGCATCACGGATCGAGCTTTCAGCTTCTTGCAAATTCGAAAGTGTTTCATTCAAGCTGACCAAGTTGCTGTCGAGCGTCGTCGACTGGAATGCACCGAGTCGGCCTCGGATCCCGGTCACTTGATCGATCGCTTGTCCGACAATTTCGGCTGCCTTCGATGGATCATTGGCCAACGATGCCGCTCCACCCGAGCTCAACTCGAACAACTTGCCGCTGGTTCCGCCCAAACGAGCGGTGTTCACGCTGTTGATACCGATACGAGCTTGTTGGTTACCGACCACGTCGGCACCAAGTTGGAACTTAGCACCACCACCGTTGATTTCGAAGCTGATATTGTCGCTCGAACCTTCTTCGACGGTCAGCGACAGGTCGAGTGTCGAAGTGTTGATGTTCAGGCTGTTGCCTTTGCCACTCGCTTCGATACCGTTGACCTTGGCTTGGATGTCCGCCCCGGTATCCCGTTTCCCCGCTCCGATCGCAGCGGTCAGGGTTCCGGTAGCCGCTTCGTTGATCACTCGCAAATCGACGACGGCATCGCTGCCGTAGGCGGTCGAGGTCAAACTGAGCGTCGTGCCGCTAGCGGTCGCCTTGACCCCTGTCGCGTCGGAAACCAAGTTGATTTGGCTAACCAAATCGTCGATTGTGGTGTTCTTGCTGACGTTGAAGACTTCCGATCCATTGGTGCCTTGCAGTTCGAATACAGCGGCTTCGGCCAATCCGCCGCCTAGATCGACACCGTCGACCAAGTTCGCACTCGCTGCGGTCGTGATCGTTGGATCGAACGTGGTGAAATCACCTCCGGTTTCGATTTCAGCGGTAAAATCGGTCCCCGCTGCGATTGCATCAACCACCGACGACAATGTCACGTTGCTGGCGTCATTGACCGTGATCGTAAGGGCTCCGGTATCGGAATCAAACGATGCCGTCGGAGTCGTGGTGCCGGCATCTTCGACGTAGTTGATGCTAGCGATATTGCTGGCGGTGCCAGCGGTATTGGCGGTAATGTTTAGCGTGGCGGTTTCAGCGGTGCCCGCATCGGCACCTCCTGCCAAGCTGGTCTGAGTCAAGGTCGCCGCACCGACATTGGTTGTACCACCAGTGGTGGTCAACGTTACATCGTCGTCATTAGCGTCCACATACGCGTTGAACGCGGTGGCGATATCGTCCGCCGTGGCGGTTGAGTCGCTTGCCAGCGTGATCGTGTAGTCGTCACCTGTTTTGGAGATGGCGGGCGATGATCCCGAGGTTCCAGTATTTACGACTGTGATCGTCAAATCGTCACCGGCCGCACCCGCGGTGTCCGCGGTGAGCGTGAAGTCTTCGCCGCCGAGGGTGAAATCCAGTGTCGATGCAACCGCTGCCGTTTGGCTGGTGAAGGTGATGTCGCCGGTTGCTGCTGTGGCTTCGATTCCTGCAGGAATATTCGCAACCTCGACCGACGCTTGCTCGGCCGCTTTGCTGACGGTGACATCCACTGAAACTTTTCCGGTGCTGCCCAAGCTCGCTTGGTCAACTTGCAAATCCTTCACTTTGCCGAAATTGGTGCCCGCTGTGGTTTGAAAGCCCAAGCTTCCGTCGAGCAATTTTCGGCCTTGGAAGGTCGTCGTTTGTGCAATTCGGTTGATCGCTTCTAAAGAGCTGTCGATTTGTAGTTGGTTCGCCGCGATTTCCTCGCTGCTTAGTGCTCCGGTGTTGGCCGCTTCGACGACCAAGCCACGTACGTCGTTCAGCAGGTTGCTGACCTGTCCGAGCGCACTATCGGCAGTACTGATGATTTGGTTTGCACGGCTTGTATTGCTGATGGCTTTGTTCAGACCGGTGATTTCCGATCGCAATGCTTCACTCGCGATCAAACCCGCTGGGTCATCCGCCCCGCTGTTGATCCGCAAACCCGTGCTCAAACGTGTCAACGAAGTTTGCAAGTCATTGTTACTGCTCTGCAGACGGTTCTGAGCAACAAGCGACGAAACATTGGTATTGATTCTGGTCATAGTTCTTTAATCCTCTGAATTTGCGGCCAATCGCACAAACGATGGTGGATCCGGCCGCTAAAAAGGACCGGCAGACATTAGGACTGCCTCGTTTTTGGAACCGACCTTCGATTCCTACCCCATGAAGGCACTCTTGTCTGCCGAAAAGATGGGTCACGAAAAGCGTACCGACTGGGAAACTTGATCAAGCTTTTTCGCTGAGACACAAAATCCCACTAATCGTGGGAACCTAATCGCTATAACCGTTACAGAGAACGCAAAAACGAAAAAAGCCCTGGCCGACGTGGGGACGTCATCCAGGGCTTTCAAGTGATTGTTTTTAGTCGATTGTTCGCCATTATCCGCTGCAAAGACCGACATCATGTCGCTCTGTCTCTGCAGTGGTCGGGCGCCGCGACGTCTATCCGCCGCGTGGTTTGGTATCGCTTGTGATTGCTCAAGCCCATCCGATCTCTCGCAAACGTAACATCGCTGATACCCATCCAATCCGATCCGCCCCCTTTCCAAGGGACGTTGGTCAGCCGGGACCTGCGTGACGCCGAGGCAAGCGGTCAAGTTGCAACCGTTGCCATCGGACTCGGTCGTCGCAGTCATTCGTCCCGATCGGGGCAGCTACGTTGTTGCGATTCAATCGCCTCGTTGTGGACGGACGTCTTTGGTCGCCCCTGGCGCGGTTTGCGACGACTTGCGATTCTCACGCTGAATCGCATCGTAAACCTCTTGCCGGTGAACGGGGATCGACTGTGGAGCCTCGATCCCTAAGCGGACCTTGTCTCCTCGAATATCAACGATGGTAACAACAACATCGTCGCCAATCATGATGCTTTCGTCGCGGTGTCTGGAAAGGACGAGCATGGTGCCCTCGAAGTGGATGGATGGTTTGGAAGGTAATGTTTCGTATTGAGGAATCCTTCCTCAAATGCAAGTCAAGAATCGGGCCAGCTCGTGGACTGTGCTCCTCCTTGAACAACACTAGAGATCGGATCAAAGCGTCACCGACATTGAATTCCGTCGCCAAAGTCTCATCATACCGGTCGTGATGATTCATCCCAACATGATGCATCGCCATGTCTTAACCATTGCATCACGCTCGGGTGCCGATGCCATCGGGCTTTCTTTTCGTTTGCATCGAGCGCTGCGTGACGGTGATCGGTCCGTTCTGCGGTCGCCGTCACCCACCCGTCTGTTGTCGATTCATAACGAATTGCAACCCAAGCGCGCTAGTTCGCTCACAAGCATCGATCCTGTGGACAAGAACGCGTACGTTTTTTTTGCGCCATCCCCCGAATGAACCACAAAATTACGATTTCAATCTCATGATTCTTCGTATCTACGAATCATTCGTCGCAGGCAAACATCCGCAGAAAAAAAACTCAACAAAATCGCGTTTGCTTCGTGGATCGAGATTCGACACAACAGCAACGTTTCAACGGCTACGTAACGTTTTGTACATGCACCCGCTCCAAACAATTCGTTACACAGATTACGATTACACCTAGACGGCACCCCGTTATGTGGGGGATATTAGTAAGTCGACGTCGCGAGGCAAGTGGCGGCTTGTTTCGAAGGAAGAACACTTAGAAATCACGTGGCCCACCGAATGATGTTTCGCTCCGTGGATATATCAAATCGCATCGACAAAGCTCATCAGGTTCATTCGCGCACGTTTGAGTTATCAAAAACTCAAGTCGTCAATGCTCTGTTGCAATGGGCTGAAAACGCAACGGGGACCGAACCTGACCTGAACCGTTTTACCGACTGTGTCTACATCAAAGATGCGCACGGTTGCATCATACGAGAAAACCAAGCGCTCTGTGACGTGTTCGCCAACGGTGGCACGATGATCGGCCGGACCGTCGGCAGTGACGAAACGGACAATCACACCGACGCCGTCTTGCTGCTCGGGAACCCTTGGATCGAGTGTCAGCATTTCGCCGCGAACGCCGATGGCCGCATGTGTGCCCTGCAAACCTTCAAACGACGGCTCGACGAGCTCGCCGACCCCGCGTTCTGTATCCTCGGGGTTTCGCGAATCTTGGGCTTTGTCGACAAAGACGAGGACGTGCGGCGTTTGTCGTTACGCGAACAATTCGCCGTATTCAATACGCTCGATGACATCGACCACACGATCTGCCGGATGATCGCTGACGGAGAATCGACCAAGGACATTGCGGCGACCGTTCATCTGACAACCAAGTCGATCGAAAATCGCCGGCAACGCATCATGACCTCACTGGGGCTACGCCGGCCAGTCGAGATCGTCAAACTGCTAGTGCGGTTAGAAGAAAACCGCATGATCGACCGGCTGCGGTGACATGCCGTTGCACACCACCGCACCGGTGTTCCGCTTCACTAATCCTGTGGTTTCAAGTTGAACGAACCAATGTGGATCCCCGTCGGTTCGTCATAGGCAAAAACGCCGCCAGGTGCAAAATACTTTTCAAACTCTTCATACGGCGGCAACTCATTGCGGCTGAGCAAGTCAGAAAAGTTTTTCATTACCACATTTCGTTCCCCGACGCGACGCAAGAACTGGCGTGAGTCATTGGATTTTGCCAACTCATACAATTGACGAAAATAATCTGAACCGCGAACAAACGACACCAAAAACGGTTTTTCGCCGTCCAACTTGCCACCTAATTCACTGGCGACCAAATCGAACTCGGAAACTTCGATCAACCGCCCCCGCGATCCTGAATGGGCTTGGATCATCCGCGTCAAAAAATTGCGACTGTCGCCCACGATCAACCAATTGCCCAGTATCGCCATGCTCGGTTCAGGTTGACGCAGTGAGGCGGGCATGTTCCGGCGACTTCGCGTCGAAGCATAAATCACGCTCCCGGCAACCGTTTCGACCGAGATCGCTTCGGGGCGTTTTTCACGGAATTTTGCGATCACGGCCTTGGCAGCTTCCGGATCCTTCAATTCGAATCCGCGAGCCGTGATTTGGCTGTTCAGTTTCACCGGCTGCTCCAGCCACGTGACGCTGACATAGCGGCCGCTAAGATTGCTCAGCACGTCTTGCTGAAGATCAATCCCCGTTGCTTCAAGAAACGGTTGTTCGACCAATCGCGGCAAAGGATCATCGCCTTGGAAAACGGCCAGGATCTTGTTCAAATTTTCATAGGTCTTTTCAAAGTCCCATTGCAATGTGGTGTAAGCGGTGACATCCGAGGGCACCCAATTCGGTGGCACGATGTCAACCGTCTGCGGCCGCAACACCCCAAAGAAACCGTCTCGCGGGGCATCGATCAACACGTGCAGATGATTGATATCGTCAAACGTTTCGCCTCCCGAAAACGTGCTTCCGCCAATCCCTTGGATCTTGCTGATGCCAAGCTCCTCTAGCAGCGGCCACACCAGGGCTGCAGCACCGCCCCGTTTCACCAATCGCTCCGCCACATGATAGGGATCCGCGAAAAAGGTTAACTGGGGACGACTGTCTTCCGCCCCCACACAGCGGGCCATGACATTGGCAAATCGGGCGTTGTCCGCCATCGTCGGCGTATCACTTTTGTCGAGCCAATGTTCCAGCGCCGATTCGGCCGTGCGATAGCCGATGCCAAACACCACCGTTTGTTGATGCTGGAAATACTCGACCTGGGGGCGTCCTGGACGCGGCGGCGTCAAGACGACCAACTTGACATCGTCCATCCGACGATCGCGACGAACGTATCCTGCACCAAGTAAACGCTGCTCGATCCGGTCCACGATTGCCATCATGTCATCGGTTTGCTTACCTGATTCAACGATAAACAATCCAGCCAATGCATTCTGGGATCGGCGTTTAAGCTCAATCCGCCGACGAATCGCTTCATCCGACTCGTCTTGCCTCGAGTCCGGATCGGCGACGCCCGAATTGTTCTCAGGCAAACTTCCGGGAATCATCGCCGCCGAAACTTGACCACTCGGGATTGCCAACAATTCGTCCAACGACACCCCGACTTCGCTACTGATCCGATCAAACAGTTCGGCAGCGGTGTTGTAGATATCTCCGGCGAAAGGTTTTAACTTGGGATCTGCCATCATTCGCCCAATCGACGAATCACGAAGACTTTGTCGAAATTCGTCGGCATTATCCACACGCACGTACAACAGCGTGTCGGCAGGCAGCAAATGGGGCGCCCCGGGCACCTTTGATTCCTCATCGGCCGACGAGATCAAAGGCATTGAGGCGGTAGAGATGACCGCCGTCAAAAACAACGCAAGGAACCGAACGTTGACGAAACCACCGTGAGCAGCAAAACGACGGAAACCGAATGGCATGAGAGATTTCTTTCACAAAAGCAAGTTCAAAGAGCGAGCGAGATCACGAAAAGGTCGAGATCACGAAGGAACACGAAGAGCCAGGCACCAAGTGGACATTGAATCCAAAATGTGTCTTGTTATTCGAACAAAAAACTCAAGTCTTGGTTCAAAGCAAAATTATATCGCTTCGCCAAGCGCCAAGGCGACTTGCATGGATGTAAAGCGAAGGTGGATGAGTTGGCGATCTGCCCAAACGTTTGCGGTGATCGCCCGCAGTTAGCCGTAAATCCCCGTATTTTGCGAGGATTGTCGACAGTATAGGGTGAATCCCCATGGTTTGGGGTGATTGTTCGAACGATTTAGCTCAGCGTGCAGCGGACGCCACCCCCTTTTTGTGGTGGGTTAGCTCTCGACGCGAACCGAGTCGAGTGTCGCGGAACGTTTGGCTTCGTGGATCGTTTGGCCTTGCGGAACTTTTGGCCTTGCGGAACTTTTGGCCTGCCCGGTGGTTCAAAAAGAACACCGGTGTTAAGAAGGATTCGCAGAAAATGCTTAAAATAGGCGTCTCGGTCAATTAAACTAGGCTGAGTCTGTGATTCCCCCACACTCCAACGCCACGGTCCGAGGGAGCCCTTGTCCGGTTGGCGGTTGCTGTGCTTCGGTGCCACTTTGAAACGCCCATTCAACGATCTGATTTCCATGATGCATCTACGTTTCTCGCTCTTCGCCGCTGCCGTCGTCCTCATGGTCCACCCCACGTTGGCGCAGCAGATCGACACCGGCACGGCGACTGGCGGCACGAATAACACCGCCACAGGCGGAACAACCTCGAACGCAGGCACATCATCGACAGCCACCACGATGGATGCCGACCAAGCGTTTTCTCAGATCGAACGCGGAACAACGATCGGCGCGACCGCGGCAACCGGTGCCGGTTTCAACGAACTTGGCGGCGCAGCATCCGGGGTCGGTAATGCCGGCGGGTTCGGAGGCTTTGGTGGTTTTGGCGGTGGCGGCGGCTTTGGAGGACTTGGCGGATTGGGCGGGATGTTTGGAAATACCGGTGCATCGACTTCTGCCCAACCCGTGATCCGCACGCGGCTTCGTTCGGCAATCGAGGTCACGCCTCGAAGTTCGACGCAGATCCAACGATCCGCATCGCAACGGATCATGACGTTGCCAAGTCACAGCCGAATCTCAGGCGTCAACATCCACGTTCAAGATGGCACGGCCATTTTGGAAGGGGTCGTTGGCACCGAAAAAGAGCGACGGATGAGTGAACTGTTGATGCGTCTAGAACCCGGCGTCAAATCCGTTGAAAACCGCATCAGTTTGTCGCCGTCGTTTCAATAGGCTGGGGCAAGTTTTAGTAGGCCGCGGCCGAGTGGGTTAGTTCCGCGATTGCAAACGTTCCGGTAACGCAGGGAGTCGTGCCCGATGCGTGCCGCTGGCAATGTTGACATCGAGTAGAATTGGACGACGTTTTAGCGACGCTCAAGTTCCAAATTGCCTCGCGAGCCTCCGACTCTTGTTAACAATGCCTCACCGAATCTCTCTCGTCTTCGCCGCGTTTCTTCTCGGCTGGTCGCTCACTGCTGCAGCGACCTATGCTGCGGATCGTCCCAACATCCTGTGGTTTGTGGTCGACGATATGTCGGCGAACTTTTCTTGCTACGGCGAGACAACGATTCAGACGCCGCACGTGGACCAGCTTGCCAAAGAGGGATTGCGATTCACGCGAGCTTACGCGACATCGCCGGTCTGTTCGACCTTTCGATCGGCAATGATCACCGGGATGTACCAAACGTCGATCGGAGCTCACCACCACCGTAGCGGTCGCGGTGAACATCAAATCGTGTTGCCTGAGGGAGTGCGGCCAATTCCAGAACTTTTTCAGCAGGCGGGCTATTGGACGTGTATCGGCAGCGGTTTGCCTGGTTACGACGCGAGCGGCAATGCAACGCCAACCAATCGGATGGGGAAAACGGACTACAACTTTGATTGGGATAAAACAATCTACGACTCGTATGATTGGAGCGGACGGGAATCCGGACAACCGTTTTTTATGCAGGTGCAGTTGCATGGAGGGAAGATCCGCGGTGCGTCCGAAGCCAAGTACGACGCGATTCAAAAGCGGATGGTCGCAGAGTTCGGCGAAGCCACCGACCCGGCTAGCGTCGAGCTTCCGCCCCATTACCCTCGTGACCCCGTGCTGCTGCGTGACTGGTCCACGTATTTGGACAGCGTCAGAATCACCGACGCTCATGTTGGACGTGTCATCGATCGGCTGAAAAGCGACGAGTTGTTGGAAAACACGCTTGTTGTTTTCTTTACCGATCACGGGATCAGCCACGCGCGAGGCAAACAGTTTCTGTATGACGAGGGCACTCACATCCCGCTGCTCATTCGCGGGCCAGGGGTTGGCCAGAATGAAACGCGAACCGACTTGGTCGAGCACATTGACGTTGCTGCATTGTCGTTAGCCGCAGCGGGCATCGAAATTCCAGAAACGATGCAAGGGCAAGACATCCTTGACCAAGACTATCAGCCCAAACAGGCGGTGTTTGCGGCCCGTGATCGCTGTGGTGAAGCGGCCGATCGCATTCGTTCGGTACGCACCGATCGCTACCTGTACATCAAGAACTTCTATCCTCAGCGGCCGCTACTGATGCCAAGTGACTACAAAGACACAAAGCTAATCCTGCAGCGGTTGCGGGAACTGCACTCCGCTGGCACGCTAAACGCGTTGTCGGAAAAAATGCTGTTTTCGCCAACACGTCCCGCAGAGGAATTGTATTTGTATGGCGACGATCCTTGGCAAACGACGAATCTAGCCAATGATCCGCAGCATGCGAACGCACTGACGTGGCATCGCCAGCGTCTGCAACGGTGGATCGAGGAAACTGGCGACATGGGGCCTGAATCGCCTGAGGTCTATGTGCTTGAGACCGAAGACCAAATGCAATCGATGCGAAACAAGACATCGCGAGAAAACTATCGCAAGAATACCGAGCTGTACAAGCAATGGGCTCGCGAAGGCAAGTGAGGCAATGTCTGTAGCTAAGCAAATGGCCGTGACGGATGGCCTCCATCAGGCTTGGTCGTAGCGGAAGTCGTCAACGGCTTTCGTCGCATCCGAGACTAGCCGCCACGTCAACGCAAGTTAACCCGTTGGATCTGCTCGCCCGCGTCCCACATAGGGACAGAGCATGTTGCTGAGGCAGCTGCGAGTCCCCGCGTAGGAGCCACATAGCCACATAGGGACAGAGCATATTTTGGGAGCGGCCCCGGATGGCGAAAGAGGGCTATTCCTAGGAACACTAAAACAGGGACACAGCAGTTTGCTGGGGTAGTCTTGGGTAGCGAGAGAGGGTTGACGGTGGAAAATCGACTCAAGTCCAGCACCGCGACAGCTGAATCACCAGCAAGATAGACAGAATCATCGCGGAAGTTGGCCGTGGATTCACAGCTTCCTCTATCGGCGATGTTTCGCCATGCTTGATAGCAGATAAGAAGAGAGGCGGACGAGCTTGCGGCTACCTAGTGAGTAGCTCTCTTGCTCGTCGCCGCAAATGATAGCGGCGATGTGAGTGGTGACTGCGGAGCGAATCGACACACTCGGGACGTCCGGCGACCGTGCAAAACAATCGGCCGAAGTCGCTGACCAGTTCGCACCATTTCCCTGAGTCCAAGCCGAGCCGCTTTAGCACTGGCGGAGTATCTGCGGGTGTGATGCCTCGCTTTCCAAGTGCAATCTGGCGGGCAGTCCAGTCAAGCATTTCCAGATAATCTTCGAGCGACATCGGCAGAAAACCTTTGTCACTACAGCGGTCTCCCGACTGGCTTGCGCAGGGACCGATCTGACCAGACCGTTCATCGATCGCTATCGGAGCCAGAAAATGGTCACGCAGCTTTGTGATCGAAACGGCTTGGTCATTGGCTGTTTCGGTCGTGATCGAATCGATTCGCCGCTGAACCGATGTATAGTCGCTCCGTTCGAGCGTTTCAGTCAATGCAGCGCGGATCGGATTCAAGTCCACATAGGCCGCGCATGCTAACAACGAAGCTTCGTCAACGATCCGCGTAGCATGAAAGCGGTCTTGAAAAAAATGGCCCGTTTCTTCGTCTTCTTGGTTAGCTCGGATCGCGATACGCTGACAAAGCAGTCGCATCCACCAACTGATACTACTGAGCCGTTTGCGGATTTCTGCACATTTGACAGGACAACCTGCGATCGAGCGAATCTCTGCTTCGGTTGGCGTAAGGGGCACGCCATCAGAACTTCGACGATGCGGACAAATCATCATCCAGCGACGGGCCACCTCGTTGTCGTTCCACGTAGCCACAACATCAGGTCGCGTGCGAAGGATCAAGTGGGCATGGTTTGATAGCAACGCGAACGCTAGCAAATCAATTCCAAAAAAATGTGCATAGTGTATTAGGTACCCTTCAATCCAATCTTTGCGATGGTCAAAATTTTTGCCGGTAATTGGGTCGTCGCCCATCAAGAAGCAACGTCGTACGGTCCGAGTCGTGACATGGGCAATTGCGATTTCGTCGGGGTCAAAGACTTCCGATCGAGCTAGACGGGCCATCATCACACCTCGTTTACGAGCAGAGCGAACGGGTTTCGTCCCATTAATGAATCGTTCGTCCGACCTGATCAAAAGTCAACCCCCAACAATCGTGCTCTGTCCCCGTTTAAAGGGTGTGCGAGGAGCGAGTGAAAAGACTCTGTCCCCATGTGGACAATGCGGTATGTCTCGCGATGCACTCGCTATCATATAAGATCAAGCCAACTTGGATCCTCGATCGGAGCAACTCGTATGAGACTACTCGTTACCTGCCTGTGTGGACTTGTCCTCGCAAACGCGGTCCTCGCAGAGATGCCAGCCACTCAGAAGTCGCTCGAGATCATTGAAGCTCGGTTCGGGGCGTCCAACCAGTGGGTCGATTTGACCGAAAAACTTCAGGCTCAAGTCACCAACGGCCAGCTCCATTTGAAAAGCTTAAAACCCATTCTAGAAGGGATTCAGACGCCGAGGATTGGACGCGAAAAGACACTTGCCGTGGTCTATCGATATCAAGGCCAAGTGCAGTTGAAGATGGTCGCCAGCAATGGTGCCGCGTCCGACTGGGGGACATTGGTGCTTCCGGAGCCGGAGGAGCTTTCCCGATTTCGCGTCCGAATGTATTTGGACAACCCCAAACAACCACTCTTGGAACGAACCATCGCGGTCAACCAGCGATTTGCGTTCAAAGCGAATCACGACGTCTCACTTTCTGGACAGCTTCGCCGCGACGATTCCGGCACGTTGCACTTCGAAGGAACGGCCACCCATCCACATGGGTCGTCGCAATTTGATGCAAATGTCACGATCGCAGAAACGTTGCCGACATCGGGCGGCACGCTCAGCGGAGGTCTTCAGAATTTCTGGGTCCAATTCGATCGACCGTCGGCCGAGACCGCGGTAAAAAACAAAACGGCAAGAACCAAACAAAAACGGTCGCCCGCAGTCAGGCAAGCGGTCCAGCGATATGAAGCAAGTTTGCTGCAAGCATCACGCGAGTTCAAACAACAATCGGAATCCGCCTCCGAGTCGCTGATGCGCGATTTGGAAAAGATCAGGGCGTCCACTTCGGCAACTGATCACTTCCATGTCGTCGCAGCTTTTTATGGCCAGAATGTTAGCTGGATTGAGGTGACCGACAAAGTCCGCAAGGCCGTCGGCAAGAAACGCAGTTGGACCGCCGATGTAAGGACCGAAACTTGGGGCGAGCCAGCACCCGGGTTTGGCGGCCCCAGAACACTACTGGTTGCCTACTTCGCCGACGGAGAACTTAAGTTCAAATCGGTTTACCAAGGAAACCGCATCACTCTGCCTTAGCCGACCACTCCAACACCTACCAATCACGGCCGCTTAACGACTGCTCAAAATCGTCGTTCGACGACGCCCCCTGGCTGATGACTTCGACAAGCGATTGATACGTCGACAGCCCGAGTACGCATTTTGAAGATTCCCTCGCCTACGCGTTTGGAAGTGGCGTGTTAATCACAACCCGACGCGTCAGCAAGGGAATCTTTATTTTGACTCACTCCCTCGCTGACGCGTCGGGTTGTGATTTGCCGGGAAAAACGACAATAGCGCAACTTCAGACCTTACGCGTCGGGTTGTGATAATCGCGCAAATTCAAAAGGCACGCTTGGTGATGAAATTTGGCAGTCAGGGTTCAAAACGCTTTGAAACGTCCAAATACCGGCCGCGTTGCGAGGGAAGTTCCCCTGTCGTTCGGTGTCGCGAGTCTAATGAAGCAGCCGACGCGAACCTACTCAACTCGATCGCCGGACCAGACTTTGATGGGCCGGTGAGGTCCGAGACTGAATAGCCGCTGCGTCGGTTCGCTAAAATGCAAATAATGCGTACCGACCTCTCCCGCATCCAACACGCCAATCTCGCGGCCACTATCGACGTCCCAGAAGCGAATCGTCCCGTCTCGCGAGGAACTGACGAGCGTGCGATCGTCGTCAATGAACTGTAGCCCCAATGCCGAGTGACGGTGCCCTCGCAAAACTCTCCACGACTCTAGCGATGAAACCCTCAGCAACTCGATCGTTCCATCTTGGTACCCCGACGCGATCATTTGCCCGTCTTCCGAATAACAGCACCTTGCATACTGACCAAATTGCCGCGGATAGGTTGCTTGCCACTGCAGATCCTCTGATCCACACCACTGCAACACATCCCGGCAAACCACCATTACGGTCGATCGATCCGGCGAAACCAGCATTTGCTGGGCGCCATCGGCTCGCAGCATCTGCTCGCGAGTCATTGCCCCATCGGAAATTCGGTATTGTCGGATACGGTCACTGAACAGCACCAGCAGACGCTGGTCATCCTGAACAAACCGAAGGCTGACACAATTTGATACGTCGTCCTGTGGGAATTCGATCCGCGCGTGCTCGGATCCATCGTCCGCTGACAGGATCACGATCCCGCCCAACGTCGATGCGGCCA
Source organism: Novipirellula caenicola (assembly GCF_039545035.1). Lineage (NCBI taxonomy): Bacteria > Pseudomonadati > Planctomycetota > Planctomycetia > Pirellulales > Pirellulaceae > Novipirellula > Novipirellula caenicola. Next base: position 221,433 of record NZ_BAABRO010000001.1, read on the forward strand.
AGGTCTTGCCGTCGGACGTCGCCGCGACGCAGCAGTATTCGTCGGGATTCACGTGACCAATTTGCTCATGCGTCAGTGTGGCCAAGTCCAAGCGTTCGACGCCACCGTGATCCCCCCGCAAAAAAAGACAATCGGCATCCGCTGATCTCTCCGAGACTGCTTGTGTAGAGACGCCAAAGGACGGGTGTTCGACTTTGGTTTCGTGCAGCGACCAAAGCTGTACCGATCCATCCTCACTACTTACGAAAAGTTTCTCTTCGCCGTGGAACCCCACACTCGTCACTCTTTTTGTGCCGGTAGTGATGACTCGGTGGGATCGTGGATCGGTGTCGAAATCATCTCGATCAACATTCCACAGATGAAGTAACCCATTGTCGCAACCCAAAGCAACGCGGTCTCCGCTCGGAGCGATGGCGACGCAGCGTATCCGCCCGCGAACATCCTTGCGATTGGCAATCGGCTTTGGATCGCCTAAATCCAAAACGGCCCATTCTGCTCCGTCCGCCGCGACACAGCGATCGCCATTTGCCGAGAGCGCAAACACATAGGGCGAAAACGAAAACTTCCATTGTATCGTCGGCAGCAAATCAGGAAGCGTGTACGACGTCACGACCTGCTGCGGCTCGCCATCGATCTGTTCGCGACGAACCGCGAGCAATCGCTTGCTATCCGCAGAGAAATGAAGCGCTTCGTTCCGCGATCCGGTGAGCACTCGTCCGCGGAACCGACCGCTCGATTCGTACAGAAAGACTTCGTGGTATCGACCGGCAGTGGCGATCCATTTTCCGTCGGGAGAGAACGCTGCGGATTCAACCGAATATTGATGCCCGGGCAACAACGCCCTGACGTCGCCGGTTGCGAAATCGCCTAGCCCTACCCAGTTGAGTCCAATAGGGATGTTGATGCCGGTGATCCACAGCGTGGCGTCGGGGGAAACCGCAACCGCGTTGAGTTGGCCGCCAACCTCCCAGCGATCAAGTTGATGTCCGGAGGCCAGATCCCAGTGCCGTGCCCAACCATCCTCGCCCACCGAAAGCAACCGGTTTTGCCCTGGAATCACCGCGGCCTCGGTAGCGGCGGCTTCATGCCCGGTCATGCTCAACACCTCAGGCGGCCGCGATAAATTCTTCAACAACCACCACTCAAATCCTCGTTGATCGTCGTCAACCGGATCGGTCAGCAACGTTGGCAACCCCGCCGCGTCGGAACCACTGCTTTGCTCCGACGCAACCTCCGGATCATGTCGTTCCAACAGCGAATTGACCGCATCGAGATCTTGTTGTGCATAAGCTTGATACGCCGATCCCATGTCCGCGACGTAGAGATGTCGTCGCAGCCGAGATTGACTGTGGTCGAGATCACGGTTGGCCTGGGCAAGTTCGGTATTGGATTGCTGGAGCGCGTCATTGGTTGACTGTAACCGAGTATTGACGATCGCTAATCGTTGTCCAACCATGTACTGGACCAGCATCACCAACAGGACTGCGGCGGCAACGCCCAACGCTGCAGAGATCGAGATTCGCGGGTTGCGAGCGAGCCAACGCATTGCGTGATCAGCGAAGCCAGGACGTCGAGCAATGACGTGGCGGCCCGAAGCGAATCGCCGCAGATCATCAGCCATTTCCGCGGCAGAGGCATAGCGATCGCCTGGCGAGCACGCCATCGCTTTTAAGATGATCGCTTCCAAAGGTGGCGGCACGGTGCTACAGATTTGAGATGGTCGACGCAGCCGACCTGAGGAGATTTCTAACAAGACGCGAAAGCGGTCGCCGTCATAAGGACGGTGCAGCGTCGCCCACTCGTAAAGGGTTGCCCCAAGGGAATAAATGTCGCTGCGAAAATCAATTTGGTCCACCGCCCCCGCGGCTTGCTCGGGACTCATGTAGTGCGGCGTCCCAATGATTTGGCCGGTTCGCGTGACCACGGTCTGCGCTTCGCCCGCCGACGCCAATCCGAAGTCGTTTAGCCAAATCTTGCCTTGTGAATCAATCATCAAATTTGATGGTTTGACGTCGCGGTGTACGATCCCGCGGCTGTGCGCATGCTGCAAGGCGTCGGCGACATCGGCGATCGACGCAGCGATCTCGGGCATCGTCGCACGCTCGATCGTGTCGACCGTATCGGCAGAACAATCAAAATCCGTGTCGTCGCCGTCTCGCAGTGACGGCACCTGCGTGATGGCTGATCCATCCGCGGCGGTCACCGCGGTGGCGTCTTGCTGATCAGGTGCTGGCTGAAAGCGTCGGATCCGCTGGGCAAGCGTTTCACCGTCGATCAAACGCATCGCTAGAAACGACGTCTCACCCGCAGTCCCAAAGTCACACAGCGGAATGATGTGCGGATGATCCAGAGACCGAATCGTTTCGGCTTCCCGTTGGAACCGTTGACGCATCCCTCGATCGCTGGCGACCGAAGCATGCAGCACCTTCAGCGCCACCGGTTCGGATGCTCCGTCGCAAATTGCCTCGTACACAACCGACATTCCGCCGCTACCAAGCACACGTAGCAAACGATAGCGTCCGATACGCTCAAATCCGCCGCCGGACGCCCCTTCCGAATCTGGCATCGCGGCACGGTCGGTGGCCGGATTCGAAAGCGTGTGCTGTTTGTCACCTTTGTGAGCGGGCGGAGAATGTTGCGTGATAAAATGGAGAAACGAGTCACGCAGCTCGGGATAATCCTCGACGAATTCGATCGGAGACACCGAATCACCGCCATCAACTCTGGCAAGAAAATCGGAAATCAGTTCGTCTAAACTGGGCACCACCGGCTTTCTCACACTTCCAACGCCGACCACGACTCGAACAACGAAATCGAACGACGGCTTTGCTTCACCGCGAACCTAGGTCGCTGCTGGCAGACCCTCAACTGCGACAGGATACGCCCTCGATTCGGTCTGAATAGAGACAACGGAATCGAACGCCAAGGAATCAAATTGAGGCGGGCTGCAAATGACACGTTTTTAGGCAAGTCAAAGATAATTTTTTTGGGCGAGATGTCACTATAACGAAAGACGACATGCAACGCAAAGTTTGCCCCGTCCCGCTCGAAACTCATGACGAGTTTCGCTACGAAAAACTTTCCCGTGTTGCCTGCCCCCCCGTGAGGATCACTGATCCGCTACGCTGAAAATGAGGGACAGGGACAATTTTAATTCGCTGCGGTCAGTCGATCGTTACCGTCATCGGCTTGCCGCCCACTTTGACCCCGTTGACGATCATCGCGGTCGGAGCGTCTTTGCCGACTTTCACAATAAACGATTTTCCCTTGGGCGCTGCTGGCGTGAACGTTTTGCCAGCGACGCGGACGGTGTACAGCACTTCTTTGCTGTTTGCGTCAATCAACTGCACCACGGGATTTTCGATGTTAAACGTCATCTCGCCCAATTTGCCCCATGACGGTGGGTTGTAGTTATCGAACTGAGAGATCGTTCGCGGCCAACCCGGATACTGTTCCGCAGCTGGGTCGGTGACGTCAACGTTTCGCGGCCAGCACTCCATGGTGATTTCGCGAGACTGGGTGTTGAAGCGAACGATCCCGAAACCAGCCGCTCGCGTATTGAGCAGATTGCCGGCCGGTTTCTCTTCTGGATTTGCCGCGGCATAGTTGGTGACTTTGTTGGCGAAACCATCGAGATGATCCCCGGTGTAATCGGGAGCACCTGGTTCACGGTTTTCTCCCGGTTCAAGCGGTTCCCACCAACGAAGGTAAAGATTGGCAATCGACGGCACACAGAATGACCAAATCGCATCGCGATGTTCGTCAATGCCGTGGTGAAAAATGGTCGCCAAGTGTTGGTCACCTGCGTAGTGAAACGCGAACGCTTTGCGAAGCTCAGCGAGTGCACGGTTACGGCCGGATTGAGGCCAGCCATTGGAATCCATGTCGGCATGCAGTCGTCCATTGGCGGTTCCATGAATGTGTGCCCCGCCACAGAAAATCGTTTGCGACAGAGCGACCTTCATCTTGGCGTCACTCCAATCCTGAGCCCATTGGTCAATGAATTTCAATTGGCGTTCGCCTAACAAGATGGCGCCGTCCACATCCACGCTGGCAGGATCATAATCGGGGTTGCGAATGTGATCTGGACGAGGCCCCTGTTTCGGCACGCGTCCCGCCGGCCCGGTTTTAAACTTACGATCCTCGAGGATTGCAAAGTCGATGCCGCCCCAATTTAAATTGGTGAAATAGACGCCAATCCCCTGGCCAATTTTGTGAGGGTCCACTGGATCGGGCAGATGGCTGGTTTGGGCCCGCTCGACTTCTTTGACATAGACCCCCGGTTTGGCATAGCCCCCGTCGGCAGCGCCGCTGAGCGTGGAGATCTTGCCGCTTTCACCCCACAGGTTGGGCTGGCCAACGTCGTGGTCATCGGGCAAGCAAATTGTCGGACGATCTTTGATGATGTCGCCAAAGTCACGACCAAACTTCAACCACGCCGCATAGTGTCGATTGTGATCGTAAACTTGGTCGCCGGAAAAGAAGAGTACGTCGGCGTCGACTCGGTTGACGTTGTCGATCAGATCTTGTCGCGAGATATCGCCTCCGTGAGCCGGTTGAATCGAGTTACCGGTAAACCCCGCCACAACAATCTCGTCTTTATCGACCGGATTCTTGCGAACCGTGCCTTGATAGAACGCTTCGCTGCCATGTGCGACACGGTACTTGTACGACTTTGTGTCATCCCAATTGTCGACTCGAAATGGCGCGGTCCAGCCAGGTTCGATGACGGTCGTCCGAGCCACCTCGGTCCACTTGCCGTCGCTTTCGATTTCCAAACGGACCGTTTTCGGATCGCTATCGGACAACGGATACAGCTGAGCTGTTAATTTCAGCGTGTTGTCATGAACCGTGTAGAGGGCGAAACAAATCAGATCCTTCTTCGCAACCTCGGGGATGCTCAGATCAGCACCTCGTCGTGGCCGCGACTGCTGGGCAAGCAAGGGAGTACTCGTCACGAGCAGAGCAAAGCAGCATAACGCGAGGCGGTTCAGTAACTTCATCGTGTTTCCTGAGGGGGATAGGGCCAGTCTTTTGCGGGTCCGATTGCTTAGCGGTGAAGAAGCAGTCGCAATCGAGGAAGGTTTCGATAGGAAGGGGCGAGAGGAATTGGATTGATTCCGCGGAAAGCCGGATCGATGACCGTCGCCCAATACAAAATACTATATTTAGCGGAGCGGCGCGAGGCTAACGCCGTCTGCTTTTTGCACTTACCGGGTGGTTTTTATAGCGGAGCAGCGCTGTCAGGTCACCGGCTTGGCTTCAGCGTCGATCGCACTACGTGATCGGCTCCAGAGGATAACAAGGTACAACGGAATCAGAAAATGTGGTGCACGCAGGACGGCTTCGTGAAGATATTGGTCAGCGCCCCAATAATTTAAACTCCACGACATCCCAGCCAGCGGACGCGCCACCGCAGTCAAAAATCCCCAGATGACTGCGTAACCGGCCGCGATCCGGCGTAGCGGGGGAATGAAGATCGCTATGCAAACAACAAAATCCAACACACCAAAGCAGCGCAGCATCGCGTTGGCGGTTTCATATTCGACGTCCAATGCAACGGAGATCATTCCGTAAAAGCTGCCAGGCGTCGGCCACCATCCAATCGCATAGCAACCATGGCCGGCAAAGGTCATCACCATCGCGACCATCGCGGTCCCTACGGTGATGCGATGACGAGCTCCGCAGCCGAGTGCCATCACCAATAACACCGGAGCGAGTATTTGCCCGCCGTGCTCAACAAACATCGGCAACTGGTGCTGCGACGCGACATATTTTGCGTAACTTAAAACGGCCAGCAGTCCACTGCCGCCGATCAGCCCCGCCATCTGGAAATACGATCTCCGGCGGACGGTCAACGTCAACACGGTACACGCCAAGTACAGCCATGTGATGCGAGCGATCCAAGTTTGCAACCAACCATCATCTGCGCCGGTTCCGACAAACTCGTCCCAGCTGATGCCGAATCGGCTCGCGAGATCGTAAGTGGCGTCTTGCCAGAGCAGGATTCCGTAGGGACCTTCCCAATAGAAATGCACCCAAGTCCAACCTGCGAAACACAGCAGCGCAGCTAAGCGAAGCACCAAAATCAGTCCACGCTCGGTCTCGCCATCACCAGCAGATCGTTCGGCAATTGATTCCGTTCGGTTGGTTTTCTGCATTACTGAATCGAGAGGGGCGATGGGTGGATGATGACGAAGTCTTGTTTATCAATCCAACACTATAGCTAGTCGATGCGTGACATTGAAACGCGTTACCCATCCCCCCGATTTCCAAGTGACCATTCACTAGGTCGCTGCAAACATCGTATCAGAGTCAATCAACGTCGCGTCGGCGATAATGGTGGCATAAACTGCCATCGACGCGGCGGCGATCACCTCGAGTATTTCTTCGCTATCCAGGCCGTGCTGACGCAGCCGAGCAAAATCCTCGTCCTTTAATTGATGAGGTCCAGCCGCGCATTTGACCGCAAACTGCAAGATGTCACGAATGCGATCGGGCAGCTCTTCGCTCAGCCCCTGCATGACGGCGCGAATCGTGGCATCCTCAACTCCGAGGATTCGGCAACATGCGGTGTGGGCATCACGGCAATAATGGCACTCACGATCCACGGCGATCGCAACAAAAATCAATTCCTTGGTCGATCGGGGAAGACGCCCCTCGAGAAGCACGTTCTTGACGAGCCCCCATGTTCCGGCCAGCATGCAGGGGGATGCCCCCTGAACACGAATGAAATTCGGCACCTCGGGGAACCCCATTCCGCGTTGAAAGTCGCGGTAAATTTGCTCGACCTCGTTCGATACGTCCGCTTCCTGATTCAGTGGGAAACGTTTCATAATGAGTTACCCTTGATTCCGATCAGCCAAATGTGGCGTAATCAAACTGCCTCTGGCATTGTCGACCTGACCCTACCTACTGTAATGACATCGATTCTACCCTCGACTGGGGCCGTCCGATAGCGATTAAGTTTTACCCCGTCGGGAGTGGGAGCGTATGGAAAACCGCGATACGATGATCGCAGCGTATTCTCAGTCAAGTCCGCCGCGGCTTATTGCTGCCTGAACAATCTCAGCCTCGTGCCGGAACTTCCCGCATCCGAACCTCATTCTGCCCGCCCCACTTCCGGTTAACATCGCAATGAATCACAGCGACCGTCACGAACAAATCCGCTCGCTTTTCAATCAGGCGGTGCACATGGACGATACCGAACGCCGCTGGTTTCTTCATTCGATCGAAGACCGTGACCTCGCTGCGGACGTCGAACGATTGCTCGAATCCTCGGCGTGCTGCGGAACGTTCCGTGACAAGAACAACGATTCCGCTAGCGGTTCCTGCTGAGACGCCTCATCCCTTAGCGACGTTTTGTGGAATCGCCATCGTGCATGTCCTTGTGAAAATGCGAATTGGTGGGAAATCGATCTAGATTCTTTGGCCGCGGAATTGTTAACACGGCAATTGGTTCTTGTTCGCCACTCCCCTATCCGCGCCGAGAGCGAAGCTTGCAAACGACTCGTCTGTCACCACCGACGCCTCATTCCGCTGCGAATTGCGGTGGCAATCCGCGTCTGCACTCGTTGTGGATCGTCCTTTTTGCAATACTATCATTGCCATCGATTGGATGTGTTCGTCGCCGCATGACGGTGCGGACCAACCCTGCGGGCGCGACGGTTTCGGTGGACAATCAAGTGATTGGCACCAGCCCGGCTGCGTCGAGTTTTGTGTATTATGGGACTCGCGAATTCCGGATCGAAAAGGAAGGATACAAGACCGAGACGATCCGACGCCGCTTCAACCCTCCTTGGTACCAGATGCCGGGGCTCGATTTCATCTCGGAAACATTGTGGCCAGGCGATCTGCGTGACGAACGAATCATTGATGTTGAATTGGTACCCCAAACCCTCGCTCCGACCGGCGAAGTGGTACAGCGAGCCGATTCTCTGCGAACTCAATCCCAAACGGGAATGGTTAACGCACCGCGATAGACGACTGTGATACGCGTCTCATCAAGCGGGTTGCACCGCCTCGTTGCTCCCGCCATCATCCTGCTGTTGTTCGCTTCGGTCTTGGTCGGTATCGATCGGTTGGCGTTTCGCGATGTCGGCCATTTCTACACGCCGCTTTACGATTACATCGGCCACCGCACGGACCATCAGTGGTTGCCGCTGTGGAATCCGCTGGACCAAACCGGCATCCCGCTTGTCGGCGAAACGACAACGGCGGTGTTCTACCCCGTCCGCTGGATCTTATTTCGGATGCCGATTCAAACCGGCACGGCAATCGGCTGGTACGTCGTCATTCACCTGATCCTGGCTGCGATCACCACTCGCTACGCCGCCCGGCGCACTGGGGCGAGCGAGATTACCGCATCGATCGCCGGACTCAGCTACTCGCTTTCGGGCAGCGTGTTGGTGTTGTACACGAACCCGCCGTTTTTGGTCGGAGCCGCTTGGTTGCCGCTGTTGATGTCGACGCTGATCCAGCGGCGGCCAATGCCTCAATCCCAGCGAGTGATGATCGCCGGCACCGCGATGGCGATGATGATTTTGGCGGGGGATCCGCAAACTGTCGCCAACGTCGTGATCGTTGCCATGGTGGTGGGTTGTGGACGATGGGCATTGTCGTGGATCGTTCCGCGATCTAACGCTCGGACCGAGGGGCGGACGGAGAATAAGGGCAACGTTGTGATCGCGGAGCGATCAACGACGATCGTTGCGGTCGTCGCGAGCTGTCTGCTTGCGTCGCTGCTTACATTGCCTCAGCTTGCCGCATCGGTTTCCTGGAGCGCTCAAAGCGACCGCGTCCTGCCGGACGAGAATCCCCATTGGTTGGCGCCGCCGCTACTAAATTCACGCCGCGGGCAAGCGTACCAGTTCTCGGTCGCCCCCTGGCATGTCGCCGAGTGCCTCACCCCCAACGCGTTTGGCAGTCTGCTACCGCAATACCGACGATTGAGCAGCTTGATTCCTGGCGACGGCCGAATTTGGACTCCGTCGGTCTATATGGGATTGCTGGTCGCGATCGCATTCCTCAGCACCACGCTACACTTGGCTCGCCGCCGTAAGAATCGAAAACCGACGGGCGATGTCGTCGTTTGGCTCGGGATCACGCTCGCCGCTTCGCTGGTGTGTCTGGGACATTTTGGGCCGGTTTGGATGATCCAAAATGCAACCGGCGGGATGGCACAAACCGACAGTGGTACCGGAGGACTGTACTGGATGCTCTACCACGTTGTGCCTGGATACGATTCGCTTCGCTATCCAGCCAAATGGTTGCCGATCGCGGCGTTTGCCGCATCGATGGTGACGGTCCATTGGCTCGAAAACCTTCCGCGTTACGCCGCATCGACGTGGCGAGCCTTGATGGCGATTGCCACGGTGATGGTGATTGCGTTGTTCGTCGTGATCGGGTTGCAGTACGATCCGGACCGCTGGCTCGACAACCGAGCTGCACTACCATCGGATCCTTTTTGGGGACCGCTGGACATCGCCGGCGGGCTAGGCGAAGTCTGCTGGTCCGTTGTCCACTCCATCATCGTCCTGGCCTGCATTACCTGGGTTTTGATGCAACTGCATCGCCACCGACTTTCGCGTGCGACCGCGATGCGATGCGTACTGGGAATCGTTGTGATCGATTTGGCCGTGTTTGCAACAAGCAATATCGCTCGCGTCTCCGCCAACCCCACTGAGATTCAATCCATCCCAATCGCGGATGCCGGAGTGATGACGCTGCGAACGCGAACCGGCAGTGGATGGCCCGACGTATGGCAAAATCTCCAAGAAGCGGACCGATTGACCGAGGTTGAAATCAGCTCCGAGATCGCATGGTTCGGTCGCTGGCACCTTGCGGATCGTGGCCATGTCTTTAACAACATGACCTCGATTCGATCTCAAGCGATGGCGATGTTTTGGAAAGCCACTCGCGAAGTCTGCAGCACGAAGACGGAAAAGGAGCGAGCCGAGTTTTGGGCGGCGGTGTCTCAGTGGCTCGGGATCGAACAAACGATCAACGCAACCGAAACCTCGCGAGTCGCTGAGGACCTGAACTTGGTCGAGACACAAATCAGTCGAACTCCGCCTGCCCCCGCTGTCCAAATTCATCACTCGTGGTCCATCCGTGATTCTGCGACAACAAGCAGTGAGGATTTTAGTTCGCTGCTACAGAAACTAGGTGATGCGAACCGCGTCCCGCGAATCTATATGGACGCCCTTGAGGCGCAATTAACTAAGCCCAGTTCGATTACTGAACCGAGCATCACGTGGGTGATCAAACAAGAATCTGCGGATGCGTTTGAAATCGAGGTCAATGCTTCGACCACGTGTTTACTCGAGCGGACGGTCTATCAAGATGGCCATTGGCATGCGACGCTTGTCTCGTCAAACCCATCAAAAAAACACACTGCGACGGTTCACCGTGTCGACTATCTAAAACAGGGCGTGATCGTTCCACCGGGGCGATGGATCGTCACGTTCGAATACCGTCCATGGTGGATGATGCCGTCGATCATCGCAGCGATCGCCGGCTGGCTCACGATGCTGACATATTGGGGCAGAAGATCCGGATGGCTTCTTCGGCGTCATGCACCGTCATCTCGCTGACCGCACGGGTGTCAGGATGCAGACACGTTCGCCGCAACGTGCCCTCATTCAAACTGGCAAGACCACGAAAACGGTTGATCTTGATCCCATCGATTCCCTTTGCATCGAGCTGTTCTCGAATCACCCGGTAATGCTCTTCGCCGTACGCTAGCAGCGTGTCTTTGTAGCGACGAGCCGAGATTTCAAACATCGGTGCCCGCACCGTCGACACACGCCCCGATTCCAACAGCGGTCGCATCCAACGATAGAAAAACATCATCATCAACGCGCCGCAGTGAATCCCATCGGCATCGGGATCAAACAGCAAAACGACTCGCTCGAACCGAATCGTATCGAGATGAAAATAGTCGCCGACTCCGGAACCGAGTGCATCGATGACCGCGGCGTACAATTCGTTTCGCTCGATGGTGCGACGATTCGATCGCAACGCATTCATCGGTTTACCTTGCATCGGCAACACCGCCTGGAACGTGGTGTCACGTGCGCGTGCGACGCTGCGTGACGCCGAATCGCCTTCGACCAAAATCAGCTCGGCTCCGGTGCCAAAGCCGTGTTGCTGAGAATCGTGAAGCTTGATCGGTTGGCGTGGAAACATCGTGTCTCTATTTGGCGGACGATTCGAGGGTGCAAACGCTGCCTCGGCTGGAGGTATTTTCTGTTGAAACCCCATCAAAAGTTCCAAGCGGGCGGTGTGGGTGGGCGAAAGCCCAGCGTGACTTTCGTTACGTCGGAAGCCATCCCCGCGGGATCTGCCACGCGTGCACTAAACTTCGCCGTGTTGTTTCCACCAATCGGCCGCGTCGCGGCTTGTCCACGGAAACTCGACTCGCAGGGCATCGATCGCCTCGGCCAATTCACCAACCGAAGCGTAACGGTCCGCGGCATTTTTGGCCATGCACTTAAAAACACAGTTACGCACGGACTCGGGCACATCCTCGCCGCGGTGAATCCCCAGCCCGATCGGCTGTTCGCTGATAATCAGCGCGAACAGTGACTCAGGATCGCATTCCGCAAAGGGCGGACGGCCAGCCAAAAGGTAATACGCAACGCAGCCAACCGAATAGATATCCGAGCGGGGATCCATCACCGAGGGGGACCGGAATCGCTCGGGCGCCATGTACATCGGCGTGCCAGCCCAGATCACTTCGCGAGTTTGATAGGTCCCATTCTCGGGGCTAAGCGGTTTCGCAAGCCCATAATCAAACACAACTGCCCAATCGCCGATCGAAGGATCGAGCGACAACATGATATTTTGCGGCTTGATGTCACGATGCACCAAGTCCAAACTATGCGCCTCGCCCAACGCTTCGCAGACTTGTCGTAGCACAAACAACACACGTCCGATTGACTGGAATCCACTACGCGCCACCACTTCCTGAAGCGTCAATCCAGACAAGTATTCCATAACACAGTAGGCTTCTCCGTCTTCGCTACGACCGTAATCGTAAATGGTTACGCTGTGGGGATTCGTGAGCGACGCAGCCAAACGTGCCTCGCGATCAAAACGCAATTGGTCTTCGCGGTTTTGCCGATCGCTTCGCAACAGTTTCAACGCCGCATTTCGGCCCAGCTGCATGTGCTTGACTTTGTACACCACGCCCATCCCTCCGCTGCCCAGCTCGGAAACGATTTCGTAGCGACTCAAAGGATGGACGGCGGCGTGATCGCGAGCGGAACTGCGTGCCAAACGCCCCGCCGATACCAATGCGGTGACGGTCAATAAACTGCCCAGCAGCAAAAAGCTGTACCACACGATTCGGGCCGCTGCGAATGCATCCCGCACGTCCTTTTCGACCACCACAGCAAATCGCCATCGTGGAATCCATCGCCATCCGCCGACCACCAACTCACCCGCATAATTCGAATACGGTTCGAGCCGCACCAACGATTCGCCCAACGTTGCCGCCGACGCGGATTCGGTCAACGGCAGCGATCGACGGACAATTTGGTCGCGTGTGCTGGACGTGATCACCGCCCCAGGATCACTGACCCGCAACGCTGCCACGATTGAATCGGGATCCATGTCAAATTGCGAGCGATGAAACAAATTTGCCGCGTGCGGGCTGAGGCTGATCATGACGCCATCACGGTTGATCGCGTAGATATCCAATCCGCTCGTAACACTGCTCTCATGAAACAATTCGTTGAACTCGTCAAACAGCCCGATGCTGTTGACAAGCAACGCCGCGACGACTTCCGAATCAGCATCGCGAATTGGAACGATGCACGCCATCATCGGCTCGAGCGATTCGTCGACCGCGCCGACTTCGTCTTCGGTTAGACTGGCAGGACCGTCACCACGATCGGGACCATACACGACCGTTTCCCCACGCAGCACTCGAGCGACATCCGAGGTACCACTGGGGATAACCGGATGACCTAGATCGGAGTGATCCTCACGCCAGCTCGCAATCGTCGTAAATGACTGGTTCCAGACGACGAACTTGACGTCCGGCTTTCCCGACAACACCCTCAGTTCACTAAGGATTTGGGCTGACAGCGGAGCCGATTCGAGAACATCCAACTTCGATTTTCGGTCACTCAGCTCGACCAACCGCAGGATGGACTCACGAATCAACGATTGCCGGGCCCATGATTGGACCAACTGCGCCTTGTCGTCGAGGAACCGACCGGTCGCCAATTCGACACTGTTGCTGACGCCGGTCAATTCGTTGTGCAGCGCCAATTGGACGCTGTTGGAAACGCTGTGGTAGGTCATGTAGCCCACGATCAGCGTCGGCAGCACTGCGGCTAACCACAACCACCCTGAATTGATACGCCGAGCACGACGCGATTTACTGGCCAACAGCAATTCGCTCGGCGAGGTGCGATCCTTGGACCCTCGTGATTCGAAATCCTTAGGCGACGCGTGTGTGCGTTCTGATCCGCGCTGCGTGATCTCGGACGCGGACACCTTTTTCTCGGCCCGTTGGGTGTCAGACGCTTTGTTTTGTGGGGATTTCGCTCGAGATGAATCGCTTTTTGCCGGGTGAGTCTTCTCCGAGGCCGACATCCCGTTGGCGGTTTCGGCGGCACGTCGTGGTTCGGCCACTGCATCGCCAGCCACTGGATCACCGGCCACTAAATCGCCGCCCGCCTCGGCCGCTTGACCGAGTTCAAGCGGAGCGGGCACCGGCAACGCCTTTGCTCCCTCACGCTGTGCAAAGTCTGCGTCATGCTCGTCGAGCAACGACAGCACTTCTGCCATCAGCTCTTGGTCGTCTCCAATTTCAGTCTCGAGAAAATCTTGTCGCGCTGCACCCGAGAGTTCATCAGCGGCAAAAAAAAGATCTCGGACACGAGCGTAGCGATCGGCATTCATCAAACCGAATCCGACTCCCCGCTCGAATCGTCCTCATCCTCGTCACCGCGTCTCAGTTCGCGACGCATCCAAGCACGAGCCATCGCCCAATCCTTTTCGATCGTCCGAAGACCGATGTTCATTTCGGCGGCAATTTCACGCATGGTCAGCCCCCCGAAAAATCGTAGTTCGACAATCCTTGCCTGACGCTGATTCAGGGTGGCAAGGATATTTAGCAAATCGTCCAACGCGACCACGTCGTCATCTCGGCTGAGCTGAAATGTGGTCTCGTCGGTCAACATCCGCCGTTCCCAACCGCCGCCACGCTTTTGCGACCGGACCTTGCGAGCGTGATCGACCAAGATTCGCCGCATCACCGTCGCACCGATGGCAAAGAAGTGTGTCTTGCCTTGCCAATTGATCCGCGATTGATCCACCATCCGCATGTAGGCTTGGTGCACCAGCGAAGACGAACTGAGCCGCTGACGCATCGGCTCGTGCTGCAAAAATCGACCAGCCAAACGTCGTAGATCGTCGTACATTAGCGTAAACAACCGGTCCGTTTCGGCCGGTTGCCCTTGGACGCTCTTTTCGACGAGTTCGTTTATGCCATTCATAGGTTTTTGCCTGAGCCCAATATATCAACCGTGATTTGGATTCGCCATCAAGTGACACGTTTTTGCAAGCATCGCGAACCGTTCGCTGCGATCGCTCACAGCAACCGCGCCACCACCCGAATCGGGACCGAGTCATACTCCCCATTCTAACGCCGCACTGCGACCAAGACCTCTCGTTTCCCCCCCTCGGGGCCGCGAATTTTTTGAACTTCGAATCCGACCGCCGCCAAGCGATCTCGAACTTCTCGTTTCACACAGTACGTGACAAGCCGGCCAGCGGTGTTCAGCAGCTTGTACATCAACTGGAGCGTCGGCGTCTGCCACAGTTCGCTGTTGGTATCGGGCGCAAAGGGATCGAAATAGATCGCGTCAAACGGTTCGCCATCGAACTGCCAACTCAATACATCCACCACATGGATCTGAACGATTTGTTCCGGCCCGGCCTGCCAATGGAACATCGGGGCTTGGATCTTGTCGTGCGGTTCGGCAGACAAAACCGGCACATCATCACCAAGACGCGAGCGTCCGTCGTGGGGGATCGTTGCTCGCCACTGCAAATAGTCCGACACCACCGCGGTGTTTTCGACCCAAGATTCAGGCGACAGCTCGCGTACGACCGCTGCGGGCAACCAACGGTGTTCGATCGCGAGATAGTCTAGCGGCGTGCCATGCTGGACCGCTTGGTCGACCGTGACAAACATCCCCATCCCGGTGCCCAGCCCAATCTCGAGCACCCGTGTGGCCCGGTGAGCGGACAATCGCTCCGCAACGCCGCTGTTCTGCAAGTAGACCGCGCGTGTTTCCGACAGCGCGCCCGAAGAACTGTGGTAACTGTCGCCCGTCGCCTTGTTAATCAGCGTGCGACTGCCATCGTCGGTCACTTCGATCTCAAGCAGCGCGTCTTGACACGGCAATCGAATCCGGGCTGTCCCGTTTCCGCGTTTCGCCCGTGGATTCATGCTCGACTCGACTCCTAATGCGTAAGCAAACTTCTGGTTACCGAAAACTACGAATCGCCCCCCCTTTTTATTTGATGCGCATTCTTGCGAACGGCCTCGACGGTGGCAAGCAGTAGCAGGCTGCCCCCTTTATTTCCGCACCGGGCGTCAAACCGCACGGCTGTCGGCCAAAGTTTGACTGCCCCCTCGATCCCCCCGCCGACGAAACTGCGCCAAATCGCGTAAAAAACGGACTTTTCGTGGCACAAGCCCGGTCAGCGCCGGACTTAGAAATTATTTCCTTTCGGCATCTCCAATGTTTCGCAGCGTCACAGGGACGCGACAAAGGGGGCAGTAAGCTATCTAGACAAATCGTCATAAGGCCATACCCCCCGAATTATAGGCGCAAAGAACGCGCAAAGTGCTTTTTACGGATCGCAAGCTATTGAGAACCGCTTGGTTTTCTGTTTTCATAACTTTTGTAAAGCAATTTTACAGCTCCCTGGCTGGCGTCAAAACTCTTCCTTTGCACTTAGCCATTTGACCATCGCCCGAGCTCATCTGACTCTTAACAAGCAGTCTCCATGCCTACAAAACTACCAACGACGATCACCAAAAAGCTTGGAAAACTTCCGGATGCAGAATTGGCGAACCATGCCGGATTGCCGATCGAGGCGATCCAGGCCGCTCGGCAGGTTCGCGGCATCATCCCTCATGGATGGACAAAGTGGACCAAGAAGAACATTGCTTTGCTGGGGACCCAATCGGACGTTGACATTGCTGCCAAATTGGGGGTCACCAAGACCGCCGTTTCGCGCAAACGTGCGCAATTGGGGATCGAACCGTACGGATACTCGCGTAAGCAGTTACGGCACCGCTGGACCAAGGCCCAATTGAAATGGCTAGGAAATATCTCCGATGCCGAGATCGGACGTCGCTTGGATCTCGACGCCACGACGGTTGCCTCGAAGCGTGAATCCCTTGGGATCGCTCCGATTCGCAAAGGACGTCCGGCGCGAAAATGGTCCAAACGCGAGCTCTCGTGGCTCGGCAAACTGTCCGATGCTGAAATCGCCCGACGGATGAAAATCGGCCGACGCAAGGTGATCGCTAAACGGCAATCGCTTGGCATTGAAAACCCCACCGTCGCAGCGACCGAAGCTCGCTGGACGCCCGAAGTCATCAAGATGCTGGGCAAAATCCCCGACTCGAAAGTCAGCGAAAAAACGGGAATTCCGGTCAGTGCAATCAGTGGCTATCGAAGCCGTCACGGGATTCGCATCAACGGCGCACGCCACACTTGGACGCCCGAAGAGATCAAGATGCTGGGCAAGGTCCCGGACGAGGAGATTGCCAAGAAGCTAGGGATCAAAAAGGCGACCATCGCCACGAAACGCCGCCGTCTTAAAATCAGTGCCCCGCCAACTAACGGGCGGGCAACCAGCAACGGACGAGCAACCAGCAACGGACGGGCAACCAGCAACGGACGGGCAACCAGCAATGGACGCGCAACCAACGGGCGGGCCTAGGCAACGTTTGCCCGACGCATGATGGATACCGGGGGAAGCAATTCATCGACAGAGCCTCTCCCGACCGCGACGCAGCGTCCCCGATTATCAATAGAAAACGGTTCACCCACCGTAGCGAAAGTTGCCAGACCTTTCGCTTTACGGCCAGTGCTATCCGCGACGCGATTGACGATTCTGGTCACGAAATGCGGTGCAGCGTTCAATTGAACGTGCTGCAAGGACTTGCCAGCCCCCTAAGCCGCTTTACGCTCATAAATAATCCCGCTGCGACGCCGCGCCACCATGTCGATTGCCGACATATGCTTTAGCGTGTAGGCGATCTTCTGTGCCACCCAGCGGGGACGATCGATCCAGTTGGCCAAGTCCGAGGTGTTGAACGCGGTCGTTCCTTCGGGGACATTGACGAGCGTCAACAGATCGTCGACCGTGCGAAATTCGTGCGTCGACTCGATCGACTCGAGCCCAACATCATGCACCTTGTAATCGTGCCGTCGCCGGCCGCGACGGCGTTTGCACGGGATGCGGGTTTCAATCACTTGGACCATCGGCACCTCCAACACGAGATTGGGGTGCGGAAAGACGCGAGTAAAGTAGATCAGGTCTTCAAAGACCTCGAGAATATCGCCTCGCTTTGGACTCATCCGCTTTGACGTGATCGCACCGCCAGCCTGTTTTGCTTTGGCAATTCGCGTCCGCCACACCACCGGTTTGACCACACGTAACTTGTGCCGCGCCAGCAGTTTTTGTGACTTGTCTCGAATCGCCGACAGCGAGGCGCACTGAATCTCGATCAGCTCGTCGTTTCGAATCGCGTCGATACGATATTCACCGAGCACGACTTCGGTACTCGCTTCATCGGGGGCGTAACAGCGTTTGAGTTGTTGGTGCAGTGATGTTTCCAAGGTTCGCTCCGCCGCCAACGTGAATCCATTGCTTTGTTCTGACGATCTTCGGCCCCGATTGGCGATCGCCGATCGCTACGGTTCGATGCCGAAATCGCGAATCGTTGTCAGCACTTTTAGTTCGAGTCCTTTGGCCGCAAAGGCTTCGGCCCCGCCCGCCAAGCGATCGATGATGCCGATCACGTAGTCGACTTTCAATCCAAATGCCTGGGCCGCTTCGACGGCCTTGATCGCGCTGCCACCACTGGTGATCACGTCTTCGACGATGACCACCCGTTGTCCGGGCTCGACGGGCCCTTCGACCTGTTTTCCCATCCCGTGGCCTTTAGGCTCTTTGCGAACCATAAATCCTTTGAGCGGCAGGTCGCGTTGGCCGGCGATCGTCACAATCGACGCGGTGATGGGATCGGCACCAATCGCCATCCCTCCGACCGCCTGCGGCAATTCGCCGGACGCTTCGATCACGCTTAGCATCCCTTCGGCGATCAAGTTCGCCCCTTTGGGATGCAACGTGATCTTTCGACAATCGAGGTAATACGAAGCCTTTTTGCCGCTGGCGAGGGTAAATTCGCCGGTTTGCAGAGCTTCAGCACGAATCAGGTCTAAAAGTGCGTCTCGGTTGTAGGTCATAGGGCTCAGTGAGGGTTTAGGTAAATGATTTGACGGTGTTTGCGATGCGGATGGTGCACATCGGAAATCTTACCGGCGAATCGTCACCGAGGAACCCTGGGTCAAAATGCCGTACAAATCGTCGGCATAGTCGGCCGCCACGCTGATGCATCCCTGATCACTGGGCCGCGTCGCATAGGGGCTGCCGTGGATGCAAAGTTGTCCGCCTAGGTCCAACCACAACGATCCATACGGATTGTCCGGGCTGTTCGCGGGGATTGGCGATCCGCTAACCCCGTAAAACGGTCGTTCGGATTGCTTGTCCTGGACCGTGAACGTTCCTGGACGAGGCTGAGGATCGCTTCCCACGGCGATCGGGAAGCGGCCGGCATACAAATCACCGAGGAACAGTGTCATTTCTTTTTTCCCCAGATCGACGTCGGCTCGGAACGGTCCGCGGACGACCTTCAATTCAGTCCCTGGCAAAACGGTGATCGGGTCGTCGATGCCATTGATGTTGGCCAACAATTGCCAAGGCACCTCGTATTTCACGGCGATCTGCATCAAGGTTTCATGGTGCCCCACTCGATGCGGTTGCTCTAGCAAATGGCGACGCGAGTAGATGACTTCGGCGGCCAACGGATCGAGCCGGCTGAGCAACTCTTGACGCTGAGCCGCGGGCAGATTGGGGGTGTGATAGAACAAGCTAAGCGTTTCAAGCGCTTCCTTGCGTTGATCCGATTTGTATTGCTCGTCGGCCAATTGCAACGCGTTTGCGAGTCCGATGTTGTTTTTGGTGGGATCCGAGACACCGCTGACGGTGGCGATACTGTCATCGCTGTCGTCGGCATCGGCTAGATTGGCCATCGCCGTGTCCGTTCCCGCCGATGGGTCAAATCCGACCGCAGCATGCTCGGGAAGCTTGTTTTCGTCGGAGGTCGGGTCGGGCATATCGAACTTCATGTCCGTAGCAGCATAGCCGGACGAAGCCGCAGGGGCGGAAACGCTCGTGCTTGCCGATGCCAAACTGGCCTGCGTTCCCGAACCTGCTCCCAGATCCATGTAGGCAGGTGCATCGTCGCTGGGCTGATGAACGGTCAAGTTGTCGTTGCCATGGGAATCCGAAAGCTGGATCGAAACGCCGCTAGGACTTGCTCCGCTGGGCGACATTCCCGGTTGTTCGAAATCCGCATCTGGAAGATCGGCAAAGGACCCGCCAAACGTCGGTCCTCCGCTGTCCGCGATCGCAGACGACTCGGGAACTCCGCCGCTGATTTCCATTTCGCCCAGCGATTCAGGCAAACCGCTCTCGATGTCCAATCCGCCTTCGTCCATCACGATGCGTTCGACTTCCGGTGGCAATGAATCCGGTGGCGTAGTGAGTGACATGTACGCTGTATACATCACCGTCATCAGCAAGACGATAATTGCCGCAGTTTTCAGCGTTTGCATGACGATTCTCCAACTCTCGGACGCTTCTGGCGACCAGCAAAATGGGCGATTTGATTCCATTCAACCCGAGAAGACCTCGGACCATTGCCGCGAACGTAATCAATACCAATGAGGTAACGCCATAGCATTTCGCCTTCATTCGTTGGCAAAAGGGGGGTGGAGAGTGCGGGGGGATCAAGGTGGCTGCCCAATTCTCTAAAAACGCCCACGCCAACGCACTTTTTTCCCTAACATCGCCATCACCAGTGCAGTCCACTGAAGGGCGATAAACAGCGTCGCGGCGACGCTGTGCAGCAGGACACCGACAAACGGCTGCCGAAAACGAATCGCAGCGATGGCTCGAGGCAGATGTGCGACCACCACCGCGGCCCCCGCGATCCCAACGCCGAGCGGTGACGATTTTGCGATTGCGCCCCCCAGCGCAATAAGCGGCAAGACACTGGCTCCTAAGATCAACAGCGAGAAAATACCGATCAACTTCGAATTGGCGATCCCTTCGTCGGCGTTCTTCAGCAGCCCGCGGATCACTTGCCCGCCATCGCGGTACATCCTGCAGCGAGCCAAGGCGGTCCCGTCAACGACATCCGTCATCAATCCGGATTGCCGGTAGATTCGAGGCAGTTTCACGCCATCGTGACGCGACGCCTGAATAGCTTGATGGGTCCCTGCCGCCTCGTAATCGGCTGCATACGTCATAAACAGTTGCCCACATCCCGCGGCGTACGCCGGATTGGAACTCGCTCGCATCCTCGCCATCGGCAAAAAGCCGAGCAAGATATAGTGCATCATCGGGACCAACAGCTTTTCAAGAATCGTCTCCGTCTCTTGTTGTGGAAACGCACTCAGTAGCGAAATTTCGCGTTTGTCCTGATAATCCATCAGTCGCTTGATCGCACCAGGCTGTAAACGCACATCCGCATCGAGAAACAACAATCGCGAATGACGTGCCGCCGACGCCAATTGCCAACAAGCGTGCTGCTTTCCATTCCAATCCGGTGGCAACGGTCGCCCCGGGATTAGATGAACCCGATTGTCGGTGTTTGCGATTTGCGACACGATCGCTGCGGTCGCATCATCCGAATCGTCGTCCAATACCAGCACTTCCAATTCGACATCGCGATTTGCCAATACCGACTGCACACAGGCGGCAATTGAATCCGCTTCGTTGCGAGCAGGAATCAGCACCGACACGGCATTCTCCGTCGCATCGGAGTTCGCTGGCGTCACCTTCGGCAAACAAAACAAAGGCAAATTCCGCAGGAACATCAGCGCGGGCAACAACGCCAATCCCAACGCGACGCACGATAACAATATCATTGCAACTTGTTTCCGTGTGACGCTTTGAACCGCCGCCCCGTTACCAACGCTTTGATCCGTCGCATCGAATCGTAAACAAAGCCAGCCCCGCGAGCCCCTGAGAGGATGTTTTCAAACGCCTGTGAATCCCTAGCAATCACTCGTTCGCTTAGCACGCTTTGGTTTTCTCGCATCCGCTCGGTTAACCGCGTTTGCCAATCCATTTTCGAAGCCTGCGGATGATCCGCGATCCGAAAAGGCTCACCGACCCGGAACAAACATTCCGGCAGCCGCTCTTCCCAAAACACGTATTCGATCGCGATTGGCAGCACGTATCCACTTTGCATTCGGGCACACAGGTGTGCCATTCCCGGCATCAGCACGGCGGAATGATCACGCACGTCTGCGAACCGGCCCTCGGGAGTCAACCAGAGCGCCGCATCACCGCTGTGCAGAATCGCTCGGCTCTGCTTCAAAAAAGCCGCCGCTCCCTCGCTGCTGTGCAGTTTGACTCCATAGAACCCCAGCTTCGCAAACACACGATACTGCTCGAGCGCCGCGGCATCGATGGGAGCAAAGAATTGACGAGTCGGAAACAAATGCTGATTCAAAAATTGGGCGGTTAATGGATCCCACCACGATGGATGATTCGCGCACAAGATCAACGGCTCGCCCTCAGGCACCGCAGCATGCGCAAGCGAATCCCGCATCATTGCAATCGAATGAAAATTGCGACGAAGGTAGGGCGTCAAAAAGCGGTGGAATCCACGCGATAACCAACCGCTGACGTCAGGCCGCATGGCATCATCGGATGCATTGGATGTCATCAAAGCCACGGTTAAAACTGAGTCACGATCAAATACATCAACCCCAAGATCGCACTGAGTGCCAACATCCGAATCGATCGCGAAACGAAGGTATACTTGGAATTCGAGACATGCGAATCGAGCATCATGCAGATCGCAATCTCTCGTTTCAGTCCACTCATCCCAATCCGCTGCATCTCGTCAGCAAATTGCTCGGTTTGATCGATCGTATAATGTGCCGAGATCGCAGCGGGATGAAAATGATTGGCGCGACCGAGCGACGGATGTTTCCCTTGATACCGAAACGGCAGAATACATCGGAAAGCCAAGACGCACGACCAAATCATCGACGCCAGCCACAATAAAAACGTCGCCGAAACCAACGACGTCCACCACCATGCCGGATGCGATTGGTCGGCACGGATGTATTCGTGAATGGTGGGAACCAAGACACCGCACAACGCTCCGTTGACCGCTAAGACCGCAGCCGCCTTGGCGTCCGCAAATCGAATCCACTCGCCGATGATTTGGTACGTCTCGATCAGATTCTCGGCTTCGAGCGCATTCTGAGTATCGTCATCCAATCGCGGTCGCATTGTCGATGCGGAACTCGACGCAGATGCCTCCGCCAGTGGAGTTTTCCGGGACGCGTCATCCGCTGCGGCCGACGACTCATTCGACGATTCATTTAATGATTGCGACATCCGTTTTTTCTCTCGAGAGTGATCGTGGTTTGCTTCGCATCGTTCGTTTTCACATCGCCCCTAGCGTCCACGTCGATGCAAACGCGACGACTCGATTGATTGAGAAAACGACCGAAATGGCAGGGCACGCCCCTGGGCCGGCCAGGGCGCTCGATTCTGGCCGGACCGAACTAGTTTAGCGAATCGACGTTCACTCAGGCGGAGGTTAGCACAGGTCATTGACCGTACGTTCGCCCAAGACCCCCGTCGCCGGAAAACCATCCACCCATGCGTTAAAACGCAACCGAATCGGTTGCCGACGTCCCAATCGACCCGGATCCAGCAATTCGTCGTTCGTCTTGTCGCTGATCGGAAACGTCGTGATCAATTTTGCTGGCTCCGTCCCCTTCCGGAGCGAATAAACCAATAACCTCGAATCGATGGTGTCGTTCAATCGCCTTCGAAACGGAAAAATGTCCGTTTGCAATTGGTAGGTTTCGCTCACCGGTCTGGCACGCGAGGAAACGCTTTTTGGCAAACGGAACGTCTCTAACAAACGAGTCCCTTGGACTTGGAAAAGTTCGCTTGATTTGAACGCTGCCACACTGCCGACGGTGGCGACTGCGGGCTGATCGCACAGTGACAACTGAGATAAAAAGACGGTTAAATTCCCCAACAGTGTGCCTCGACGAGGCAACGCCTGCAACGACTGACTTGGCAACCCAAAGCCGTCTTCTATTGTGCTTCGGATCCAACGATCGCGTTTAAAACCGTAGGGCGTTTCGATCCGGCTTAGCAGATAACCGTAGGTGTGTTGGATCCCCGCGTGCACCCCTGGGGGATTCATCGGAACGTCGGTGACCTTGCCCAATAGCGACGTGATCTCCGAGGCAACGATCTCTTGTCCTGCAAGTTCATCCAGATTGACGGATTGTCCCCAACGCGACAACACGTCACGTTCGTCGCGAACGCGTCGCAGGTGACGATACAACCGCGGCATGCCAACACGCAACCGAGTCAATCGAGCTCGCTGAGTCGCAGCGGCCGATAACTGTTCGCTGAGTGCCGGTAGCGAAGTCGCCAAGTCCAAATGCGATTCCTATTTCAAATTGAGATGCCAGCGGGATCTGATGGCCGATGTGAGCAAAGTGCCGAGTTGGATCATCATCGCTGATCCACTTTACCGCGCCGTCATCTCCTATCCCATTGCATCCGGCTTGACGATCACCTCCGACTGAAAAAAACGACGTCGTGAAGTGGCTTTGGACCGATCGCACCACTTGTCGAGTTCGCTGAGACGTTTGCAAGAAGAAACGCCGGCGCAAACCATGGATGCCAGCTGACGCTCTGAAGGCCTGCAGAGGTGGCGATCCACGCGAATCACCACCTTCTGGCGAAGGTGGCTACCCAAGACTTTCGTTGCATGCCCACAGAAGTTTGAAGATCGGAAGCTTGAGACAAATTTTCTGCAGCAGAGCCTCATCACTCAAAAATCCGAAGCCATGGCCTTTTCATACGCTTCGACCTTGGCCTGAAAGTCCACCTCGGGTTCTGCCGATCGATCTTGCTCTGCCCCGCAACCGACAACCGAAACCATGACGCATAGCACGCCAGAAATAAAGAGTGATTTAAACATGAATGCCCCAACGTCACTGATCGAAAAGTCAAAACGAGTTTTTGAAGTTGCGTGTTTTTCACAACCCGAAGCGTAAGCGAGGGAGTCTCGATATTCTCTCGGTCCCTCGCTAACGCGTCGGGTTAGGATTGGCCGGGAAAAACGACAATAGCGCAACTTTAAAAAATCGAGTCGCGATTGACCCCGCGAAGGATTCCGTGCTGTCTCCCACCATCGGCGTCAATGCAACCCCCGAACTCTATCACTTTCTCGAGCTGATCCCATGGCCTTTTTACTGCACGATTGGCAGATTTCGGAAATCAAAGCGACGTCACTCTCTATGACTGGCCCCTTACGCAAACTTACACTTAACGCACCAATCGGGGCGGTTTGCCGCAAAACGCCTCACGTGGCCTCGATGACAGAATCGCCGCAAATGTTAAAACCAAACCACTCGCCCTAAACCGAACAGGGAACGACGTGGGACGTGAGGCACCGGGCGATATGGGGGATAAACCGTTCCGACGCACGCGGTCGGTAGACCCAACAAGCCGTCAAGAGTTTCGGGAAGCACACGCCATGGGAACGAAAGTCTTGACGTCTTGTTGATTTAATGAAGTTTCTTGCGGCAAGGGGTGCATGATGGACTTTCTAGTCCGTCAACGGCGCATTCGACGGACTAGGAAGTCCATCGTACGAATAAAACAACAAGCCGTGGACGGCTTCCGCTACGGCTGTGCGGCGCAAACCTTGGCGAACCAAAGTGTGCTTCATCGTGTTGCGATCAACGAATGACTTGAGATCTGAAGACGTCGGATATTCGTGAACTTTTCGTGAGAGAATGAAACGAAAAAAGCCGGACTCGCGAAGAGTCCGGCTTTCGAAAAAATCATTGTCACGGCCGAGGGGTTATTCAAGCGATAACGTTTCTTTACCAGCACGAGTTCCAAGGGCTCCCCACAATCCGTAGGTGCTCTTTTGGCCGGCACCTGCAGGGGCAGCGTTCTTGTCGCCCGCTTCGATGCTGTCGGTGATGAACTTCACAGCACCGTCGCCCATCAGCACGTGTGCACCACCTTGGTGACGACTTCCGATCGTGGAATAGCCGTGACCGTTGTCGTCAGTCCACATGCAGCTAAGTCCGTTCGGTGGGCGAATGGTTTGCACACAGGTAAACGGCATTCGAGCGTCAGCCCAACGATAACCACGGCTTCCGTTTCCGGTGCCCAGGCCGCCAGTAAAGAACTGAGGTCGAGCAGGATCGATCACGGTGTCACACGACGCGGGGCTGGTCAGCAGAGCAACGGTGCCCGACTTGGACCAATCCGCAACAATCTCTTGGTTGCCCAAACTGGTCGCCATTTCGCCCATCGCAATCGTGTTGGCAAGTCCATCTAACACATCACGGAAGGCGGTCTTACTGCGAAGCCAGAAGAACCCACGATTGGTACCGCGTGCAGCCGACGCAGCACCGCTGTTGTCGCTAGTCGATCCCGTCCCGCTGGTATCCGATTTTTCTTTTTGTGACGGAGTCGCTGCACCATCGTAGTTCCAATACCCGTTGCGGTCTTTTCCGCCCGAGTGAACGAGGTAAATCGTGTCCCCGATACAGAACGAGTAGTTGGTGCGTCCTAGGGCCGGAGCGCCAATCCCTGGGTCACTTGGGCATCGGTAGCCTTGAACTTCGGTTGACCAAGGAGTGTAGGTGGTCGACCACGGCGAAATCCCCATCGCAGGATAAGTGGTGGTGCCGATGGTCAATGGGTTGCTGATTTGCTCCCACAGTGCTTGTTGCTCAACGAAAGGAAGTAACGGAATTAGAGCGCTCAAAGCGTTGCGGTCCGAATTGGTCGAACCTCGGTCGTTTGTTCCACCGCCGTGGACTGGCAACTGGTTGTACGCTGCATGATAGTTGTGAAGCCCCAAGCCGATTTGCTTGAAATTGTTGCTGCAGCTCATGCGGCGGGCGGCTTCACGAGCGGCTTGGACTGCGGGCAAAAGCAATCCAACCAGTACACCAATGATTGCGATCACCACAAGAAGTTCGACCAAGGTGAAACCCATTGGACGAAGGGAAGTTTTTTTCATTCAAGTTCCTTTGAAACAGACTGTAAATAAATAAGTGAAAAACAGAAACGGAGAGGTCGAAACGGCCAGTGACGGCTTAGTAACTTGCTTCAAGTGCGTCGATCGAGGCACGTTCCTCCGGAGTGAGATCAGGCTGATCAATCACCGTCGTACCGGTCTTTTCAGCACAACCGACCATCGGCACAACACACAACACAGCAGCAACAACAAACAGAGAGACTTTCAAGTGATTCATGGACCGCTTACAGAGTGGAAAGGGGGAGGGCAGGTGGGGAAGCGAAACCTTCGTCTGACGCTTGATGAAACAAGAAAAGGGTCAGTTGGTTTCGTGGCAGAATCTTATTTAGCAGCAATCAGAAAAAATATAGAATTTCCGCCAGATTGCTATTAATCGAACTCGACAATCGCAAAATGAGGGCGTATCCGAAAGCAAGTGACCTCAGGAACGTTCTGTAACCCCAAAAAGGGGTCGCCTCAGCCGTTTGACGCCTCGAAATGCCTCGTCGACGTGGCTTCACCGTGTCAAATTGAACTAGACACTTAGTATCTTTTTCGACGTTTGATCTTGGAATCGCCTGGCACGGCCTTCGACGGAGGCGTCTGCGAAGTCGCAAGTGGATCACCAACCTCGCACGTCCGACAAATTCGGCACAACAAGCAAAGTGGCGTGGCCACACCAGTGCCCCCGCAGATCCGCCGATAACCTTTCGATAAAGGAAGGCTCTCTGCGATGACCGAAACCACGACCAAAAGCAAAACGATGTCCTCACCCTCGTCAATGTTCAACGAGGCAGGATTAAAAAAAGCCGCGGTGCTGCTAAGCTCGATGCCGACCAAGACGGCTGCGCGGGTCCTTTCGCAATTGCCGCCGCGTGCGATCGAAGCGATCAGCATCATGATCGCCCAAACCGATTCGTTTGGAGGTGACGAGCAGGAAGTCGTGATCGCTGAGTTTCTCACCAGCAAAGCGAGTTCGATCTACGCTAGTCCCGGGGGACTCGAGCGAGCCAAGGAGCTGATCAAAGAAGCGCTCGGCCGCGACGCAGGTGAATTGCTGGGCAATCTGCAACAGACGATCGAGTCGATGCCGTTCGGCTTTATCAAGAAGGTCGATGCCCAAACGCTGCTGCAGTTCATCGGCGACGAGCATCCGCAAACCATCGCGTTGTTGCTCAGCCATGTCCCGTCAAATTATGCGTCCGAAGTGATGTCGGGACTCGATCCCGAGAAACAGCTCGAGGTGATTCGGCGAATTGCCACGATGGGTCGCACCAGCCCCGATGCGGTTGCCGAATTGGAGTATGGTCTGGAAATGCGGCTTAGCAGCATGGTCAACCAATCGCACAGTAACACCGGCGGCGTGGCCAGCGTGGCAGAGATCCTGAACGTGGCCGAACGCAGTGTCGAACGGAACATCATGGAATCACTCGGGCGTGATGATCCCGAGTTGTCCGACGAGATTCGCCGGTTGATGTTTGTGTTTGAAGACATCTCGAAACTTGGCGATCGCGATATCCAAGCGCTACTGAAGAACGTGGAAACGTCGCAGTGGGCGATGTCGCTAAAAGGGGCCAGCCAAGTGCTTCAGAACAAAGTGATGAAGAACATGAGCACGCGAGCCGCCGAAAATCTTCGCGAAGAGATGGAGTATCTCGGCAGCGTCCGCATCAGCGAGGTCGAAGCGGTGCAACAAAAGATTGTCGACATCGTTCGCCATCTCGAAGACACCGGCGAAATCTCGCGTCCGACCGGCGAGGAAGAAGAAGAGTATGTGAACTAATTGCCTCGCATTCGCGCGCAATCGGAATCACTGTGCAGCAATGCCGCGGGAAGGAGTGACAGGAGACAAGTTCACGCAGCCGTTAAATTGCGATCCTCAACTACCTGTCAACCCCCTCGCGAGGCATTGCTGCCTCGGATAATGACCAAGCAGCCATTACAGACTACCTACTCGTTCTAAATTACGCGATACGCGGCAAAACAATATCAAGCGTTTTCTTCAACGCACCGCCACTAGCCCGGATTCCTTGGACCTCTTTCGGCCATAGATCGATTTCCAATTGATTGATTACACCGGTCCGACCGACCACGGTGGGCACCGATAATGCCACATCGCGGATTCCGTAGCATCCTCGTTGGACCGAGCTGACCGGCAAAATGCAGCGGCGATCCAGTGCGATCGCATCAAACACATCGCGAATTGCAATGCCAACTGCGAAGCCGGCACCGCCTTTGCGTTTGATCACTTCGGCGCCACTGCCACGGGTACGCGTGAATAGATCGTTGGCCATCGTGGCGTTCCAGCCAGGGAATTTGTCCAACGGCAAACCACCGACTGCGGCGCTGCTCCAAATCGGCACCATCGAATCGCCGTGTTCGCCCAAGATCAACGCCTTGGTCTGTGTGGGCGGTGCGTTTAGCTGGGCGGCGATCAACGAACAGAAGCGGATCGTGTCCAATTGTGTTCCCAATCCGATCACCTGACTGGCGGGCAAATCAAGCATCTGGGCGGCAACGTACGTCAACACGTCCACAGGGTTACTGACCACCAACACAATCGCCGAGGATTTGGGGCCAGCCGCTTTGACGTCGCGGACGATCTGAACGAACAGGTCGGTGTTGCGATTGATCAGGTCCAATCGCGATTCGTCGGGCTTGCGGCGAAGTCCAGCCGTGATGCAAATCACGTCGCTGTCGGCAATGTGCTCGTAACCGCCGCCGACGATGCGTTGGTCGGCCACACTTGGGCTGCCGTGCTGCAGGTCAAGCGCCTGGCCGACCGCCATTTCTTGGTTGACGTCAAGCAAGGCGATTTCGCGAGCGATCCCGCCGCACTGGATTGCGTATGCGGCACAGGATCCGACGAGTCCACCAGCACCAATGATCGAAATTTTCATATTGTCAGATTTTGGGAAAGCGTTGCGTTATTTGTATTGAAAAAGGGGGATAGGCTTCCGGACAGTCATTCCAAGTTTTGAATTAGGCGTGGTCGTAGCGGTAGTCGTCAAGACTTTCGTTGTATTTGCCGAACCGTATGCGCTGACCGCGCCGAAACTGTCGACGGCTTGTTGAGTTAATCCAAATGTAAATCGAAGCGGTGAGCCGTGGGCCGCAAGGCACCGGGTACCGCGTGGGCCCCGGCCGCTGACGCGTCGCGGCTCATTAATTCAACAAGCCGTTGACGAGCTCCGATGTCTCAAAACCGTTGACACGCCTAGACGCCTATCCCACACGGAACTAGGCCTTCATTTGGCGGATCACTTCGTCGGTGATCAGCTTGACGAGTTTCTCTTCGTCAATCCCAGTCGCTGGCGAGCTTGCGACGGCCGCCTTGGCTGCCGATTCGACGGCGGATGGCGGTGGGCTGAATGCACGCTGCGCGACTCCCGCTTCGGCCCATGAATCACGGAAGATGTCGTTGGCACAGATGTCGCAGTTCTCGTACTCGCTGGTGTTACGAGGATCCTTGTAGCCCCACTTGTCCTTCAGCTCCAACAATTCCTTGGACTTTTCTTGGCTCAAGTAGGAAACGTTTCCAAGTTGTTTGGCCAACATCAGCATGCGGCAGTACGAGTCGAGGATCTCGGTCCACCAATACGCTTGCTCGACCGTTTCGCCGTAGCTAACCGTTCCGTGATTCGCCAGGATCATGACGTTGGTTTTCTTGACGAATGGAATGATCGTGTCGGCGAAGGCTTGTCCACCGGGGGTTTCGTACTTGGTGATCGGCACGTCACCGAGGAACACTTCGACCTCAGGCAGAATGCACTGAGGAATCGGCTCGCGAGCGATCGCAAACGCGGTCGCGTGTGGTGGATGGCAGTGAACGACGCTGCGAATGTCTTCGCGTTGTCGATAGATTTCCAAGTGCAACAAAGCTTCGCTACTTCGTTTCTTGCGACCCGACAATTGTTTGCCGGTCATATCGACAAGCGAAATGTCCTCGGGAACGAGAAAGCCTTTGCAATGCAGCGTTGGCGTGCAGAGGACTTCGTTTTCGCTGACGCGGACGGTGATGTTTCCGTCATTGGCGGCAGCGAATTGGCGGTTGTAAATCCGCTTACCGATGTCGCACATGTCTTGTTTGATCTTATGAAGATTCTGCATAGCTGCTTTCCTTTATCGTTACGATGGTCCGCGGTGACGCGGTTCACGGAGCAAGAGGGTCTGTGTATTTGTAAGTGGTGGTAATGAGTGGTCGTGATTTACAGGTCAACTTCGTCCAACAACGCGACGATCGATGCATCGAGCGGTTTGACGTCCGGAAACGGCTGAGCCGCTTCGGGGCCTTCGGCCAATGCCACCCAATCGCCGATCCCGGTGCCACACAAATCCCAAGCGATCACGGTGTCGCCCCCAATCGGTTGGTCACCGAATTGATCGATCGACTCGAGCAATTCGACACAACGCAACTTCGCTCCCTGCATCGCGGGATGCGAGCGAGATAGCGTGACGGTGCCGATCGTGCGAGCGATTTTCATGTGGATGTTGGTTTTGCGTTTGACTATTTCAAGATTCGTGCGGCGACGTTGACGGCGGCAACAAAATTCAGTGTGTTCATATCAAGCACCCAAGTTTGCGGTGCCAATTCCTTTTCAATCCGATCAACCGCGGCGATCGATCCGACCACGGCTGCTCGACGCCCGGTGCTGCAAATTTCGTAAACGTCTTTACTCGGCGAGTCGCTCAATACAATTCGAACCGACGCCGACGCCTGGATCCCACGCCGTGACAACTGCTGCGAGATCGCTTCGGCACGCTCCGGATTCTGTTGGTCGGTGACCGCCATCGCCGACGGTGGCTGTTTCGTTTTTTCCGTCTGGGCTGTTTCGTTGTTGGCCCCCCGAGTGATCGTGATTCCTAGCCGTTTCGCTTCGTCGCGTGCTGCGGGGGTCACGACCGCCTTGGTGGCGATGCGTAATTCTGTTTTGCCGTTCCCGGCCGCTTCCGTGACGGTCGCCGCCGAGATGACTCCGGAAATCGGACAAGCGGTCTGCCCGCCGGTTTCCATTTGATTCTGTCGGACTCGCTCGATGACTTCACGAACGATCTTGGCAATCCATACCGGATCGATCGATGCGTGGGTCATGCGGAGCTCCGTTGGTCAATCAATCCAATCACGCTCCAGCGTGCTGGGGTGTTTTCGTGTTTGGTCATTTCACGAGCGTACGATCCGTCGCTCGTTAACATCACCTGGTCTCCTTTGCGACATCCCAAAACATCCAACGCAATCAGCGGCGGCCCATCGGCCGCATTGTCCACGCCCGTCGGCTGGACGATCACGAGCCGTTGGCCCGCGAAGCTGGCGTGCTTCACGGTCGCTCGAGTCGATCCGATGACGGTGGCTGGTTGCATTGGGAGTGAAGTGTTCGGGGAATCTTTATGTCTTGTGACAGGCTGGAAGCCTGTGTTGTGTTGGATGACAGGCTGGAAGCCTATCCCACGTTCAGGCTGGACGCCTGTGTTGTGTTTGATGACAGGCTGGAAGCCTATCCCACATTCTGGCCGGACGCCGGTCTCACTAAACGACTCGCAGTTCGTCGATCATGCTGCAGCGTCGTTCGCGTGTGAACGTCGCCGGGGTGGTGACCCCTTCGCCAGTCGGTCCTGCAATCGAGAACGACAAGTAACCTTCGCCACCAAGTCCGAGCGACGCCATCGAAGGACCGTTTTTGACGTACAACGTCGTGTCCATTTCGCGGCCCATCTTGGTCATGTTGTGAACGTTTCGCGAGTGAATCATGGCGGTGTGCCGGAAACCATGTTCGTACTTCTTCGCCATCGCGATCGCATGATCGACGTCACGAGCACGTACGAATGGCAGGAACGGCATCATCTGCTCGACGCTGACAAACGGGTGATGTTCGTCGGTTTCACCGAAGACCAATTCGGTGCCACTTGGAACCGAAACGCCCGCAGCTTCGGCCAACACACTGGCGTCGCGACCGATGAAATCTTTACACGCTGCGTCGTGCTTGTCGTCGCCGACCTTCACGATCGCCTTACTGGTCAATTTTGCAATTTGCTCGCTATTCAGCTGGACCGCACCGGCTCGTCGCATCGCGTCCATCATCTTGTCAAACACGCTGTCGACGACGAACACTTCCTTTTCGGCGATGCACAGCAAGTTGTTGTCGTACGAGGCACCGAGAATGATGCAGCGAGCGGCGTTGTCAAAATCAGCGGTTTCATCGACGACCACGGGTGGATTACCAGGGCCTGCGACGATCGCTCGTTTGCCGCTGTTCAGTGCCGCACGTCCGACTGCCGGTCCGCCGGTGACGCAAATCAGTGCGACATCGCGGTGAGCGAATAGTTCGTTGGCGCTTTCGAGGGTCGGTTCGGCGATCACACAAATGATGTTGTCGATCCCCATTTCCGCCGCGATCGCTTCGTTAAATCGGCGAACGCCTTCGGCAGCAACCCGTTTGCCCGATGGGTGAGGATTGACGACGACGGTGTTTCCGCCGGCGATCATGCTGACCGCGTTTCCGGTGATCGTCGGCAAGCTGTGCGTCACAGGCGTAATCGCGCCAATCACCCCGAACGGTGCTCGTTCGATGATCGCCAAACCATGGTCGCCGCTGAAGCACTTTGTTTCCAAGAACTCAACACCAGGTGACAGCTCGCCAAGCGTGCGCAATTTTTCGATCTTGTGCTCGGGGCGTCCGACCTTGGTCTCTTCCATCTCCATCAAACCGAGCTCTTCGCATTGCTCGATCGAGATACGACGAATGATATCGATGATCTTCTTGCGATCTTCGAGCGAGCGTTCACGAAGTTGTTCAAATGCACGACGAGCCGCA
The DNA here is from genome assembly GCF_039545035.1 of Novipirellula caenicola. Lineage (NCBI taxonomy): Bacteria > Pseudomonadati > Planctomycetota > Planctomycetia > Pirellulales > Pirellulaceae > Novipirellula > Novipirellula caenicola. The sequence continues at coordinate 254,670 of NZ_BAABRO010000001.1, forward strand.
GTGACCGCCGATGCGGCATCATAAAAAATCCCATGCTGGCCACCGGCGGGTTTGCCATTGGAAGCGGACGGCATCGGTCCGACTTCGGCCAATACTTGAGCGACCACGTTGCGAATCAGGTTTTCGTCGAAATGCATAGTTTGGGTTTCTCGTTATGTCTTCGTTTACTGCGTCGGGGAGGAGGGAAAAGTGGGGTCGCTCGGCAGCGACTACTTGTCTCGGTCGTAAACGCTTTGTTTGTCAATGTGCACCGTGTCGACGATGCCGATGATGCAGGCGTCGATCGGTAACGGTTTGGTTTCGGGAGTCAATCGAGCACTGCTGCCTTGGACCACCAAAACGAAGTCGCCTTCGCCCGCACCGATGGTGTCAACGGAAATGAACGTTCGTCCGGTCGTGACCAGCAAATCTCGTTTTTCGCCTTCGAGCCGGTAGGGCTCGACGACGAGCAATTTGTGACCCGTCATCGAACTCACTTTCTGAGTGCTGACGACCGATCCGGTTACTTTCGCGATAAACATGTTTGAATCGAGTTCCTATTTGCTTACGCTTGTTGCAACACGGATACAGTTTGACGAGCCACAATGATCTCTTCGTTGGTGGGGATCACCCACAACTGCGTACGACTCGATTCGGCATGGAACGTCGATTCCCCTTTCAGCGATTTGTTCGCGTCTGGGTCAACGACAATCCCTAACTCTTCGAGTCCTTCACACACACGGCCGCGAATCAGATCGTCGTTTTCGCCGATGCCGGCCGTGAACACGATCGCGTCGGCACCGCCGAGGGCCACGATCATGCCACCGAGATGCCGCCGAATTTCTTCGACATACACATCGAGCGCCAACTGCGAACCTGCGTCGCCATCGGCGGCCGCTTCTTCGACATCACGGATATCGCCACTGCGACCGCTCAGCCCCAACAAGCCTCCTTGGCTCGCCAAATGAGCAAGTGCCTCGTCGAGCGTCATTCCCGTCCGCTGCAAAATCAGTGGCAACGCAAACGGATCGAAGTCGCCGACGCGGTTGTTTTGCGGCAACCCCGTCTGAGGCGTCATCCCCATCGTCGTCATCACACTTTGTCGATTCCGGATCGCCGTGATCGAACTGCTGCCGCCCAAGTGACACGAGATCACACGAGCGTCATCGCGACCGAGAAGCTCGGCACTTCGCGTAGCGATGTAGCGGTGGCTTGCACCATGGAATCCCCATTTGCGAATATGAAATTCGTTGGCCCAATCGCGAGGAATGGCGTATTCCTTGCGAGCCGCGGGGATCGTTTGGTGAAAGTCGGTTTCGAACGCTGCCACCAAAGGCAGATCCACAAACCGCTGCTGCATCGCCTTCATCGCGGCAATGTAGGGCGGGTTGTGCGCCGGTGCGGCTGCATTCATTTCGGCCATCGCATCAAGCACTTCCGCGTTCACACGGAAAACACCTGACATCCGGCCACCATGAACCGCCTTGAATCCAATCGCCGCCACCTCCGACGCATCCTTCAGCACACCATGCTCGGGATCCGTCAATTGAGCCAAACAAGCTTCGACAGCGACCCCGTGATCGGGCACCGACATCGTACGCTCGCCGGACCAATCGCCGATGGACACCGTACACTTGCTCTCGGTATCCCCAATACGATCGACCGCACCACGCGCTAAACAACGCTCGTCGGACATATCGTACAAGCGATACTTGAAACTGGTCGAACCAAGGTTGGCTACGAGAACTAGCACTGCAGGCTCTTCGTGGGTAGGAGACAAGGATTCCATTCGCTGCATCGATAGACCGCCCATCGATGCGGATTCAAACTCGGGGCTTGAATCCGACTCTACGACAAAAAAGCGGCGGACAAACCTTCGCTTGGTCGTGGGATGATGTGGCTGCCGACAAGTTCACCAACTTGGGCCGCAGCGTTTGCACCTGCTTCGACAGCAGCACGGACGCTGCCGACGTCACCGCTGACAACGGTCGTCACATAGGCACCGCCGATGTCGACTCGCTTGACAATCGCCACGTTTGCTGCCTTGGCCATCGCGTCAGTTGCTTCGATCAGAGGCAACAAACCTTTAGTTTCAATCAAACCGATTGCATCGTTCATGTTCAGTATTTCTTAAATTTTTGGATTGGATTTTTAAAAGTGAGAGAGGACCGGCAGGGCGTGATCGCCCCTTTAACTGCGAAAAGCAGTGACTACTTCTTCGCTGGTGCCGAAACTTTCAGGATCTTGCCCAAGTCGTCGTGAGGACGTGGAATCACTTGCACGCTGACAACTTCGCCAATACGACCGGCGGCTGCGGCTCCGGCGTCGGTGGCGGCTTTGACCGCAGCAACGTCACCGGTGACAAAGGCGCTGACCAAACCGCTGCCGACTTTGTCCCAGCCGAGGAACTGGACGTTGGCAGCCTTCATCATCGCGTCGCATGCTTCCATCAGGGCGATAAAGCCCTTGGTCTCGATCATGCCGAGCGCTTCACTAACTTTTGCCATAGGAGTATTACCTTAGGAGGAGAGGGAACTAACTGAATGGATAGGGAAGTTGTGTGTGCCGTGGCGAAAGTCGCCAAGACATTGGAGAGCCGTTCGGGGGCGATGAAACTCTTGGCAAGTTTTCGTTACCCCAAAAAGGCGTGTCTCACTTGGTGATTAGTGGTTCTTGCAGGCACAATCGTCTTTGCGAAGCAACACTTCGCTGGCCGCATCGAGATTGCACGCGTTGCCTTCGTCGGTATCGATGTGGACTTCGAGCTTCGCCGCTTTGTCGGCTCGCACCAACACATCTTCGAACACGACGCTGCAATCGGGGCTCTTGATTTTCAACTGCATCATGTCGCCGTTTTTGACGCCGTAATAATCGGCATCCGCAAAGTTCATGTGAACGTGTCGCGCCGCGCGAATGACGCCTTGATCCAACTTGACTGTGCCCGCAGGCCCGACCAAAACGCAGCCTGGCGTGCCATCAATCTTGCCGCTGTGGCGAACCGGCGCGTCGATCCCGAGCGAGATCGAATCGGTCAACGCTAACTCGACTTGGCTAAACGGACGCGTCGGTCCGAGCACACGCACGTTGGGCAGCATCCGGCGTCGAGGCCCTACGACCATCACGGTTTGCTTGGCCGCGTAAAAGCCGTCTTGGTACAAGTCCTTGCCGGGCTCGAGCACGCTGCCCGCACCAAACAAGATTTCCACGTGTTCGTCGGTCAAATGAACGTGCCGGGCCGAAATGCTGACTCGCAAGTTCGGTTTGCCGTCGACCCAACCCGGCGGCGTTTGTGCCATCGCACTCGCAACCCCATTGGATGACTGGCTTGCGGCGGCACCGCCCATCGACGCCATCACGGCGCTGCGGACAAGGTGCTCAATCCGATTACGATCGATTGTTTGCGTCATTGCTGCTTTTTCACTTTCGCTTTTGTTTCCGCGTCCTGTTTGCCCTGGTCGCCGCTAGCGGTGCTATTCACCCCGGCTCGCGCTGCTGCCAATTCGTTTTGTCCCGACGGATTTGCCAAGACTAGTCCGACCCCGGCCGTTTCCAAGCGTTCTTTCCACTCAGAATCGATCCCTGAATCGGTCACCACGGCGTTCACTTCATCTAACCCACATAATCGGCTCAGACTCACCTTGCCAAACTTGCTGCTATCAGTCACGACAATCGATTGGTCCGCCGCAGCGATCATCGCTTTCTCGCTTTCCACCAACATCATGTCGCTGTTGAAGTAGCCTCGTTCGTTGATCCCCGCAACCGACAAAAATGCCTTTCCCACGTTCAACGTGTGAAGCATCGAATCCGCCATCGGGCCAATCGCGACTGCCGTTCGTCCCCGAACACAGCCCCCGATCATGATCAAGTCAATTGATTCACTCGAGGAAAGCAAATGAGCCACCGGCAAGCTGTTGGTCACCACCTGCAGCGGCCGTTTGACGAGATGCCTTGCCAATTCGTAAGTCGTACTTCCTCCGTCGAGCAAAATCGTGTCGTGATCGTCGACCAACTCTGCAGCCACCACGCCAATGGCACTTTTGGCTGGCCACATCGTGTCTCGACGATTGCCAAACACACGTATCGTTGCGGTTTTGCCCGTCCAGAACACACCACCGTGCGTCCGTCGGGCATCGCCTGCTTTCTCTAACTCTTCTAAATCGCGGCGAATTGTCGACTCGCTGACATTCAACGTCTCGGCCAGTTCTCCTAAAGCCGCAAAACCACGGGTCTGGATTAACTCGCGAAGCCGGTCTCGTCGTGATTTCGTGGTCACCATGGCCTCCTTACCGCGAAGTCTTCCTAAGCCGCGTATTTTACTATGAGTGATAGTTTCCTCTCATTTTTGCCGGAAATCAATCACCTATATCGCGTTACGGGAAGTTTCTTGCAAACTATTTGGAAGTTTTTAGCATTTTGGCGGAATTCGGGGATCGCCGGCACAACCTAAATTGAGTGGCGAAGGGCGGAGAATCGGCCGACAACGGCAGTGGCAAAGAATCCCAGCCAACCAGGGTGGAAACTCAGCCAGCCTCGATCCCTCGCCCGCTGCAAAGCCGGCGTGAATCGGGTATTTTCGTTGACTGGCTGGCGATTTTTCCGCCGCCAAAATTCAGTCCCCTTCCAAACACGCGACGATCGCAAAGCGATCCGCGTCGCGACCCGCCCCACGTGAAACGACGAGACAACATGAGCAATCTGAAAGGCAAACGTGCCGTCATCAGCGGCGCATCCCGCGGAATCGGTCGCGGAATTGCGATCCAATTGGCCAAAGCGGGCGCCGACGTGGTGATCAATTATCGCAGCCACGAAGGCGAAGCCGACGAGGTGGTTGCGGCGTGCGAAGCCCACGGGGTGCGAGCGTTCAAAGTTGCAGCCGACTTGGCCGATCAACAGCAAACCGAAGCCCTGGTGGACCAAGCCGACGAACTGCTAGGTGGTTTGGATATCGTCGTCAGCAATGCCGCTTATAGCGATCGCCACACCATGCTGGATTCAGACCTGGAAGAATTCCGCAAGACGATTGATATTAGCATGTGGGGTGCGTTCTACCTGATTCGCCGGGGCGCGCGGAAACTGGTCGATGCCGGCAACGGTGGCAATCTGGTTGTGATCAGCAGCCCTCACGCGCACATCGCGATGCCCGGTGCAATGGCTTACAACATGGCCAAAGCAGCCAATGACCAAATGGCGCGCACGGCCGCTTGCGAGCTGGCCCAGTACGGTATCCGCTGCAACATCATTCACCCGGGATGGACCAATACCCCCGGCGAACGAAAGTTCTTTAGCGAAGAAACGCTCGAGAAAAAGGGCAGCGAATTGCCGCTTGGCCGCCTCGGCGAACCCGAAGAGATTGGTCGTGGCGTCGTGTTCCTGTGCGACCCGGAAAGCCGCTACATCACTGGCAGCACGATCACGATCGATGGCGGTATCCAACTACCGTTCAAAGAGATGTACCGCGTGGAAGAAGCCAACGCTAGATAGAGTGGTGTACAGGAGAGGCTTCGAGCCAGCTCGAACCGCATGCCGACACAAACGCCAGCACCGGAGCGTCAACTGGGACGACATCCTAAGACGAGGCGGCGGAGCGTGCCGCCCGGTCGAATTCCGAACGTTTTCCTTGCTAAAACTGAAAGACTTGCGTCGCCAGCGTTATCGAAAGCAAATGGCCGTGAACCAGTACACACCGGGCAACCCACGTGCCGCCGGCCACTCACCCGCAAGCGGCTGATCAGATCAACAAATCGCCCGCGAGTTCCGCTACGGTGAATTTGACGCCGATGACCGACGCCAATTCAGTCGCTGCAGCACCCAAAACTTAGCCAGCCATTCGCGTGATGCGATTGTGCGGCTGAGCAAGCTCTTCGACCGAAGCTTGATAGCGATACTGCATCAAGTAGGCATCTTCGACTGTGTCTTCGTAGAAGTCACGCAGCACCGAGATTGCCTTGAATCCGACTGACTTGAAGAACAACTGTGCTTCGAGATTCGTTTCGCGAACTTCCAACATGATGCGATTGCGGCGTTCGTGCGACAACTTGCCCAGCAACTTGCTCAGCATCGCGTGACCAACGCCTTTACGACGGGCGTCGGGATGCACCGAAAAGTTCAGCACGTGCAATCGGTTCTTGTGCAGTTCATAGATCATGAACCCAACCACTTGATCGTCCACTTCGGCGACCATACCGATGCAATTGCGTTGACGAAGGCAGCGAATGAAGTCTTCTTCGGTCCAAGCGAACTCAAAGCTCTTATTCTCAATGCCCAAGACCGCCGGCATATCGCGGCGAATCATCCAACGAATGTGAGTGTTTACAGCCTGCTTGGTATCCATGCTGGACTCCTTTCCACCTGAATGAACCAAATGACCCCAGGGGTGGCTTGCCCTCATGGCGTCCCCAAGGTGCGAAATAAGTGTCGTCACCAACGACAAGCGAAGATTAGCAGATGCCTGAAATTGGACCAATAACAGAATGCGAGGTGTCCGGGAATTTCTTAAAAAGGTTTCACCCCACCGCGGATTTCACCCGAATTTCACGTAAAAACCGCGATTCCTTTCGCTCGCCAAGCCGCCAAGGGTCATCGCCAGAAGCCACTAAAACCATCGCTAGGCGATCGCTTGAGCCAAATCGTTTCGCAAATCGTCAAACGCTTCGAGCCCGACGGATAACCGGATCAACCCATCGGTGATGCCGAATTTTTCGCGATCCGCCGCATCGTAACTGGCGTGCGACATGGTCGCCGGCTGCTCGATCAACGATTCGACCGCCCCCAGGCTGACGGCAAGATGGAACAATTGGGTGGACTCGCAAACCTTGGCCGTTTCCTTGATATCAGCATCCAATTCAAAGGTCACCATCGCCCCAAACCCGCCATTTAGCGTCTTGGCGGCGAGCGAATGCTGAGGATGCGAGGCAAGCCCAGGATAGAGCACCGATTTGACTCGCGGGTGCGACTCGAGCCACTGAGACAGCCGAAGTGCAGTCGCGGATTGCTCGCGGACTCGCAGATCAAGCGTCTTCAACCCTCGAGACGTCAAGAAGCAACTCAGCGGATCCAACACGGCTCCGGTTGCGTTTTGAATGTAATACAGTTGGTCATACAGCGATTTGTCGCTGACCGCCAAGGTTCCGCCCAAACAATCGCTATGTCCCCCCAAGTATTTGGTGGCCGAATGCATGACGATGTCGATGCCACTTTCAAGCGGGCGGATCAGCGCCGGAGTGCCAAATGTGTTGTCGACGCCGATCAAGCAATTTTTTGCTTTGGCCACTTCGGCGAGCTTGCGGAGGTCGGGAATCGACAACCGCGGGTTACCGATCGTTTCCGCCCACACCAATTTGGTTTTCTCGGTGATTGCCGACTCGACTGCCGAAACATCGGTCATGTCGACCAACGTGACCTCGATCCCGGCACGGTCACAGATTTTGTGCAGCAAGCGATAGGCACCGCCGTACAAATCACAGCCGGCGACCACATGGTCCCCGCTGCGCATCAGCATGGTGACGCAGTGAATGGCTGCCATGCCAGAGGAAAACGCGAGCGCCCCACAGCCGCCTTCGAGCGACGCAAGCGTCGTTTCCAGATTGCGACGTGTTGGGTTTCCGCTGCGAGAGTAATCGAATTCACCCCACTCGCCTGCCCCCGGCTGCCGAAACGTGCTGGCCAGATGAATCGGAGGAACGACCGCCCCGGTTGCGGGGTCGACTTCGTTGCCGACGTGAATTGCACGGGTGCGGAAGTCTGCTTTGTTTAGGTCGTCAGAGTGAGTCATGATGCCATGTCTGATTCAGCGTAGCGAAAGTCGCCAAGACTTTCGGAGAGAGAGTCGCCTTTTGCTCCGCAAAAGCAGCGAGTCTCGCGACCGAAATGGCGGGGTACGAAATGGCGGGTTAGCGATAACAGCCTAGAAGCTTATCCCACGTTTCCCCCGCTCAGGATGACAGGCTGGAAGCCTATCCCACATTGGGCTTACGCCTCGAGCGCCTGTGCCAAGTCGGCAATCAGGTCTTCGGTATCTTCGATCCCGCACGACATGCGGATCATGTTATCGGCGATACCGAATCGGACTCGATCTTCGGGAGTACAGTGATAGTAGCTCATCACCAACGGCTGCTCGATCAACGATTCGACTCCACCCAAACTGGCGGCAATTCGTGGGATCTTCGCTGCATCAACGATTCGCGAGGTCTCTTCCCAATCCGCGTCTTTGACCGTGAACGTAATCAAACCGCCATAGCCACGCATCTGTGCGACAGCCGATTCGTAGGACGGATGCGATTTCAGACCGGGGTAATAGACGCGTTCCACTCGAGGATGTGCGTCCAAGAACTCGGCGATCGCCAATCCGTTCTCGTTGTGCCGCTGCATCCGCAACGCAAACGTTTTCAAGCCACGCTCGAGCAAGTACAGGTTGTGCGGCGAATTGACACCGCCCAAAACACCACGCAGCGACCGCACCGATTCCAATTGCTCGCGTCGACCGCAGATCACGCCAGCCAATAAGTCATTATGGCCGCCGAGATACTTGGTCGCCGAGTGCAACACATAATCGACGCCGTAAGCGATCGGCTTGATGTTGAACGGGGTCGCCAAAGTCGCATCGATCAGCGTTTCGACTTCGTTGGACTTTCCAACCGCCGCAAACTTTTCCAAATCGATCGTCGTGAGGTGCGGGTTCGTCGGCGACTCGCTGACCAACATCTTGGTCCGTGGCGTGATCGCGGCTTCGAGTGCCTCGAAATTGCCTGTCGGAACCTGGTGAGTCACGACGCCAAATCTTGACAAATGTTTTGCACAAAATTCGCGGCTGCGATGATAACATTGGTCAAAGAAAACGATTTCATCGCCGCTGCTCAGCTTGGCCATCAACAGCCCAACAATCGCGGCCATCCCCGAGCTGTACAGGATCGCCTCTTCGGCCCCCTCGAGTGCCGCCAACTTGGCTTCGACACTTTTTTCGTTGGGATTGCCATAGCGGCCGTACTCTTCGCGGTCTTCTTCGCCATTGACGAAACGCAACAGCGACGCGGTCGAATCAAAGGTAAATGTCGACGCCGCGTAGATGGGTGCGGTGATCGAACCTTCGGCTTTTTGCCGCTGTTCACCACTATGCACACACTGGGTCGAGGCCCCAAGCGATTGCTCGTTCGCAAGCCCGCGAGGTGACGCCTTTACAGAGGAAGATTTGGATGCGGTTGGGGCAGAGGTTTCCGCTGCGCAATCCGTTTCCGAAGTTGTGTCCGCTGAAAGCACGGAATCACCGGTGCGACCCAATTTGGTCGCGTCTGAATCAATTGTCATATTCTTTGTCATGGCTCTTTAGCAGGTCAGGCTGCAAGCGGCCGCAAATCCCAATGTGACGAACCTCCGCCGAGGTCGCCCATTCACGTTAGAAATAGGCTATCCGCCCAAAGGCGACTCGACAAGGGTTTTCCCAAAATTCCATCAAAGCTGGTGCTGTGACTGATCGGCCGATTGTCAGGACCGCCAAAGTTTCACATTCGCCCCCCCTATGGAACCTGCTGATTGGGTTAGCCGTTTTGGCCAACGCTGTGAAGCGTTTATAGACGGTAAACTGCGGCATTCCGGTCTAGTAGCTACGCTCACCAGAGCGTGGATGGTTGCCGCACAAATAAGAATCACCACCTTCTGTCGAAGGTAGCCACAAAACAGCCTCCCCCCGGGCATGCTTGGCTTGACGTGCGCCGCGGATGACAATGGCGATATGAGCTCTCGCCAAGAATCGTTCCGAGCGTGGATTCCGATCCCCTTGCTGATGATCGCCAGCATCGTCCTGATGGGCGCTGCACCGGCAGAGGAACCTCGGCAGGGTTGGCCCCACCTTCGCGGCCCCCACTATGACGGCCGCTCCGCAGAAACAGGACTCGCAGACCAGTGGCCCACCGAGGGACCGCCGGTGCTTTGGACCAAAGAACTCGGCCAAGGCTATTCCGGATTTGTGATCGTCAACGACCGTGCTTACACCCAATACCAAACGCTGACCAACCAGTACGTGCTCTGCATTGACGCCGATTCGGGACGGACGATTTGGCGGTACCGCTATGATTGGGCCTACCAACCCACCGGTCTTTACCCAGGCCCTCGCAGCACTCCGACCATCGCGAACGGGCATGTCTTCTTCACCACTCCCTCCGGAGCGATCTACTGCCTCGACATCGACGGCAATCTGGTTTGGTCGCGTGATTTGACCGCGGAACTTGGCGGCAAAGGCACCGAATTCGGCTACGCCTGCTCGCCCACCGTGACCGAGGGCAAAGTAATCCTGCCGATCGGCGCGATCGACGGCAGCATGGTGGCGCTAGACCAAACCGATGGATCCATCGTTTGGAAATCGGGCGATGAACCCGCCAGCTATACGGGGGCGTTACCAATCACCGTCGACGGACATTCACAAGTGATCGGCTATCTCGAGAACGATTTGGTTGGCTACGACCTCGAAACCGGGGCGCGATTGTGGAGCCACCACTTGTCCAATGGCTATGACGAACACTCCGCTTGGCCAATTTTTAACGAGCCTTACCTTTGGACATCGGCACCGTTTCAAGCAGGCTCGCAGCTTTGGAAGTTGAGTGGACGGTCCAGCGAGGACGCCGGCGATGCCAGCTGCACCTCGGTTTGGCAAAGCCCGCTGATGTCCAACGATGTCTCCTCGAGCGTATTGGTCGACGGCTATGTGTATGGCTTCGATGTTGCCGAGGCTCAATCGAAAGCCCACCGGCCGACGCGTGGCTGTTTCCGTTGTCTCGATTTTTTAACTGGCAAACAGCAATGGGCCAACGGGATCGCGAAAACGCGCCGCAAAACAGATTTCGAATCCAACCGCGACGCTGCGGTGGTGGGTCACGCCAGTGTGATTGAGGCCGACGGCAAACTGTTTTTGCTTAACGATCTCGGTGACTTGATTTTGGCCGAGGCCAATCCCAATCAGTACATCGAACGAGGCCGAGTGCGTGTGTTAGAGAGGTGAAATCAGCTGGACCGCTCCGGCATTGGACCAAGGCCGCTTGTTGGTGAGAAACCATGGCCGCGCGGTTTGTCTGTTTGTGGGCACCCCCCAAACACATCCGCCCGAGAATTGGATGACCGCTGCCGAGGTGCCGCAGGGCCAGGTGCGAGACTACGCGTTATTGCTGGGCGTCGAACCGGAATACGCGATGGATCCGCCAACCTATCGCTGGCTGTGGCGATGGTACGCTTGCGGTGTGGCGATCTTGAGTATCGCTGGGCTCATCACCTCGACCCTTTCGCTGGTGATCAAACGACGCATCACTGTGGATCAATACCGGATCGTGTTCGTGTCCGTTACGGTGATCCTGGGAATTGTTTCCGGAGCCCCGATCAGCATCGTAGTCGGCGACTTTCTATTCACATGGCCGGTCGCATTGTTTGCGCTGTTTGCGTTGGCAATTCAGCAAAGCGAACTCGGCCGATTCGCCGGCTCCGAACTCGGTGACTCGTTCCAACGAACTCGCCGCACTTCGAAACTCAGCTTTGCCATCTTCTTGCTCGCGTGCGTGGCCTATTTCGTCGCCTGTCGCCAAATGAGCTTGGTCACCGAGTGGTCGTTTCTGTGGGGATTCTGGGCAGCGGCTCCTGTCTTGGTCGCGACGCGTTATTGGCAAAACCGAAATGGCTGGCGATCGCGTTTGACGGAGTGGTTGATGATGCAAATCGCATTCGGATTGTATTTCGGATCAACGGCATGGTTGCTGGACTACCGTTACGATCTGGTTTGGTCTTGAGTCATTCACAAGGTCGGAATTTTGAAGTTGCGTCTTGATCACAACCGGCGCGTCAGTTTTGATGTTGCGCAATTTGCTGTCGCGGAGCGACATATTTCGAAAGCCTCGGACTTTAGTCCGAGGATTTTCTTGGACTAAAGTCCAAGGCTATTCCCAAAAGTGCCTCCGGCACAAAAACAGCAACTTCAAAACGCGTCAGCAAGGAAATCTCGATATTTTCTCGGTCCCACGCTGACGCTTCGGGTTGTGATTTGCCGGAAAAAACGACAATCGTGCAACTTCAGAAGTTGGGCATCGCCATCACCCAACGCCCATTTGGAGCGACAAGCACCTTCGAACCGTGCCCCGTCCTAAGCTGCTGGAAGTAAGTCCCCCGGGCCAACCGCCCAGCCGTTCGCCCAGCCAATTGCTTAGTCTGGTCCAACGTGCCAGGTGTTCTTAGAAACCGATTCCATATTCAAACGAAAAAAGCGGAGTGAGTCTCTTTTTGAGAGTCTCACCCCGCCTATTCGGAACACTAACGTCCTACGGTATTGCTCAGGCTTCCCTTGCGTCGGGCCTGATCAAACCCGTGTTTCTAGCAACCGCAAGCTGGTGCAGCTTCGCAACCGCAAGAAGGAGCTTCGTCGCAACCACATGCTGCGTCGCAGCCACAGTTGCCGTGGCTGAACAGACGACGCAACAAGCCACGAACGGGGCCTTCGGTCGCTGGGCAGCAAACGGGAGCAGCTTCGCAGGCACCGCAAGCGTCGGCACAGCAAGATGCTGGAGCACAAACTTCAACGGGAACTTGCTTGCAAACAACTCGTGGAACGCAACGTGTCACGGTGTAAGGCTCGCAAACTTTGCGGCACTTAGCAACCTTGATGGTCTTGGTGAAACATTCTTTCTTGTAGGTCGTGCAGCAGACGGTCTTGGTGCGGCACTCAGGAACCATCGTGCAAACCTTGTAGCAAACTTCCTTCGTACGGCACTCAGGAACCATCTTGCAGACGGTGTAGTTGCAGGTCTTTTGACGGTTTTCGCAAACGAATTTGCAAGTGGTGTAGCAAACTTCCTTCGTGCGGCACTCAGGAACCATTTTGCAGGTCGTGTAGTTGCAGGTCTTTTGACGGTTTTCGCAAACCATCGTGCAGACTTTGTAGCAAACTTCCTTCGATCGGCATTCTGGAACCATCTTGCAAGTCGTCCAGTTGACAACCTTGCTTCGGCACTCAGGAACCATCTTGCAAACGGTGTAGTTTACAACCTTGGTGCGGCACTCAGGAACTCGCTTGCACACGGTGTACGGTACTTCGCGAGTACGGCACTCACGAACGTACTTGGTGCAGCAGATTTCCTTGGTTTCGCAAGTAGGAACCCAAACCTTCTTGGTGCAAGTGGTTGGGCAACCTTGAACACATTCAACGCGGCATTCGCCTGGGCAGTACACGCAGCGGCAAGTCGCAGGATCGTAAGTCCAAGTTCCGGGCTCACGAACGGTACGACGCATCATTTTGCCAGGGATCGTTTCAGTAACGGTATCCCAGTGGCCACCTTTGACCTGGATGGTCTTGGTGTACTGTTGAGGAACGACAACGCTGTAGTTCTCAGTGCGAACACGTTGTTCTTGCACGGTGTTGTAGACCGTGTAGTTGATCGTACGCGATTTTTGCTCACGAACAGGAACCATCACGGTGTAGTTGATGGTCTTGCTGTGGTTTTCACGCACTGGGTTCATGACAGTGTAGTTAACTGTCTTGGTGCGAGTTTCCCACACAGGCTTACGAACGGTGTAGTTGATCACCTTTTGGTGAGTTTCGTACACCGGCTTCATGACCGTGTAGTTGATCGTCTTGGTGTGCTTTTCGTAAACGGGTTTGCGCACCGTGTAGTTGATCACTCGCGTGCGAGTTTCGTGAACGGGCTTCATCACGGTGTAGTTGATCGTCTTGGTACGATTTTCAACGTGAGGAACGTTCACGGTGTATTGAACTTCACGAGTCGTCGTGACAGGAACCATACGGGTGCCGGTCACTTCTTGATCTTCGTAGTAAGTTTCGTTGCGAGTGCGGTAACGAGTCTCTTCGACTTGCTCGTAAACCGTTTCGCTTACGTTGCGCATCACGGTGTACGTTCCGCCTGCAACAGCACCGTTGTCAACAACGGCTCCGTCACCAGCGACTGCACCTTCGGCAACGCTTCCTTCGACAACTGTGCTTCCACAGCTGCTACAGCCTTCATAGCTGACTGCGCCGCAATAAGCAGCGCTAGCTGAGTTCACCCCGAAAACGATCGACAGGATCGTCAACGTAGGCAACAATAACCTTTTCATCTTCTAATCTCCACGGTAACAATACGGATTCTGGACGTAGCTTTCCTGGACCAGCGCACTAGCAACTGGCCCGGCATCAAAATCCGTTTGGTTCGTCACAACCGTCTTCCCATGACCGATTTGCTTCGGTTCCACTGCGTAACGCACTACGCAAGATGGAAGTTGTTTCGATTGAGCAGACTTAACGCACAAGCGAGACGAATCCTGATGCACAAACTTCATCGACTACGGGTGAACAGTTACCTACGTAAAGATGACGGGCAAGGTAAAAGATTACGTTTGGGGTGACGTGTTGGTAGGGACGTTCCATGCATACCGACTTTAACGGTTGTAACGACATCTCGCTCCAATGGGTGTCATCACACCACATTCTGTAGCAGCAAATGACCCTACCAATCGTTACAACCCTTACCACCGGACCGAAGATTTTTAAGTCTCGAACGTTCTCGTCAGAATCGACAAATTCGCCAACGCGAATCGCAACCGCTTCGGGCGAACCGGGGCCGCATTTCGATCACCTCAGAATCCACACCAACGGCGAATAAGGTGGTCGATCCCGCCCGCAAATAGGGGCAGCCAAACTGCTACCCAACCGTGGCAACAGCGTCCCAAGGGAACCTGAACGAAGATCACGTTAACTATTTACAATCATCCAGTGGGTTTACAGTTCCCTCGACAGCGAGCCAGACGTTATAATCCGGCATCAGCATCCTACGAATGACCCCATGATGATTGAAACGATGGTAGCGATGCCACCGATTGCGAGATGAACTTCCTCTCGTCATGAAAGGAAATTCAGTGAGAAACCAACAAGACTTGCCCCCCGACGCGCCGCCTGGACTTCCGCATCAATCCCCCATCCTTGCCAAACAAGGCGGTAGGAACAGACTGCGAAAGACCGTTCCCTACAATCCGGGTGGATCCGCAGCCACCCCATGCCCCGCCGTTGGGGAGTGCGTTGATCATTTTCGCATGATCAAACCGCTCGGCGAAGGAACGTTCGGCCGTGTTTGGCTAGCGCACGACATCAGTCTAAATCGAGATGTCGCGATTAAATTTCCTAAGTTTAGTCTTGCTGCGGACCATCTCAGCACTCGCCGGTTCCAACGCGAAGCCGAAATTGCTGCGGGCTTGAGCCATCCTAATTTGATTCCCATTTTGGATGCGGTGCTGACGCCCAAGAAAGCGTACATCGTCTCGGAATACTGTCCCGGCCCGACGCTCGACCGATGGATGCACCAGCAGAACCACTTGGTTTCGATTGACACGGCCGTTTCGATCGTCACGCAGATTGCCAGCGGATTGAAAGTCGCGCATGAACGCGATTTGATGCACCGCGACATCAAACCGTCCAATGTCATCATCAGCAAGGATGAACGAGGGCGACCGTTTGCGAATTTGACTGATTTTGGCATGGCCCGATCGATGACGGACGTCCGCGAAACCATGATCGGCACCCCGGTCGGCAGCGCACCTTACATGTCGCCTGAACAGGCGTGTGGCAGTATCGACACGCATGGCGCTCACTCGGACGTTTACTCGCTTGGCGTGATCCTGTACGAGCTCTTGACCGGCGTTTCGCCCTTTGCGGCGGCGACCCAAATGTTGACGATTCGGCGAGTGATGGAGCACGACCCGCCGCCGCCCCGCGACATCCGTCCCACGATCTCGCGCGATCTCAGTGCGGTGGTGCAGCGGTGTTTAGAAAAGAAACCGTTTCGCCGCTACCATGACGCGGGCGAACTGTACGATGACTTGATTCGTGTTGCTCAGCGGCGGCCCACCTCCGCTCGCCCCATCGGTCGCGCTGGCCGCACGCTGCGATGGGCTCAGCGAAATCCATTGATCGCCACGCTATCCTCGGTCGCGATGATTGGTGTCTGTTTTGGCATCGCTGGCTTGTGGATGTTTGCACTGAATCAACGCCGATACGCGATTGAAAGCCAGAAACAAACGCTGGAATTACAAACGGCACTGCACTATGCGGATCAATCGAGGTCTCGGCTGCGGGCGATGCATTACGACAGCGACCTTTCGCTGGCCTACCAAATGTTCAATCGCGGGCAATACGGCGAAGCGAGACGCTTGCTCGACCTGCACCGCCCCAGCGAAGGTGAACCCGATTTGCGGAGCACCGAATGGTCGCTGCTTGATGGCGAGGTTCGTGCGAAGTACGCATTGTGGGGGCGTCACGCGAAACCGGCGCGTGAATTGGCGATCCTGCCCGACAAACAAACGGTGGTCACCACCGGCGACGACGGCATGCTAATGTTTTGGGACATCGCTACCGAAACCAAACGCCGTCAACTATCAGGATTCGCCGACCAAAGCACGGCGATCGCCGTCATGCCCGACGGCAGTTTGGCGATCCCCGGTCCGATATGGCCGTTTGGTCATCGCGGCGTCATCAGCATCGCGCCGGACACAGGCAAAACGCTTCGAGCGTTCCAACTGCATCCCACCACGATCGAGTCGATTCGCGTTGCAGGAGACACGCTGGCTTCGGGATGTCGCTACAACGGAATCAAAGCGTGGTCATTTAGTCGGGGCCGATCGATCGATATCCCATCGGAAATACGCAACGAAAGCGTTGGGTTGACGCCGGACGGAAAAACCATCGTGACGGGCGATCGAAACATTGCCAAATTGCGTTTCTTTGACGCCCAATCCGGCCGCTTGTTGCGCGAAGTTGATACTCCCGGCGAAGTGCTGCAATTGGAGTGTTGTGAGAAACACGACTGGGTCGCCTACACGGTACGCAAGGAAAACGGGTTTGGAATTGCGTCCATCAATCCTCTGTCCGGTCAATCGCCCGCTTCCTCTTGGATCGCCACTCAAAGCGAACCGATGGCGTTAGCGTTTTCCGACGACGCGTTGTCCTTGGCGGTGGCCGATTTCCGCGCCGGAGTCGAGTGGTTCAAACTGACCGATACGAATCTCGACCACCAAGGATCGCCAACGTTTCGCTCCGCGACGTTTGTGTCGGGTTCGGGAGGGCGGATGACGGACGTGGATTTCTTGTCGCCCGATTCACTGGTCACCACCGGACTTGATGGTCGGGTTGAGCGGTTTTCGCCCGAGCGACTCGGACACGAATTGTTCACGCGGCCCCCATCGCCGCTGCACCGATCGGGAACCGCATTTACCTCGGATTTTCGGCACGCGTTGGTGGTGACCTACGGTCCCGACAATATCCCCAATCGGCTCCAGTACGCGGAACTGCCCGAGCGTTGTGACATTGCCAAATCCACGTCAGGGGTCCCTACCGCAATCACCTTTCGTGACCTTTGGAAAAGCGAAGGTGCAATCCAAGCCATTGCGATCTCCGATGACGACCGCATGATCGTGACGACCGACGACCGTGGCTTGCTGAGAACATCGACGCGATGGCAAAGCGAAAAACCGGAGCTAAAAACAACTCAGCTTCCGATGTTTGAATCTAACGACTCGTACGACGTCCTTAGCTTCTCGCCTTCAGGACGGTACTTGGCGGTCGGCGGCAAAGTTGACATGTTGCAAGTGTTTGACTTGAACGAACCGACACTGAAACCGATACTTTCACGCCCCAACGAATCAGGAACTCACTGCGTTGCTTACTCGTCGGATGACCAACAACTCGCCTTCGTGACCGGAAACGAACTGGAGGTCATCCATTTGCCTAGCCGTGCATCTCAACGCTGGAAAACCAGCTTTGAGCGTGCGTGTTGCGTGGCATTCACCCCCGACGCCAAACGCATCGTCGTGGGTTGGGAAGATGGATCGCTGTCGTCGATTGACATTAAAACCAGGAAGCAACAAGCGATGCTGCATGGCGTTACTTTCTCTGGCGAATTTGCAATGCGTCCCTCGGCGATTCACTTTCTGACGAACCAACGACTGTTGATGATGACCGACAGCGGAAGCCTGCAATTTTGGGACATGGACAAGCAATTGCAACTGGGGACTCTGGCGGTTTGGAAGAGCAATTATTGGGACAGTTACTGTGATGCCATCCGATTGAACCACGATGCAACCCAAATGATTATGGGTTACAACAACGGCGACGATTCACGGATCTATCGCTGGAACATCCCCACCGCGGATATGGACAAATCGCCTGCTTTTGATCCTCAGGATAACACCTATGCCAAACGTCATTGATCGCCTGTTCTACGAGAAACGCATGGTACATCGAATTTTCAAACACCCGAGCAGGCACCATCATGGTTTCACGCTCGTGGAATTGCTGGTTGTGATCGCAATTATTGGTGTGCTGGTGGGATTGCTCTTGCCTGCGGTTCAGGCGGCACGCGAAGCATCGCGGCGAATGTCGTGCAGCAACCACTTGAAACAAATTGGTCTGGGAATCGCCAATTATCACGCCGCATTTAACTTGTTGCCGCGAGCCTGGTGGTTGGATACGCCGCCCGATGCGTTCAACGGCAAACCGTGGGGAGTGACGCTGTTGCCGTACCTCGAGCAACAAGCGATCTACGACGAATACGATCACGAAACGTTGCCGGTCGATCAGCTCAGTCCTCGCAACGTCGCTTTAGTACAAACCCCCATCGCTGGTTATGTGTGTCCCTCGACACCGGGAAGCCCCGCGGATCGTAAATACACCTTCAATGCGGTTCCTGCCGGGTTGCCGTTCACCGCCACGAACATCGCTCCGGCCGACTATTGTCCAAGCACCGGCGTCACCGGAACCTACGCCCGACACGCGTACGGCAACCACTTGTTGGCCAACCGCGAAGGCGCAATGCAGGTTGTCAGCGCGGTATTTGGCGGCCATCAAGATGGCAGTTTCGCGGGGATCCTCGATGGGCTTTCCAATACCTTCTTGATCGGCGAACGCACCGGAGGCCCGGTCGTATTCAGTGGTGGTCGCGAAGATCCATTGGCTACCGCCAACTTGATCGGGACCGAAGGAGGCGGCTGGGGCGATTTGGTCAATGGCGAACATTGGCTGCAAGGTTCACTGCATGGAGGACTTTCCTGGCCTCCGCAAGACGGCCCCTGTGCGATCAACTGCACCAACGCACGAGGATTCGGATTTCACAGCTTCCACGTTGGCGGTTGCTATTTTGCCTTCGCCGACGGTTCGGTGCGATTCTTTACCGAGTCGACCGATCCCAAAATCATCTCTGCCCACATTACTCGTCGCGCCGGTGAAGTCATTGAATCCGTTCAGTAGTGCTCAATCAGGTCTGTTTGTCTGCAGTCTGGTCACGCTTTTTTGTAGTCCAGGTTGCGGTGAATCGAGCGGCCGAGATGACATGGTGAAAATCCAGGGTGTCGTGCTGGTCGACGACGAACCGGCCGAAGGTGTCGTGCTGAGATTGCATCCGCAAACCGGCAGCGCGGCAATCTCTTCAGGAATCACCTCCGCCGACGGCAGCTTCCAAATCTCGACCTACAGTCTCGGTGACGGCGCGCCGCACGGACAATACGTGATCACGTTTGTATGGAGCGAGTTTGATACGCTGACCCGCACCCAGGTTGGTGATCAGCTTGGCGGCAAATACGCGTTCGACGACAAATCAGAGATCAAGTGGGACATTCCCAAGATCGACGTGTTCCACGCCGGAACGATCCGGTTGCAGCGTTAAGATCCGGCCGCGATCCGGTCCGGCAGGCAGCGGAAAAGGCAGCCAAAGAAAAAGGCAGCCAGTGAAAACCTCGATGCCGCTTGCCCGCTACTCGATCACGGTGGCGACACAGCCGTCGCAGGTCGCCGTAGCACCGGGGTCAAAATGAGTGCGTCGTGCGAACCCAATCGCCAAACCTTGCTGATCGTCAACCTTGGTCACACTGGTCAACCGGACAACGGTTTTGCCATCGGATTCAAGCGTGGTCCCAGCCGCGGGTAACGTCCCTTGGATCGACAACCGAACTCGTTTCTTCTGGACTTGCCCCAATGCGTCCAGCCGTGCGACCGTTTCTTGGCCGAGATAGCAGCCCTTGGTAAACGAGATTGCGTACTCGTCGCGATTGATCTCTTGCGGCAAATTGGATTCGTCGATGTCGATCCCATACCATGGGAATCCGGCGACCGTGCGGGCATGATGAAACGATGCTTCGTCGCCGAGCGGCGTGGTCAATCCTTCGCGAACACTAGCCATCGCCGCATCAAGATCTTCGCGAGCGATCAACACCATCCAACTCGCGTCGTTAAGCCAGCGAATGCGATAGGTGTCTCCGGCGACATCACCGATCGATCCCTGCCACCACGTCAACGGATCTTCATGTGGTGCCGAGGGCAAGCTGGAAAACAAAAATCCAACAAACTCGTCATCACGGATCGTCACATTGGCATCTTCGCGAATGGTGTAGCGATCGGCGTGAGCGGCGAAGGTTTCGGATTGTCGTTTCTCGTCCAGCCCCGAGGCTCCGATCAAACGAAACCCATTCTCGCGGCGAAAAATATGAAAGTGTCCGAGCGTCTTGCCCCGCACATCGGTCACGAAGCTTTCACAACCCTGCCCCACCTCGAGCGATTTAACATCGTTGGTCGTCAAATTGTGCAAGATCACCGCCGCGTCGGCTCCCTCGATATCAATGACCGAAAGCGACGAGAGAAGATGAATTTGAGAAGTCGTCATGAGATCCAAGCATCGAAAAACGGAGTAATCCCGCCAGCAGAAAATTGGCGAACACGTTGGAGCACCATTTTCACCGATCGCGACCAAACGCGTAAGCCCCAACTGGCTCACCCCAAGAACTCGCATGTCCCCGAACGCGTCGTTACCGCGGTTTTTACGGCGTTACAGTTCGATCCCGGTCTTGCCGTCCCAGCGGACAAATCCTTCGATCGCGGCGTATTCGGCCAACCCCAACATGTCATAGCGGCGTGCCGTATCGGCGTTGCGTGCTTCGGCTCGCTGCCAAAATTCACGCATATCCGACCCGGGAAACAACGCTCGGTCTTTTTGAGATTCGTGCTTGAAAATCGCAACCCGCTTCCGCTCGACCTCTTGAGGGCTGAGCGGCACGGCCATCTCAATATCCTCCGGCGCCCACTCTTGCCACGCACCGCGGTACAACCACACCGCACAATCCTCGTACCACGGATCGTCGCTACACAGTTGACAGGCCTGCAAAATCGCACTTAAACAAACGCGGTGAGTCCCATGAGGATCGGACAAATCACCTGCGGCATAAATCTGATGCGGCTGGATCTTTCGCAACAGATCGACGGTGATGCGAATATCCTCGTCACTCAGCGGTGCTTTTTTGACGCGGCCGGTTTGATAGAACGGCAAATCAAGAAAGTGCAGGTTTTCGTCTTTCACGCCGCAGCAGCGAGCCCCTTCACGAGCCTCGCCGCGACGGATCAACCCCTTGATCCGCTGGACCTGTTCGCTGTCGACCTGACCGGACCGCTTCTTTCGCAGGAACTCGTCGACGTGGTCTTCGATTTGCTCGAGCCCTTCGGCGTGAATCTGAAACTCACGACAAAAATCGCCAGCGAACTCGGCAAAACGAATCGCGTCTTGGTCAAACACCGCGATGTTACCCGAGGTCTGATAGGCAATGTGGGTATCGTGCCCCTGGTCGACCAACCGAATCAGCGTTCCGCCCATCGAAATCACGTCGTCGTCGGGGTGGGGCGAGAAAACAATCACTCGCTTGGGGAAAATATCGTCGCGATGTCCCGGCCGATCGCCGACCTGTTTCGCGTGCGCCGGTTTCCCCCCAGGCCAACCGGTGATCGTGGACTGCAGATGCCGGAACACTCTTAGATTGATGTCGTAGGCGCTACCGTGATTGGCCAACAAGTCTTGAAAACCGGCTTCGTTGTAATCGGCTTCGGTCAACTTCAAAATAGCTTTGCTCAGCCGCGTCGCCAACGAGATGACCGCGCGTCGCGTGGTGGCGGCATCCCAATCGATCGGGCCGACCAACCACGGCGTGTCAAAACGGGTCAGCGTCGACGCAGCCGCCTCGTCCAAAAACACCTCGGCTCCCTCGTGCCCCTGCAAAAACGAAGCGGGCACCGCGGGGGTCGCTTCTTGTTCGACGGTTTGCTGGATGATGGCCGCCTTGCCTTCGCCGAACCCGAGCAAAAAGATCTTCTTCGACTCGAGAATCGTTCCCACGCCCATGGTCAATGCATGACGCGGAACGTTTTCAGCACCAAAGAAATTGCTGGCTGCATCGATCCGCGTCACCCGGTCCAGCGTGATCATGCGTGTGCGAGTGGTCCGCTCGCTGCCGGGTTCGTTGCAACCGATATGCCCGATCCGGCTGAGCCCTAAAATTTGCAGATCGATCCCGCCCGCCTCGGCAATCTTGGCCTCATACGCTGCACAGAAATCAGCGACCTGCGACTTTTCGATCGAGCCATCGGGAAAGTGAATGTTGGCGAGATCGATATCGACAAGGTCCGTTAGATACTCATGCAAAAACCGAGCGTTGCTTTGCAGTTCATCCGGTTGCATCGGATAGTATTCGTCCAGACTGAACACAATGACGTTGGCAAACGAAAGGCCTTCGTCGCGGTGCAAACGGACAAGTTCCTCGTAGACGCGAGTTGGCGACGAACCGGTCGCCAATCCCAACACGCAGTTCTCTC
Organism: Novipirellula caenicola; assembly: GCF_039545035.1. Lineage (NCBI taxonomy): Bacteria > Pseudomonadati > Planctomycetota > Planctomycetia > Pirellulales > Pirellulaceae > Novipirellula > Novipirellula caenicola. Next base: position 277,282 of record NZ_BAABRO010000001.1, read on the forward strand.
CGGCAGCCGCGCGAGCGCGAATCAACGCGGCGATTTCTTTGGCCGCCGCGATACTTGCATCCGACGCCTTGGCAAACACTCGGCAAGGAATCTTTTCGCGTGACGTATTGTTTGCGGTCGTGTCCATGGATGTTTCCGTCATGATTGAAATCCTTTTTTTTAATGCCGATACCTACGACCGATCCCGCGCTACCATCGCGGCACCAATCATGCCCGCTTGGTTGCCGAGCGTGGCAAATTCGATCTTCATGTTTCCGCCGACTTGAACCAACGTGGTCTCTTTTACACTTTTTCGAACGTCCTCGAGAAAGCGTCGCCCGGTTTCTGTCCCCATTCCGCCAAAGGTCATCGCACCGCCCAGCAGCACCACTGCCGGATCAGCCACTTGGCCCAACATTCCGATTGCACGTCCGACATACACCGCCGTGTCGGAGATGACTTTTTGGCAAATCGTATCGCCTGACTCGGCACGCGTGGCAATCTGGCGTGGTGTCAGCGCTGCAGCATCTTCGCCACTCAATTGAACCATCCGAGCGATCACGCCCGCCGCGCCTGCATAAGTTTCCAAGTGACCGCGACTTCCGCAAGTGCAGGGCAGGGCATCCTCGGAAAAGTCGATCGCGATGTGCCCCAGTTCGCCGGCACAACCATGATCACCGCCATGCGGATTCCCCACCACGACCATCCCGCAGCCGACTCCTGTGCCCAGCGTGATCAAGGCAAGCGATTGAACCCCAAGAAAACGCGAAGCATGTTCGGCATAGGCGGCCGCGTTGGCATCGTTGACCACCATCGAGGGCAAACCGCTGATCTCCGCCAATTGGTCTCGCAGCGGAACGCCAAGCCAACCCTCTAGATTGACGACTTCTCGCAGCACGTAGGCGCGTGAATCGAGCACCCCCGGAACAGCCAGCCCGACACCCACAATTGGACGCCCCGCAGCAAACTGCATCGCGTGGCGAAACACATTTTGGGGCGTTTTCAGCTCGCAAGTCGCCGTCCGATCGGTCGCGACAATCCGGCATGTCCCATCGACCAAGCCAAGTTTGACGTCCGTCCCGCCAACATCGATGCCAAGATACAAAGGTGCAGAATCGGTATCAGAAACAATCATGGGCAATGGGGAGCAGTGGAAGCGGCATGCAAGTCATCGGGCCAAGCTGATAGGCCAAAGCATTCGGCCAAAGCACTGGGCAGGAGCGTTGGGGCATCATCATAATCGCAAATCGACTCGACGAGTCATGGGGGGACCAAGCATTCCGCAGATGAGCTCAAAAATCTGACGCAACGTTCCATTGCAACCGTCGAACCGATAGTCACTGCGGCACGATACAGATTATCATGAACGCGAATTCAAAACTCCCCGATCTCTAGTCCCGCAAGAGCTGTCACCATGTTTCATCCAATCCCGTTCCATCGCTCCCTGATCGCAGCGTTTGTGGCTGTTTGCTTGTTCTCGATCTCGCACGGCGAAGAGACAAAAACGACAAGTCCAGAACCAGGGAAATGGGTCTCGCTATTTAATGGCAAAGACCTAGAGGGATGGACGCCCAAGATCCGCTACCACGAATTGGGCGAAAATTTTAACAACACCTTTCGTGTCGAAGATGGCTTGCTGAAGGTTCGCTACGACGGCTACGACAAATTCAACGAAACATTCGGCCATTTGTTCTACAAGGATTCGTTCTCGCACTATCGATTCCGTGTCGAGTACCGTTTCCTGGGTGAACAGTGCGACGGCGGCCCCGGTTGGGCGTTCCGCAACAGCGGCATCATGATCCATGGCGAGAAACCCGAGACAATGAGCCGTGATCAAGACTTTCCGGTCTCGATCGAAGTCCAACTGCTCGGCGGCGACGGCAAAAACGCTCGCCCCAATGCCAACCTCTGTACCCCCGGGACCAATGTCGTGATGAACGGCAAATTGTTCACCCCTCACTGCACCAGCTCGTCGTCCGACACGTTCCATGGCGACGACTGGGTCACCGTTGAAATCGAGGTACGCGGCAACGAAGTCATCAAACACATCATCGATGGCAAAACGGTGCTGCATTACAACAAGCCTCAACTCGACCCAAAGGACGCTCATGCCAAAGAGTTGGCCGAGAAACAGGGCGGCATCCAATTGAGCGGCGGAACGATCTCGCTGCAATCCGAAAGTCACCCCTGTGACTTCCGCAAAGTCGAAATCATGGTGCTCGAAGAATAGGCTGTCACGCAGCCTTATAATGGGCAAGCGATTTAAGTCTTACCCCACGTGGAACCCGATTCGCTACGAGCAACACAGATCCAAGCCGTCGAGCAGTTTTTCGGCGGCGTCGCTCTTGTTGAGCACGTAGTAATGAATCCCGGGTACACCGTTTTTGATCAGATCGACGGTTTGCTCGCGAGCATGCTCGACGCCGATGCTGAACTGCGATTCTTCGCAATCGGTCGCGTTCATGGCATCGGACAACCCGCTTGGGATTGCGGCTTTGCACATCGCGGCAATTCGCAATGCCTGTTTGAAATTGGTGACCGGCAAAATCCCCGGCACGATCGGCACGTCGATTCCGGCGGCAACACAATCGTCCCGGAAACGATAGAAGTCGGCGTTATCATAGAACAATTGCGTCACCACAACGTCCGCGCCGGCGTCGACTTTGCGTTTTAGATTCTCGAGATCGGTCTTGGCGTCCTTGGCTTCTTGATGCACCTCGGGATACCCCGCCACCAAAATGCCAAAGTCGCTAAAACGGCTTCGGATCAATTCGACTAATTCGTTGGCATATCGCAACCCGCCCTCGACTGCTTCAAATTGTTCAGTTCCCTTGGGTGGATCGCCACGCAGCGCGACGATGTAATCGACCCCACGTGTTTTGGCTTCGTCCAAGTAGTCTTCCAATTGAGCCACGGTCGAACCGACACACGTCAAATGCGACGCGACTGGCAATCCAGTGATCTGTTTGACCTTTTCTACTACATCCAGCGTCGTTCCTCGTGTCGAACCGCCGGCGCCGTAGGTGCAAGTGAAGAAACTTGGGTTAAATTCCTTTAAACGCGTGACATTCTTCATCAAAGTCTCGATTCCCGCCTCCGTTTTGGGTGGAAACAGCTCGAACGAGATCGCACAATCGGATGAGTTGAAATGTGACGCTAAAGACATTACTTCTTGGTTTACTGAGAGATTTTCAAGGCGGATGGGAGTTTCGCTGCTCCGGCGGGCGGTGCCAACCTAGGCATTGTAATCAGATGCTGCGCCGGTTGAATCCCCTTACCAATTGAGCAATTCCGATCCCCAGCCCCACCGCCCAATCCTTCGTTTTCCGCCGCATTATCACGACGCCGGGCGTGGTGCCCCGGGCCACTTCGCTGGATCGGCGACTCCTCGCACCACCACCCCTTTTTGATTCCAGCCCAAATAAGCATGAACGTCGGCGGGACAGTAGCGAAGCGTCAACCCACAGCGGCGACGGTTGCTGACGTTCGCCGATGACCCGTGCAGCAACAAGTCACTGTGAATCGAAATCTGCCCAGCACGCAGCGGCGTCAATCGATGAGTGCCGTATTGCTCGGGATGCTCGACGGTTTGATCTAACACGTTACCAGCGTTTGCATCGCTATCCTTGAATTCAATCAGCCCATGTTTGTGTGACCCCGCAAACACTTCCATGCAGCCATTTTCCGCATTGGCATCGTCAATCGCTAACCACACCGTCACTGCTTTGGTGGGGGTTAGCGGCCAATAACTACAATCTTGATGCCAATCCACACGCTTGCCATCGCCCGGCATTTTGCAAAAGAAATGGGCCCCCCAACCAATCACGTTCTCGCCCAGCAGATCGGCAACCAGGTTGACGGTTCGTTCGTTGGTCAACAAATCCCAAACCGGTGCATGCTTTAGATGGGCGCTACTGATTGAGTAGCTATCTTTGCCCGCAGCAAACGTTTCGGCCAACAATTGATCAAAGTATTGGCGGACTGCAGCGATTGCATCGGAGTCGTAGACGTCCAGCGGACCAAGATAGCCGTCCGAATTCCAGTCATCGATCTGCTCGGGCGTCAACACTTGCGGCGAATCATTGCGAGTCGGAACAAAGCCAATCTCGCGATGCTCTGACGCGATTGATTCTCGATCGGGAATAATCTCAAAGTCGGTTTTCTTCATCACAGCCTTTCTCGACAACCGGTTTGCTCGGGCGCGACCACCCAATGCCATTGACGCCATCGACTCTGGCCCCAGTCGGGTGCTTCTCGTGGCGGCGACCCAATTGTCGGTGACGACGAACACGGCGGTCAACCCACTCGCCGCCCGCAACCCATTTGCCGCACACTGCCCAGATTCGCCACTCTGCGTTTTGCTATCTTTTATAACCGGTCGAATTTTCGTGAAACATTGCAAATACGACTTGGTCCTTTTTTACAAGTTTCGTTAAACTTCCAGGCCTACGCAGCCGAGGCACGCTGCCCACACCGTCACGGGTTGGACGCAAACGAAACGATTTTGGTGACGAAAGCGGCAGAGGGACCTTTCGCAATTCTTTTCAAATGACTTGAAAGAACGGCGGCTGCAACGTGTTTTGCAGGGACGCCTTGATCGCGGAACTCGCAAAACGGTCATGCCACGGAGTTATCCCAGGGAGGGAACCCATGCCGGGCGAGTCGTTCCGATTTATTCACGCTAGCGATTTTCACCTCGAATCACCTCTCGGAGACCTCGATACGATCCCGAGTCACCTCCGCGACGCGATGGCCGATGTGCCACGCAACGCGGCGAAGGCGATTTTCGAGGCAGCGTTAGCTGACAATATCGATTTTGTGGTGTTCTCGGGCGATCTGCTCAATCCCCAATCCGCTGGCCCGCACGGGATGGCGCTGCTGCTGGATTACTTCGAGAAGCTCAACGCCAAGAAAAAGCCGGTGTTTTGGGTCGCAGGCAACGTCGACGATCCACAAAAGTGGCCCGAAGCGGCACCACTGCCTCCCAACGTCACGCTGTTTCCCAAGAACAAAGCGGTCGCGGTTCCGGTCGAGCGTGCCGGACGCACGATCTGTGTTGTCGTGGGCCGCAGCAGCGAAGGACGCTCGTCACTGCATGTGCCTAGCTTCCGCATCGACCCCACCGACGAATACACGGTCGCGGTTGGCTATGGCGCATCGGACGCCGACGCACTCAAAGAAGGCCGCTTCGACTACTGGGCACTTGGCGGCAAACACAATCGTCAAGAAATCGAAGGCGGGGCAGAGGGGGCTGCGGTTTACTGCGGGTCTCCCCAAGGCCGGTCACTGGAGGAATCGGGAGCTCACGGCTATTCGATTGTGGACGTCGATGCGGACCAAACGACTCGAGTGCATGAGATTCAGTGCGATGCATTCCGCTACTGCAAAGTTGAAATCGATGCATCCGAGATCGCCGCGGTCGGCAGCATTCGCAATCTGTTGGGTGAACGCATCGTCCGGCTGCAACATGAAAACGGCGGTCGCCATCTATTGATCGGCTGGGACATTTCGGTCAGCAGCGGAGACAACCTGCATGCGATCGGGGACGCCGAGGAATTGCTGCAGTGGCTACGCCGCGAATTCGGTTCAGGTACGCCTGCGGCTTGGACCGCATCGCTGGTCGTACGTCCGCCACGACACTATCCCAAATCGTGGAACGACGAAGACACCATCCTCGGCGACTTCCTGCGTGCTGCCGAGAAGCATCGCAAAAACGACGGACGCGAACTGAACTTGCTGCCGTTCACCGAAGAGCACGAAGGGATCCAAAGCACAACCGCAACGCTGTTGGCGGACGTCCCCAGTTCGGCACGCGAGCACATTCTTGACCAAGCGACGCTACTGGGTGTCGAACTCCTGCGTGGCGGCAAGCCAAATTTGGTGCAAAAATCATGAAGATCAAAGACATTCAAATTGATGGTTTCGGCGTTTGGACCGGATTGTCCGTCGACTCCCTACCGGACGGCATGACGCTGTTTTACGGCCCCAACGAGGCTGGCAAAACCACGCTGATGCAATTCCTACGAGCGATGCTGTACGGCTTCACCCCGGACCGCCGCGAACGCTACATCCCACCGGTTTTCGGTGGCACTCCTGGCGGTGCGATCCGCGTCACCGGCCCCGGCGGCGGCTACCAAATTCGCCGCACCAGCCAATTGACCGACACCGGCGTGACTGGCAACCTGAGCGTCACCGGCCAAGACGGATTGGCCCAAGGCCAGCACCGATTGAGCAGTTTGCTGGGACAAATCGACGAGCCGATCTTTACCAACGTGTTTGCGATCGGGATTCGCGAGCTGCAAGAATTGAGCACGCTCGACGGCACCGATGCCGCTGACGAATTGTACAAATTGTCGAGCGGACTGGACCGCGTTTCGCTTGTCGATGTGCTTCGCAGTCTGCGCGAAGGCCGCAAGAGCATGATCGGCAAGGACAGCGTCATCGACTCGGAAGAGGCCGGCAAGGTCGCCGCGATGATCCGCAAACGCGAAAAGCTGCGTGACGAAGTCGAACAACTCACTCGCCACGGCCGCCGCTGGAGCGAATTGGCAAGCCAACGACGATCTCAGCAACAAGAGATTGAAGCGTCGTCCGAGCGAATGATCGCTTGGGAACGCGAAGCCCGCTGTGTCGAAATCGCTACCAGTGTGTTTGACACCTGGAAACAACGCGAAGCCCTCGCGGCATCGATCGCGGAAACCGAAGTCGAGTCCGAGTTGCCGGACGACGCGCCAGGCCAATTGGTCCAGATCGAAGCCATGATCGAGGACAGCAAGGCCAAGATGGAAGAGGTCAAGGCGAAACGGCGTGAATTGCGGGTCAAAAACGAGCAGCTGCCCGTCAGCAAACGTCTGTTCGATCTGCAAGGCAAGATCGAAGCCGCCTCTGAACAAGCCACCTGGGTTGAAGCACTCGAAGAGCAGATCGAGCGACTCGATGGCCAGATCGACAAGGCGAGAAAACAACTCGAAGCCGACGCCGACCGCCTGGGTTTGGACGAAGCCGACAAGGCCGCGATCACCGATGGCGACCTCTCGAAGCTGCCCGATCTGTCGCAGCAAACGCTTGCGGCGCTTTCGGCACCAGCAAAACGCGTCAAGGAGCAACTATTCCTCTTAAAGCAAGCTCGCAACGAAGGCGCCGAGCACAAAACCCGCGCCGAAAAAATGAGCAGCCAGATGCAGGGCGTGCTGACGCGGGCTCGCGCCACCAACCTGCAGCAAGCAATCCGCGAAGAAAACGAACTGATCACCGCGCTACGACATCGCGCCCAGCTTGGTGAACACATTGAAAAACTGAAACGCCACTACCGCGATCTTGAAAAAGAAACCGTCGACTTGACGACGGACGAAGCGCTGCCGATGGACCGGCTAATATTACTGGCTGTCCCCTTTATCTTTGGCGGCATGTCGTTGGTCTATGGCGTTTCGAACATGCTGGGGCTGACCTGGTTTTCGCCTGACCCCGATCCGACCAAAGGAATGTTTTGGTTGACCGTCGGCTTCATGGGCATGCTGACCTATTACTTTGGCAAAGAAAACGGGATGCGATCGACGTCGCGTGATCTAGAGGATTGTGAACGTCAAATCGACACGCTTCGTAAACAGATCCGCGAACTCGAAAGCGAGCGAAACGAAGCCGACTCGACGCTGCCGACCAGCAACGAAACGATCGAACTGCGAATTCGCGAAAGCGAGCAATTGCTGGCGGAATTGGAATCGGTCTTGCCCACTTACCACAACCACCAAGCGGCATTGCAGTCGTACAAGTCGGCGCGTGAGCGTGCGACCGAAGCTGCCGATGGGCTACGAGATTCGCGTCGCGAATGGTCCGCCACGCTGAAACGACTGGGGCTGAGCGAATCGCTTTCGCCATCAAGCGTGCGGAACTTGAGCGACGGATACCAGACCCTGCTCAGCAGCCGACGCCGCTGGGAGGAATTGAAAACCGAACGCGAACAGCGAAAACGCGAACGACAAACCTTGGCTCGCCGAATCGAATCGCTGTACATGGAGGCGCTCGATCTGCGCGAGAACATCGACGCAAAGAATCCTCGCGATGACGACGCGGATGACGACGTCGAACAAGCGGCCAAGCGAAGCCGAGTTCGATCGAACCCGCTGGATCAACTGAATCATCTGCACGAAGAACTGTCGCGGCAACAACACTGGATCAAACAGCGTCGCAGCCTGAAAGAACAAGACCTCAAACTGAAGAAGCAGCAGAGCGGCTATTTTCGGGCGATCCAACGCGGCGAAACGCAGCGACGTGCGCTGTGGGCCAAATGTGGCGTCGCCACGCCCGAACAGTTCTACGGACTGGTTGATAGCAAAGCCAGTTTGGCTGAAATGCGAAAAGAGCATGCCGAGCTTGACAAGCAAGTTCGTTCGATGATTGGCACGCACGTCGAGTACGATGCGGTCGCTCGCGAGATCGAAGGAGCCAAACAAAGCGACATCGAACGTCGCTGGGATTCGCTAACGACGCGAATGAGTGAAACGGAAGCACGCGTCGCCCAATTGCGAACCCAGCAAGGCGAATTGGCGCAAGAGATGAAGCAGCTTGGGGAAGACTCGCGATTGACCACCGCACAGCTTGAATTGGCGTGCATCGAACGCAAGATCATGGCGGCGGCGCGGCGTTGGCAAACGCTCGCGATGGCAAGCTGTCTGCTGGAAGACGTGTGCGGAACCTTTGAACGCGAACGTCAACCCGAAACGCTGCGTGAGGCTTCGTCGTTCCTAAATCAATTGACCGATGGCAAGTACAACCGAATTTGGACACCGCTCGGTACCAACCGTTTGAAGGTGGATGACGGTGAGGGCAAATCGCTGCCGCTCGAGGTGCTTAGCCGCGGCACCCGCGAAGCCGTCTTCATTGCATTGCGATTGTCACTTGCCGCAGCCTATGCCCGACGCGGTGTGATGTTGCCATTGGTGCTTGATGACGTCCTGGTCAATTTTGACCGCGACCGAGCGATCTACGCCGCACGAACTCTGAAGACGTTCGCCGAGCTAGGACATCAAGTGATGATGTTCACCTGTCACCAACACATCGTCGACATCTTCCATGACATCGACGTCCAAGTTCGATTGATGCCACCGCAAGGCCATCCGGGCCGCGCCGAGATCCTGCTGCCGCAAGAACGCATCGAAGAAGAACCGGAAGAGGAATACGAAGAAGAGGTCTACGAGGACGCCGACGAAGAGGCTGTCGAAGAAAAGGCCATGGAGGACGAACCCGAGGAAGAGCCCGAAACGGCGCCGGTTGTGGTGGTGGTCAAAGAAGAACCCAAACCCGCTCCGAAAATCTTGTACGTCCGCAAAGAATTCCCCAAGATTCAAGCCAAGCCCGAACCGGCCCCTGAACCGCCCAAGCCAGAGCCCGTCGCAAAGATCGTTCGCCCCGAACCCGTCAAGCCAGAGCCGGTCAAGCAGGAACCGCCAAAGCCGACACCAGTCAAGATGGCCCCCAAGCCGTTGCCGCCACGGCCTGAGCCCAAACGGGTCAAATCGATCGTCATCGCTCCGGAATACATCGACGATGAAATCGACCACAGCGATCCCGAGCCATCGATCCAGTGGGCATGGTTTGAACGTGAACCGTCGCGTCAACTGATCTCGTCCGAAGAAAAGCTGGCGTCGGTGGCCCGCAGCGAGTGGACCGAATCGGGCGAAGTCGACAACGAGGACGAAATGCCCGAAGAAGTCTGGGACAAGAACAATCCATGGTGGCGTGCGACGGCAGAGTAAACGCGGGGCGCGTCGGTCGTTTTTGGCTCGACGAATGGAGCCCGCTCTAAGAAACGCTGCGTACATTAAGCGCCAGGCTGCGATCAATGAATCGGGACCTCCAATCCGCCGACCGTTTTGATCGCGGGAGCGATCAACGACTTTCCGATCGGGCAAGTCCATGCACGATCCGTTTGCCGAAAACTTTTGCGATTCTCTCTTTCGCCGCGGGTGGGATGCTTGTTAGAGTCGCTTCGGCGAATCGGACCATATGGAAATGGTCGAGGCCCGAGTATCACGACTTTTAGCAAACAGGCGTCACGGATGATGCGACCACACTGGACAACGCTTTTCGCAGCGGCAATGGCCGTCACTTTGGCAACCCACTTCCACTCCGCTTCGGCTCAACAAACCGCTCCCTCGTATGCCCAGAACAACGGCAGAACGGGACAAGCCCAAGCCGGCCGCCAACAAAACCCAAACGCAACGGCAACGACCGCTCAAACAGGCCAGCCATTCGCTCCGCTGAACGCCGCTCAACAAGCTCAACTTCAACAGCTGCTGCTTGCTTGGCAACAACAGAGCCAGGGTACTCGTACGCTTGAATGCAAGTTCCAACGTTGGCACTACGACAACCTGGCGGCTCCCGTGGGTCGCCACGCTACTCGCGCCGATGGCGTGATCAAGTACGCCGCCCCGGATAAAGGCGTCTTCCGCGTCGATTCGCTGGTCTTCTACAAAGGCGAGAAGGACGGCAAGCCAATCTATGAACCTCAAGCCGGCCTGTTCGGCGAGCACTGGGTGTGCAATGGCAAGCAGTTGATCGAAATGGATCGCAGCCAGAAACAATGCAAGATCCAAGACCTGCCGGCTGAAATGCAGGGACAAAAGATCTTCAACAGCCCACTACCCTTCGTCTTCAACCTGGATGCCGCCGAAATCCAACGTCGTTACTGGGTTCGCCAAGTCGCCGCCCCGAACGACAAGATCGTCTTGATCGAAGCGTGGCCCAAACGGCAAGACGATCGTGCTCAGTACAAGATGGTCCAGATCGCTTTGGAAAAGGAAACCTTCCTTCCCCAGGCGTTGATCATGTACGCCCCGAACTTCCATGCCCAGAACGCACCGAAATGGGACCACTATGAATTTGTTGAGATGAAGCGGAATGGCGTCGGCAACGCGATCGCCAACTTCATGGACAACTTCATCCAAGAACGCCCACCATCCGACTGGACCATCTTCCGCGATACGTTCAACCCGAACGCAGGACCAGAGGCCCAACAAGCCGCCAACCCCAATGGCGGTCAAATCAAGTAAGCGGATCGCTTATCCAGCCAGTCAAGCAGAACAACAAAAAGCCCAGGACAAACCGTCCTGGGCTTTTTTCGTTTGCTGGTGAGAGCGTCCCAAGGAAAATAGCCTGATGGCTCGGCCATCGAGAGAGCTAAGAGACCGCCTGGTTGCGGACGAATCACAACCCGACGCGTAAGCTTTGAAGTTGCTTATTCGTATTTAGGGGCAAAGCCCCGGACGTTTACCTAGCCCAGCCCAACGGGCTGGGACCGAGAAAACAATGAGTTGAAGGGCCATCGGCCCGGCCGTTTGCTGGGACTTGATGAGGGCAGCTTGCAAATGGCTGGGCCTTTGGCCCGAAGAACGTCTAAACGCGCAACTTCAAAACTCACGCGTCGGGTCGTGATTGGCCGGGAACAACGACGACAGCACAACTTTAGAGCTAACGCGTTGGGTTGTGATTGGTTCCGCCGCGGCTGTCAGTACCGCATCCCCGAATACAGAATCACCTACCTAAGTCAACGTCAGTTTCTTGTGAAACCAGACTTGTTTCACCGGAAACATTTCGCGTACTGTTCATTCTTGCCGCAAACAAAACGCGGCCAGTCTCGAATAGGAATGTGGACACCGTGGGAAGGATTCTTTGCGTGGTCAATCAAAAGGGAGGCGTGGGCAAGACAACCACGGCCGTTAACCTTTCGGCTGCATTAGCAATGTCCGGCCAACGTGCGTTGTTGGTCGACATGGATCCTCAGTGCAATGCCACCGGTTCGCTCGGCTTGGAACCTTCCGATGGTCACGCGATCATCAATGCCGAACCGATCGACACCAAAATTGTTGAAACGGAGGTTTCGAACCTCTCGATGATTCGCGGCAGCCGGACTCTGCAAGACGTTGATCGTCTAGCGGACGCAGGCGAAACCGAAACATCCCAGGTTCGTAAACATCTCGATTCAATCATCGACCAATACGACTATATCTTGGTCGATTGCCCACCCAGTGTTGGCCCGTTAACTCAGACGGCATTGACGGCCAGCACCGAGGTATTGATGCCCATCCAATGCGAGTACTTTGCAATGGAAGGGCTGACCCAACTAATCCAAACCATTAAGAAGGTCATCGTTGCCACGGACGGCAGACTGACATTTGGTGGGATCTTATTAACCATGTATGATCCCTACCTAGAACTGACCCGCGAGGTCGACGAGGAAGTACGAGACTTCTTCGGCGACATTGTGTTTGACAGTGTCGTGCCTCGAGACGTTTCGCTAAGCGAAGCCCCGAGCCACGGCCAAACCGTGTTTGAGTATGCACCGCGATCCCGCGGCGCGTTTGCTTATACCCAGCTGTGCATGGAGGTGCTCGAGCGTGACTAGTGCAACAACGAAGGATCGACGTTTAGGTAAAGGGCTCGCCGCGCTATTGGGCACGCCACTGGACGAAGATGGCAATCCCATCCACGAAGCCTCCGACTTAGGCGGTGGCGACAATGGCGGTGGCGGCGACAGAAAGGGCGGCGGATCGAAGATCCAATCGCTCGAACTAAAAGTCGACGAGATCCAAAACAACCCGTTTCAACCACGGCGGGAATTCAATCCCGATGAGATCGCGTCACTCGCCGAAAGCCTCAAGAACCATCAACAACTGCAACCAGTGCTGGTTCGCATCGTCGATGGCAAGTACCAACTCATCAGCGGCGAACGCCGACTGCGTGCGACCATCCATGCCGGATTAAAAACGATCCGCGCCGAAGTCCGCGAAGCCGACGATCGATTGGTCGCCGAATTGGCGATCATCGAAAACTTGCAACGCAAAGACTTAAACCCCATCGAAAAAGCGTTGTCGTTCAAACGCTACATCGACGAGCACAAGTGCAAACAAGACGACCTGGCGCGACGCTTGAGCATTGATCGCAGCACGATCGCCAACCTGATGCGATTGCTGGAACTTCCCGAAGCCATCTTGGACCTGCTGCAGGCGGGCGAGATTAGCGCCGGCCATGCACGTGCCCTACTGCCGATCGGCGACGAAGAAGTCCAGATTCGCACCGCGGGCAAAATCATGGAAGACAGCTGGAGCGTGCGGGCGACCGAGTCTCATGTGGCCGAACTGCTGAAGGCCGAAGAGGACGCCGAGACCGGCAAGAAGATCGTCAACGCCACCCGCCAGAAACGCAAATCGATCTCGCCTCAGATTGAATCGATGCAACAAGAGATGCGGATGATTTTCGGTACCAAGGTCGAAATCAAAAGCTCCGCTCGCGGTCGCGGCAAGATCACGCTGCACTTTTCGGATCCCGACGAGTTCGAACGACTCCGCGCGATCCTGGCCGACGCCGGCCAACCGCCAAGGCTGAAGGTCGCCGGCTAGGAAGCAGGTGAAAGAGAGGGGGAGACAGGGAGACAAGGAGTTGAGGAGTGCTGAAAGCGCAACGCTCCCTGTCTCCCTGTCTCCCACTCTCCCACTCTCCCACTCTCCCACTCTCCCACTCTCCCACTCTCCCACTCTCCCACTCTCCCACTCTCCCACTCTCCCACTCTCCCACTCTCCCACTCTCCCACTCTCCCACTCTCCCACTCTCGGCAGTTTCCCGCTTGTGTTTCACGGGTGGTTCCCTAAGTCGCAAAACTTAGCGACACTTTGGCAATGAAATCGATTGCCGAAGACTTGCTGCCTTATCAATCAGGCGAATTGACCATTGGATCGCACACCCTGCGTTTTCTTGATGAAGGCGCCGGTGAACAGACGCTGCTGTGCGTGCACGGGAATCCGACCTGGAGTTTCTACTGGCGTTCCATCGTCCAACGGTTCAGCCCGACCCATCGCGTCGTCGCAGTGGACCATCTGGGGTGCGGACGGAGCGATAAACCGAGACGGGGACGCAATCCCGAAAAAGGTCAATTTCCCTACCGCTTGGCAGACCACCGCGATAACTTGGTCCATTTGATCGACGCACTCGACTTAAAACGGGTCACGCTGATCGCTCATGATTGGGGAGGCGCGATTGGGTTGTCGTCGATGATCAAACGCCGTGACCGACTCGAACGCATCGTGCTTCTCAATACGGCTGCCTTTCCCCCACCCTATGTCCCTTGGCGGATCGCCGCTTGCCGGATCCCACTGCTGGGCACCGCCGCGGTGCGAGGGCTGAACGCATTCGCTGGCGCCGCGATCACAATGGCGATGTCTCGCAACGCGTTATCCAAAGATGCTGCCCGCGGCCTGTTGGCCCCTTACAACTCGTGGAGCAACCGTGTCGCCAACGATGCCTTCGTCCGCGACATTCCTCTGACCAGCAACCATCCCACGATGGCAACGCTTCGCCAACTCGAATCGGACCTGCCATCGCTGGCGTCGGTCCCATCGCTGTTGGTGTGGGGGATGAAAGATTGGTGCTTCCGTCCCGAGTGCCTTCGCCGCTTTCAACAGGTTTGGCCGAACGCCAACGCCGTCGAAATCCCGGACGCGGGGCACTACGTCATCGAAGACGCGAATGAGGAAGTGATCGCGGCCATCGAACAATTTTTGATGTCGGACACGCCATCCGCGGAAGCTGCCAGGCATGCATCGTCACTGCCGCAACGAGACGACGATGGCCAATGACCCGCTAAAGACCATCCGCTCGCAAGTCCGATCGATCGGCGATGCCGTCCGCTGGGCCTGTGTGCTCGAAGCAACCTCCCCTAAGGCAGGGAATGTCTTCCCCGGCCGCTCGTTTAACGATTTAACCTATCGCGACTTTATCATTGCAGCCGAGATTGCTGCCGAAGCCTTCGCGATGCCGGGTCGCCACTTTAGCGAGATGGTGCTGGGTGCCGTTCGGCAAACCCAACATGCCACCAATTCGAACGTCAACCTTGGAATGCTGCTGTTGATCGGACCCATCGCCGAGGTCGCTCATCGTGATGTCCACGCCGACTTGCAGCCCGCAGTGGCCACATTGCTAGAAGGCCAAAACGAAGATGACGCCGCCTGCATCTTCGCGGCGATTCGGTCGGCCAATGCCGGTGGACTTGGCGAAGTCGATGAGCTGGATGTTCGTGACGCCACGACCGCGGGATTCGACTTGCTAGCCGCGATGCGGTTGGCGGCTCACCGAGACTCGGTCGCCTATCAATACGCCAACGGTTTCAAAGACCTGTTCACACGGATCGTGCCGCTGGTCGAAAATGCGATCCAAGCCAACGGAGACATTTTGGGGGGCATCGCAGACGCCCACTTTGACCTACTGGCGCAACAACCCGATACGCTGATCGCACGCAAATGTGGCGAGACGGTTGCGAGCGAGGTTCAAACGCGAGCGAGTCAATTAGAGAAATCGGACGACACGGCGCGACAGCAATTTGATGCCTACCTTCGCAGCGATGGCAATCGCCGCAACCCAGGAACCACCGCCGACCTGATAGCCGCCGCGTTATTCGTATTATTAGTAAGAGCGTAGGGTGGAGTGCTAAATGGTTGAGGGTGCTGTGACTTTTGGTTGCGATGGCTTGCTGTTACCTCTCCACCAACTTCGTACACTGCTGGTTTAATAGCAAGCGCATAGGCCGGAGGCCGAAACATGACCTGCCGTTGGCGTGAGCCAACGGTTTCGGGGCGACCTGTCGCCGTAAGGCCGGAGGCCGACACAATGACCGAGAGTGTGTCGCCCGCTGGGCTCTATGTTTTCGCAGCTCCGCTCGCCGGTGGCTCACGCCACCGGCAGAGGGTATGTCGGCCTCCGGCCTGTGATCAATGCTACTAAATCAGCAGTCTTCTCCGTCGGTGGAGAGGTAACTGCGGACCAGGCTGCAAGAAAGACTCGCTCAGCATATCCAACAACACGCCCCACACATTAGCTGTCGAGCACCAGCCCTGTGCCATGAAACTCGTCTTCGTATCCTTTCCACACGAATAAATCCCACGATGAACCAAGCCACCTTTCGCGTTGACGTCACCAAAGAGCAATTCGTTTTTTCGGCAGCTCACTTCATTACCTTTGCTGGTGACATTTGTGAACGTATTCATGGACACAACTATGCGGTTCGCGCCAGCGTCGAAGGGCCGCTCGACGAGAACCGCTATGTTGTCGACTTCATTGCGCTTCGCGACGCCGTACTGGCTCAAACCACGCTGCTGGATCATCACATTATTCTTCCGCAGGATCATGCCGAGATCAAAGTCACCAGCGACGACAAGGAAACGACTGCGCGGTTTCGTGATCGCCGCTGGGTGTTTCCCAACGAGGACTGCGTGATCTTGCCGGTCGTGAACACGACGGCCGAAGAGATCGCTCGGGTGGTTGCCGAGCGCGTGAGGGAAGCGACGCAAGCGAAGTTTGGTGACGCGTTGAGCTGGATCGAAGTCGCAGTGGACGAAAACCATGGCCAATGGGGAGTGTGCCGGTTGCCATGGCAAACCGCGTAGCGTTTTTGGATTTGGGAGTGGGCGAAAGGGATGATACGGTCCGGCGGTGCTGAATCCGTGCGCGGACGATCATCTTGGCGACTTGTTGTTTTCAACCAAATCGCAAAACGCAGGCGTGAGCCTTGGGCCATAAGGTCAATGCCATCCACTTTCGCACTAACCGGGTGGCTTTTATTACGGTGCGGCGAGAGCCGCCTAGTAGATTTCGAACGTTTCATTCGCCGCAACCGAGCGAGGCCCCGCGCCACACCGCTACTAAAGTAGATGGTAGTGGCCGAAAGACGCCGGGTCGAGCGTGGGAACGAGCGGCTGATGCGCAAACGGCTCCGTAAATCGACAAGCCGTTGGCGAGCTTCGCTACGCTAAACATCGATTGGGCGCAGCGCAATAGTGGCTGACGAGGCGGTTTTCGGGGGATTCTGTGCCCCATCCAGAACGCGTTTTTCGCGAAGTCGTATCGGTCATGCGGCCATTTTTCCGCGTCAACTGCTACCACCAATACGTCCCCAACTGGAATGCTAGCAGGATCGAGAATCTCGGGGGAACTTGTCTGCTAATTCGCTATTCGCGCCGATACTTCATTGTGTGAGAGGGAATCGCTAATCCGGTTCACTCTCGCTAGCTCTGTCGTATCACAAGTTAACGTGGTTCGCTGTGTCTAACTTCCGTTAATCAGGGTTACGCACTTCCACAAGTCGTTCGGATCGATCGGCTTGGCCCTACCGCGGCAGTGCTAGCTCAACCTTCCCATACCTAAAAAAAACTTTTGGAGATAACCACGATGCGTCGTGTATTCATTCCCGCCTTGCTAGCCGTTGCCTTCGTCGCTAGCTCATCGGTCAATGCAAGTGCATTCGGCCTGTTCGACAAACTTTGTAACAAGGGCTGTGACAGCTGTTGTGACGTTGAGCCCGCATGTGGCTGCGAAGCTCCTGTGGCTTGCGGTTGTGCCGTTGAGCCAACTTGCGGAGCAGAGCCTTGCTGCGACAGCGGTTGCGGAATCGCTAAGCCAGGTCTTCTGTCGCGTTTGTTCCACAAGCACCACGGTTGTGACTCGTGCGTCGAGCCAGCTTGCGGTTGCGAAGTGATCGAGCCAGCTTGCGGTTGCGAGCCAGCTTGCCCACAACAATGTGGCCCAACCTGTGGCGACAAAGTGAAAGGCTTCTTGAAGGGCTTGTTCCACAAGCACCACAACTGCTGCGACGCTGGCCCAACTTGCGGATGCGAAGTTGCACCGGCTCCTTGCGGATGTGCAGAGCCTAGCTGTGGCGCTGGTTGGTAGTCCAACCGAGTCGACAAGATAGAATGATCGACTAGCCGTTGCATCCCCATCCGATAACGCAACGCCCCCCTAGTCATGCAAAGAGAAAAACGAAATCCTCGGCGGCTGCCACGAAAGCCGTCGAGGATTTTTTTATGCCTGCACTGAACCAGCGGTGTGTTCTACCCAAACAGCCCCGTGGGCTACGCGGTCGCTTCGGGTTCATCACTCGGTGGACTCGGCTGTTTCCCAGCCAATCGCTGGATCGTCCAACCGATCGACGCGTAGACGCGGTTGAATTCGGTGACAAAATCTTCGGCGTTCCGTTGCGGCAGCGTGATCGGCCCACTCACACGGCGTCCACCCTCGACAGCGTTCTCGTCGTGAATCACCGCGCCGCATGCTCGGATGCCGCGTGGACTGCTCACTCGGTTTCTCCACGCCAAACCACCGACGGGTGTGGGAACCCTAGTTGCTTATCGACTCGGTTATACACCGGTTTGCCCTGCTGAAATCGTTTCAAGTTGACGCATGCCAAATCGACGGTATCGTCGACGCGTCGATACGACTGGGCCCCCACATGCGGCGTGATAATGACTTTTGGGTCGTCCCACAACAAACTGGTTTCAGCCAGCGGTTCGACTTCGGTCACATCCAACCCGGCGCCGGCCAGATGACCGCGGGCCAATGCGTCGACCAATGCCGATTCAATTACCACGCTTCCCCGCGCAACGTTGATCAAATAGCTGCCCGCTTTCATCTTGCCGATTCGTTCGTGGTCAAACAATCCCTGCGTGCTGGTGTTCAGCGGTAGCGTCAAGATCACGATGTCGCTGACGGCTAACAGTTCGTCCAGCTGATCGGCCGGCAACAATTCGTCCACTTCGTCGGGTTTGTCGACGGGGTAGTAATCGGTGGCGACGATGCGGACATCCCACGGCGCCAGCACTCGCGAAATCATTCGGCCGTTGCCTCCCAAACCGACGATCCCGACCGTCTTGCCTCGCAGATCATCCGTGGGCAGCCGTGTGAAATCTCGCTTGGCCTCGGCGCGGAAAAATAACGGCAACGAGCGCAGCAAACCAAACAGTAACGAAAAGGTTTGTTCGGCGACCTGTGGCGCGAACAACCCCGACGCACTGCTGACCGGAATCTCTGAATCGATCACACCGGGAACCAAGCAGTGATCCAAACCCGCCGCGGATGATTGAATCCACTGCAATCGGTTGGCCTTCAGCACGCGGTCCCAATCGACTGGCACCTTGGCGTGACCAATGAAGATGTCCGCCGTGGGCAACAACTCGTCGATCCGTTCCTGCCCCGCGTTGACCACTTCGGCGTCGGGCGCCGCCGCCTGAATCTGCTGGATGTGCTTTTCAGTCACCGGAAAACAAAGAACGATTCGCATGGCTGTGCTAGGCTAAGGGGGAAATGAGAGTTGGCAACCGGGAAGTTCACGATCACCACCCGAAGCGAACAAAAATGTCCTCCAAGAACTTAACTTCCGCTGGCCCGCTCACAAAGGTGGCTTGGTTCGAGGCGGTCGCAATCGCTTTGGTTCTGGCCGTGACTTCGGCGGCAGGAACTGATTTTTCGACCGCCGAGATTGATACCGCCTTTGCCGCCGCGTCCGATGGCTACAGCGTCGACGAGGTGATGATCCGAGACGATCTGAGAAACCAATTTCTGACCGAACTTTCGCCGATCGAACCGCGCGACGAGGGCTTTGAACGAGACGCACTGCTGGCGTTGCTGCAGCTTCGCAAATCAGGAAAACTGACATCCAAAGCGACGCGGCATGGCGACCCCGTCGACGAATCGATCGTCCCGGTCGCTGAAATCGCCGCTCGCGTGGTGATGGATCGACATCGAATTTCCAGCGATACGCTGCTAGCCGATCCGACGTTTCGCCAGCAGCTCGATCGCGAAGCCCATAAAATTACGCCCGAGGCAAACCCCGTCGCGATCCGCAAAGCCGTCTTGTCGCTGCGAAAACGCCGGGCCCTTCGCCCCGAATTGGTACTTCGCGTCGCCGATTGGCACCGCGTGATTGAAACATATTCGCTGGATTCGCTACAGCAGGCTATCGCGTCCGGGAAGATCAGCGACGGACCGGGAATCTATCTGTTTTGCACGCCCCGCGGCTATTTGTATATCGGCGAAGCCAACAATCTGCGGCAACGACTCGGCGAGCACCTCAGCGGCAGCGATCGCGCGTCATTGGCGGCGTACCTCGACAGCGACGCATCATCGAGAGTGACGGTCGAGCTGCACGTCTTTCCTAGAGACAGCCCAGCCAAACGGGTCACCGTTCGCCGGGCCTACGAAAGCGAATTGATTCGCAGCCGCCAACCGCGACTGAATGTGCGGCCGTGAATACGGCATCGCAGCATTTCGTAGCGGAACGGCGCGAACCGTCCGGTTGCGGCGTGAAAAAACGTTCGAAATTTGCCGGGCGGCTTGCGCGGCACCGCTAACAAGGCGGTTGATAACTTTACGCCCTCAAACCACGGTCACGGCTAGTTCGCCAGTGCTGAATTGATGCCGTAAGCAAACAGCGTCTCTTTCAGCTTTTCCATCGACGCATCATCCAGCGTGGTCATTGGCAATCGCAACTCACCCGAGTCGCGGCCGACCATCATCATTGCCGCTTTCAGCGGGATTGGGTTGGTCGACAAACCGAGCATGTTCTGGCAAAGCGCAAACAACTTGTGGTGCATCGCCATCGCTTTGGCAAAATCGCCGCTGGCCGCCGCGTTGACCAATTCGATCATGTCACGCGGCACCAAGTTGCCGACCACCGAAACGATGCCTTCCGCGCCGACACTCATCATCGGCAATGTCAACGAATCGTCGCCGCTGAGAACGGTCAAATCCGTGGTGCCCACGATCGCCGAACACTGATCCAATTTCCCGGTCGCTTCTTTGACCATCGTGATCCCTTGGACGTCCGCCAACCGCTGGATGGTTTCCACTTCGATCTCTTTGCCACAACGTCCGGGGATGTTGTAAACACAGACCGGAATGTCGACCGCTTCGGCAACCGCTTTGAAGTGCTGGTAGAAACCTTCTTGCGTCGGCTTGTTGTAATACGGTGCGACCTGCAGCGTTGCATCGGCTCCTTCGGCCGCAGCTCGCTTTGTCAAACGCAGTGCTTCGGCGGTGCTGTTGCTGCCGGTACCCGCCATGACTTTCGCACGTCCCGCCACACACTGGATCACTTCGGAGATCACTTTTTCGTGCTCGTCGTGCGAAAGTGTCGGCGATTCACCGGTCGTTCCCACGGGAACGATGCAACGCGTGCCGGCTTCGATTTGGAATTCGACTTGCTCTTTCAGACGCGGATAATTCACCTCACCATCAGTGAACGGTGTGACAATCGCGACCGAAAGGCCAGCAAAATCAGATCCCTTTCGTGGGCGGGTCTCAAAAGTCATATTGGAATCGCGTTGGTTGGAAATGGAGGTGCGTCAGAGCCAATGACACGCGTCATTGGCTTTGGTTCAGCAGAAAACCTAGTGTTTTGCCCCCCAATTCGTCAAGCGTCCCGTACGGGATTCGCCCTGATTCGAATTGTGTTGGACGCGGCAAATGCGGGGTCAAACGCCTTTCTAATTCGTTTGCAGCGATTCGAATCGGTCCACGATCGTGCCGCCGATCGCCAGTGACGCGGTTGCCGCTGGCGAGGGGGCGTTCAGCACGTGGATCGCATGATTGGTGGTCTCGATTAGAAAATCGTCCACCAAGTCACCCTCAGGCGTGACCGCTTGTGCCCGCACGCCGGCGCGACCGGGTCGCAAATCGGATGCACGGATCGACGGAATCAACTTCTGCAACGCCGCCACAAACGCCGGTTTCCGCAGCGAACGGTGAATCTCGCCCGCCCCGGTCCGCCAATACTTGCGAGCCAGTTTGCGAAAACCGCCATAGCGAAGCGTTTCAAGCAGGTCGCCCGCGTGAAACGTCCGCCAATCATAACCGTGTCGTGATAGCGCCAAAACCGCGTTGGGACCGCACTCGACTCCACCGTCGATCATCCGCGTGAAATGGACTCCCAAAAAGGGAAACGAGGGATTGGGAACCGGATAGATCAGATGGCGACATAAGTGCTCGCGTTCCGGCACGAGATCGTAATACTCGCCTCGAAACGGGACAATCTTCACCGCCGGTTGCCCGCCTGCCATTCGCAAGATGCGGTCGCTCTGCAGCCCTGCGCAATTGATCATTCGCCCACAATGGATCGTGCGATTGTTCAAATCGGTGATCGCAACGGATGAGGAAACCGATTCGATCTGTTTCACCTTAAACGACAACACCACATGCCCGCCACGTTGCAAAATTTGTTGCCGCATCGCCTCGCACACTTTGGCATAGTTCACGATTCCGGTTTCAGGCACATGGAGCGCAGCCACCCCGGCAACCGACGGTTCAATCTTGCGAAGTTCGTCCGTATCGATGCGGCGATACTCCACTCCGTTTTCGCTTGCCCGCGCCGCGATTGCATCCAACCGCTCAGCCTCGATCGCATCGGTGGCCACCACCACCTTGCCGCAGCGGTCCCAGGCAATTTGATGCTCGTCGCAAAACGCTTCCATCAATGCTTTTCCGCGGCGACACGTAATCGCTTTGGCCGAGCCTGGTTTGTAATAAATCCCCGAATGCAAAACCCCCGAATTGTGTCCACTCTGATGCGCCGCAACCTGCGATTCGGCTTCCACAACGCATACCTCTAGCGACGGGTGTCGCTGAATCAGCGTCGTCGCGGTCGCCAACCCTACGATCCCGCCGCCGATAATCACCACATCGCAGGTTTTGGGGATGGAAGCGTTTGAAACCATAAGTACAGCCAATGTTGGGGGTGGCCCGATAGAAGTGAAATAAACGGAACTGGAAATTCAGGGCCGACGCCAAGTCATTATGACACGCCAGTGCAAACGTCCCACACCAACGACGCCGTAAAATCCGCACCGTTTCACTCGGGAAGCCGAACCGCTGGGCAATTAAGGATGCGGGAATCCGCAATCCGGTAACAAGGGGCCTAACTGCGTT